>DASXDR010000159.1:0-3231 GCA_036490535.1 Tepidisphaeraceae bacterium | reverse complement strand
TTTCGGGCGCCATTATCGCGGCTAATCCGGGCTTGCTCGCCTTTCTGATCCCGCAGCCGACATTGCAGATCAGCACCGGCGCCGCCAGCCGATCTACTGGAGAATTTTCCTTTGCTATTTCCGGCGTCGATCCGAATGAGGTGTATGCCACTGCCGGAAAACTCTTTGGCGCATTCATGGGCCAAACCGGTAAAATCTTCCTTCCCATGGCGATGGGCGGAGTTTCCAGTGACATGTATCTCCAGACGCCGCAGTTGCAAATCCAGATCCTGCGCGACCAGGCCGCCAGCTATGGCATTTCGCCGACCCGCATTGAAAATCTGCTGCGCAATGCTTACAGCCAGAATTATGTGTATCTGATCAAGCGTCCGACCAATCAGTACCAGGTGATTCTGGAGACCAAGGACTCGGATCGCAGTGAGCCAGAGAATCTGGATCTGCTCTATATCAAGAGCGACGACGGCTCGCGCACGGTTCCACTGAGCGCCGTGGCCAAGTGGAATTCCACGCTGGGCCCGCAATCGATTTCGCATTTGAATCAGTTCACGAGCGTGACATTTTCGTTCAACCTGATGCCCGGAGTGCCGCTGGGCACCGCAACTGATTTCATCGAAAAAACCGCCGCCCAGATTGTGCCCTCCACCATGCGCTCCGAGTTTCAAGGCGAAGCGCTGACTTTCAAAAATACTGTGCGCGATCTGACCGTTCTGTTGTTCCTGGCAGTGTTCGTGATGTACGTGATCCTGGGCATTCTCTATGAAAGCTATCTGCATCCGATCACGGTGCTTTCATCGCTGCCGGTGGCGTTGGTGGGCGGCTTGGCGACGCTGCTGATCTTCCATCAGGAAGCTTCGCTATACGCGTACATCGGCATGTTCATGCTGATGGGGATCGTTAAGAAGAACGGCATCATGATTGTGGATTTCGCCATCCAGCGCGTCGCGCAGGGGCAAACCGCCGAGCAGGCGATTCACGATGCCAGCATGGACCGCTTCCGCCCGATCATGATGACCACCATGGCCGCGATCATGGGCGCGATTCCGATTGCCGCCGGCTTCGGCGCCGATGGTGCCAGCCGCATTCCCCTCGGCCTGGTCATCGTCGGCGGCTTGATCGTAGCTCAGATCATCACGCTTTACATTACTCCGGCCATTTATCTTTACCTGGAACTTTTCCAGGAAAAAGTGCTGGATCGCTTCAGCTTCACCCGTAACGTCCGCACGCATCCGGGGATGGGCACGGGAGATATGTCGATGCACCCCGCCTCGCCAAGCCCGGGTGGGGGATGAGACAGCGATCCGGATTCTTCTCCGACACGTGATATAATGTAAATATGCAACCAACCAGCACAGACTATCGCTATTTGCATCGCGTTACCGGCGTGCGCGGCGGAAATATGATCGTGCAAGGCACGCGCATCGGTGTTCATGACGTGGTCGGGTTGTTTGTGTCTGGCAGCACGGTAGATGATGTTGTTCGTAGTTTCCCTGATCTTAAGCGATCGCAAGTCTATGAATGTCTGGCTTATTACGAAGACCATCGCGGCGAGATTGATGCATTGATCGCTCGTCAAATGAGCGACAAAATCTAGCAATCAAAACGTGCGATTTTTCCTCGACCACGATGTTCCTGCTGAAATTGCTCGTGTTCTTCGAAATGAAGGGCATGATGTCGTTGAGCTGCGCAACCTGCTAAGCATCGAATCGACTGATGAAGAAGTTTTTTCATTTGCTGCTAGAGAAAAACGATTGATGCTGACCTGCAACCGGGATGACTTTCTGAAATTGGCAGAAAAACTCTCGCATCATGGTTTGATTATTCTTATTCGTCGTCGTAGCCGCCATGCTGAGTGCGCGCACCTCTTGTCGCTACTGGACCGCGCTGGAGAAACTGGCTTAACAGAGAATATCAATTTCGCTTGAGCTTTATGGACTTACCCGCCACAGGCCACGATCCCGTGCTCCTGCATGAAGTGCTGGAGATTCTCCAGCCAGCACCGGGGCAGGTTTTTGTCGATTGCACGCTGGGGCGCGGCGGCCATTCTCTGGCGATTGGCCAAAAATTAGGGTCGAGCGGCCAGCTCATCTGCCTGGACGTCGACCCGCGCAATCTGGAATTCGCTCGAGATCGTTTGGCAAACGTTGATTGCCAAAAACGCTTTTTCCACGCCAATTTCGCTGAATTGGGCGATGTCCTGGCCGAGGTGGGAATAGCTCAGGTGGATGGCATCCTGGCGGACCTGGGCATTTCCACAAACCAGCTCTTTGATCAGGCGTATGGTTTATCGTTCGCTGCGGCGATGCCATTGGATATGCGGCTTGATCCGCGAATCGAACGAACGGCTGCCGACCTGGTCAATCATCTCGGCGAGCGCGAGCTGGCTGATCTGCTGTTTAACCTGGCTCAGGAGAGGGCATCCTTCAAGATCGCTAGAAAGATTATCGAACGTCGCAAGGCAGTGCCGATAACTACGACAGATCAGCTCGCGGAGCTGATCCGATTGGCCATTGGGCGGTCGTATGAAAAGATCGATCCCGCCACGCGCACCTTTATGGCTTTGCGCATGGCTGTGAATGATGAGTTGGGAAATCTGGAAGCGCTGCTGCAAAGCGGCCCGGGATTTTTAAAAGTGGGTGGAAAGATGGCTGTCATCGGCTTTCATTCCACTGAAGATCGCCTGACGAAGCGAGCATTCAAAATGCTGGAAGAAAGAGGTTTGGCAAAAATCCTGATCAAAAAGCCAATCGAAGCCAGCGAATCAGAAATTAACGTGAATCCGCGGAGTCGATCCGCTAAAATGAGAGCGATAGAAAAAATATAAACTGCGGGCTAACTGCTTTAGCAGCTAGCTCCCAAGCACGGACGGATTTATGAGCCAAGAGGGCATTATGACACGAGAGACCAAAATCGGATTGCTGGTTGGACTTTCCTTTATCATCGTGGTGGGCATTCTTCTTTCGGATCACATTGCTGATTCGAATCGCCCACCGCAGGCATTGCTCAGCGATGTAGGCAACAACGTTCGCAATTCCGTTGCGATCCCACAGCCAGCGGTTGCTCAGCCCACCGCACCAGCGCCAACTCAAGTAGCTACCACCGCTGGCCCTAATGCTCCACTCCCCACGCAGGAAGAGCTGAGGCAGACGTCTGCCCCCGCACCAGCTGATAATGTCATTGTCAACGTCGGCCCCGGCGGAAATGCCACACCATTGACGCAACCCACGCCCGTCG
>DASXDR010000154.1:0-2929 GCA_036490535.1 Tepidisphaeraceae bacterium | reverse complement strand
GAAACTTTCCTCGGAAACAATCCCGCCAATTCCAGATCGTGCGTCACATTTAAGAGCGACGCCCCGACCTCGCTGCACAAATTCCGTATGAGCCCCAGGACTGTTCTCGCCGTGTTGTAATCCAGCGCTCCCGTCGGCTCATCCGCCAGCACCAGCCGCGGCCGATTCGCCAGCGCTCGCGCCACCGCCACCCGCTGCTGCTGCCCCACCGAAAGTTTGCCGGGTTTATAGTGCAGCCGATCCGAAAGCCCGACCTCTTTCAATAAATGCTCCGCCCAGGCCTTTTCCGCCGGCCTTCCCGTAAACGACATCCCCAACAGCACATTCTCCATCGCAGTCAGTCCAGGCAGCAAATGGTGCGTCTGAAAAATATACCCAATATTTTTCCCCCGAAACACATCCCGCTGCGCCTCGGACAATTTCGCCACATCGACAGTTCCTGACCCATTCTCAAACAAAATCTGCCCCGTGTCCGGCGACAAGATCCCCGCGATCAAATGCAGCAACGTCGTCTTGCCCGACCCCGAGGTGCCGATCAGCGCAATCTGCTCCTTATCGGCGACCGTAAACCGATCGACATCCACCACGCGCAATTTTGACCCGTCGGGAGCGGCGAACGTCTTACGAAGCTGAATAAGTTCAATGGCCACGCTTGTTACCTATATCCTTCAGATGCCAGTGAGTTGCATTAGAATATTGCGGAATTAATTTCGCAAGCCTTAAAAATCTCTTAACACAAATATACGCCTATATTTACAATTTTTTGCCTCGTCAATTGTTGGCAATTTTACAATAATTTTCTTGGAAAGCAGCATTCGCCATGGTAAACATTCTCAAAATTAGTGAGTCTCGGGCTCCACGTCTGATTTCTACAATTATTTCAGTCTTTTTAATGGTTCTCCAGGAGGACCCATGTCAGTCGGGCACGTCAAGTGGTTTGATTCGAAGAAAGGGTACGGATTCATCCTGAGCAGCGATAGCCGCGATGTATTCGTCCATTACAGCAGTATCGAGAGCGACGGCTTCCGTTCGCTACGAGAAGGTGAGCAGGTTGAGTACGAGCAATTCGAAGGAGACAAAGGGCTGCACGCCAAAGCCGTTAAACGTCTGGTGGTAGGGGAAATGGCCAAAGTAAAGGCGGAAGCGTAAAGGCGATTTGTACGTTTGGTGGCGGCTCGGGCCGAGGACGGCCCGGCTCATCTTGTTCAGCGACGCATCTTGTAACGACGTGCCGTCCGATCAGTGATCGGTGGGACGCACCGGGGAAGTTCATTGCCGAGTCGCGTTGGGCGGCGGATGGACGTAGAATTTCCATTGATTCATGGCGCCATTTATCGTGGGATTATTACTGGGGTTGATCTGCGCGGCGATTGCGGCGGTGGTGGGCTATCGGCGGGTGCTGCGTATTCAGAAGCGGGTGCGTCACTCAGAGCGATTGGCGGAACTGGGGACGCTCACCGGGGGACTCGCGCATGAGATCAAGAATCCGCTTTCAACCGTGCAATTGAATCTACAATTGCTCCAGGAGGATTTGTCGCCACAGAATCCAGCATATGAGAGGTTGATCAGGAGACTCGGGACGATTCAGCGCGAGACGGGTCGGTTGCGGGAAATTCTGGATGATTTTTTGCGCTATGCGGGGAAGCTGGAACTGGATCGGCAGCCGGTTGATCTGAACAAATTAGTTGATGAATTAGCGGACTTTTTTCACCCGCAGGCGGAGTTTCAACGCGTGCAATTACGGGTGAAGAAATCCGATGAGCCGGTGATTGCGAATGTGGATGCAAAATTGATTAAGCAGGCGCTGCTGAATCTGATGATCAACGCAGTGCATGCGATGAGCGAGAATGGCGGAGAGCTGATTCTCTCGGTGTCGCGGGATGCGACCGAGGCGTGCATTGATGTGATCGATACGGGAACAGGTATCGCGCCGGAAAATCTCGAAAATATTTTTAAGGCATATTACTCGACGAAAAAAGGCGGAACGGGTTTGGGTCTGCCGATGACGCGAAGATTGATCGAAGAGCATCGGGGCAGGCTGACAGTCAACAGTGAGGTAGGGAAGGGATCGGACTTTACGATTCATCTGCCGCTGGAATAAAAGAAAGTGTGAAGAGTGAGAAGGGTTTGAAGGGTAAGAAGGGTGGTTATATTGGGGTGATTTTGGTTATAATTGCGCGGTTCGATTTTTAGGAGTTTTAAATGACAACAACGGCAGCGGCAGGTGTGGAGCAGATTAAAATTTTGAGCGGTGGAAAATGGATTGCGAGCAAAGCCACGCGATTTGGGGAGGTGTTTAATCCTTCCACAGGAGCGGCGATTGCGCGGGTGCCATTTTCGCCGGCGAGTGAGGTGACGGAAGCGATTGAGGCGGCGCATGCAGCGTTTCCGGCGTGGGCGGCGACGCCGGCGGTGGATCGGGCGCATTTGCTGTTTCGATATCGGGAACTCTTGATCAAAAATTTCGAGAAGATTGCGCTCACGGTTTGCCGTGAGCATGGAAAGACGATTGTCGAAGCGCGGGCGTCGGTGCAGCGGGGTATTGAGGTAGTGGAGTTTGCGTGTGGGACGCCATCACTGCTGATGGGACAGACGTTGCCGGATTTAGCGAGGAATGTGGACGGGGAGACCCTGCGATTTCCAGTGGGAGTGTGCGCGGGGATTACGCCGTTTAATTTTCCAGCGATGGTGCCGATGTGGATGTTTCCGATTGCACTGGCTTGCGGCAATACGTTTGTGCTCAAGCCGAGCGAGAAGGTGCCGTTGTCGGTGAATTTGCTGGGGGAATTGCTGGTGGAAGCGGGAGTGCCGGCAGGAGTGTTTAATATTGTGCATGGGGATAAAGAGGCGGTGGATGTGCTATTGACGCATCCGCTGGTGAAGGCAGTGTCGTTTGTTGGGTCTACTGGGATTGCGAAATATGTGTATG
>DASXDR010000125.1:0-28000 GCA_036490535.1 Tepidisphaeraceae bacterium | reverse complement strand
CAATCCTTTTCTGTACCGTTTTCCCCATGTGTGTGCTGGCCCAAGCCCCTTCATTGCTTGCACCGACTCCTCCCATGGGGTGGAACAGTTGGAACACTTTTCAGACGCATATCGATGAAAAACTCATCGAGCAGACCGCCGACGCCATGATCAGCAATGGCATGCGCGACGCCGGTTATGTTTACGTCAATCTCGATGACGGCTGGTCGGCTAAAGAGCGCGATGCTGGCGGAAATCTCGTCGGCGATCCGGTGCGCTTTCCACATGGCATCAAAGCCCTCGGGGATTATCTGCACGCGCACGCGTTCAAATTTGGCATCTATAGCTGTGCCGGAACGCAAACCTGTGCTGGTTATCCCGGAGCGCGCGATCACGAAGCGCAAGATGCGCAGACATATGCCTCGTGGGGTGTCGATTATCTCAAATACGATTGGTGCCATAGCCAAGGCTTAAATGCACCCAACGCGTATAAGAAAATGAGCACCGCCCTGCGCGCCACGGGCAGGCCAATTGTCTTCAGCATCTGCGAATGGGGAACTTCCAAGCCCTGGCTTTGGGCCAACGGTGTCGGCCAACTTTGGCGCACCACCGGCGACATCAACGCTACCTACGATACCATCAACCAATGGTCGCAAGGCTGGAAGCTTCGCCTCGATCAAAATATTGGCCTAGAAAAATACGCCGGTGCAGGCCACTGGAATGATCCCGACATGCTCGAAGTTGGAAACGGTTCGCTTACGCTGGCCGAATCGCGCTCGCATTTTAGCTTTTGGTGCCTGCTTGCCGCTCCGCTGATCGCCGGCAACGATGTGCGAAACATGAAGCCCGAAATCCGCAACATCCTCGTCAATCCCGATTTGATCGCCATCGATCAAGATTCGCTCGGCAAAGAAGGCTTTCGGGTTGTTGCCGACAGCAAGCACGAAATCTGGGCCCGACAACTTTCCGGCGGTGATTGGGCCGTCTGCCTATTCAACCCTGGCCGCACCACCGTTGCCTTCCATTTCAAATGGAAAGATCTTCTCTTCCTGAAGGAAACGAAATACGCAGTGCGTGATATATGGAACCAAAGGAATATCGACAACACTTCCGAGAATTTTGTCGGCGAAATCACTTCTCATAATGTCGCTCTCCTTCGCCTGCATCCTTCAGTCGGGATCTGAAGATGTTACGAGCAATGGAGCCAGCGGGATGCCAATAGAACTCGATCACGATCGTGAGAATGGAGACTCAAGAAACCCGCGATTTACCGAATCGGCGGCATAGAATATGAAAACAACCTTTAACATAGAAGAGAACCTGCCATGACGAAAAATGTAAAAGCAATCACCGACGAGCATCAGACGAGGAGCGGAGGGCATTTGCCTTTATGAAAGTATGAAAACCAAATCACAATCGACTGGCGGGAAGCTGATCCTATTCTTTCCCCAGAAAAATGCCTGGACGGCTTGGCTGGACAAGAACCAGGGCGCGTCATCTGGAATTTGGTTGCGCTTGGCGAAAAAAGCGTCCGGGCGCAAATCGGTGTCTTACGAACAAGCTCTCAACGCAGCTCTCTGCTATGGTTGGATCGACGGCCAGAAAATGAGCGAGGACGAGAAATACTGGCTCCAGAAGTTTACCCCGCGCGGAAAGCGCAGCATTTGGTCGAAGCGCAACCGAGAGAAAGCCGTCGCACTTATCGAGAGTGAAGAGATGCAGCGCGCCGGATTGGCAGAGGTGGAGCGAGCTAAGAAAGATGGCCGTTGGGATGCAGCTTACGATTCAGCGAGCCGCATAACCGCGCCCGACGACCTCCAAGCCGCGCTGAACGGGAACGAGCGGGCGAAGTCTTTCTTCAAAACCTTAGATAGCCGGAATCGATACGCGATCTTGTTCAGGGTACATATGGCTAAGAAGCCTGAAACCCGGGCGAAGCGCATCCAGCGGTTTGTCCAGATGTTGGCGCAAAACGAGACGCTATATCCTTTGCGGGATCGACAGGTTCTGTGATACTGTGTCAGATGTCAGAAGGAAATCGCAATGAAAGTCACCCGGATCAACGAATTTCGAGCCAAAGAAGGAAAAGCGGAAGCCCTACGAACGTTTCTTACGTCGATGATCCCCACGAATACGTCGTCTGTCGGCTGCCTGTCATGCCAACTCCTCCAAGGCCACGAGAATCCGACGCGACTAGTGGTTCTGGAGGTATGGGAGAACATCGAGGCACACCAGACCGCAGTACAGCAAATTCCGAAAGAAGCATTCGCGAACGTAATGGAACTGCTCGACAGCGCACCAGTCGGCACATATTACACTGGAGTCGTTGGAGAGGATACGAAAGTTAAATAAACCTGAAGAAAAGAGGTTTGCCATGTCAATCGCCGAAAGTGCTCGCTGAATTTGAAACCGGAGTTCCCACGGCGCGCCGCTTCCTGGAACGCCTCCCGGGCCGACGAACTTACATAGAAACATATGAAAAAGCCCATGGCGGCGGGTCTGACGATACGCGAGGCGGCCAGGGCGATTGAGTTTTACAAGAAGGCTTTTGGCGCGATCGAAATTATGTCCATATCGAAATCGCGGACCACAAGAAGGAGGGGTATAAATACAAGCATGGCCCAAAGAATCCAAAGGATGCGGCGGCGCACGGCTAAGCGTTGTTAAGCGTTCGCGGATTGCTAAGGCAACTGTACAAAGAGCGGCACTTCCACAGTGCCGGCCCTTTTGCTGTGTCTCTGAATTACGATCTGGAGTTTGATTATGCCTGATCGCAATACATGCCACGATGACACAAGACGGGCGCAGATGCAAAACATATCCGAGGGCAACGCGCATCAGCCATCGAAGCGTACCTTGCGCGGCTTGGACTTGTTGAACTTCTTCCTTGCCGACGTGCAGACGGGTGTCGGTCCCTTTCTTGCCATTTACCTCGCGGGTTATAACTGGAACGAGCAGCGTGTGGGGCTGGCTCTGACGGTCGGCGGTATCGCCGGCATTATCGCACAGACTCCGGCGGGCGCAATCGTGGACCGTATCCGCTCGAAGCGTGCGCTCATCGTCGCCGGTGTTATAGCACTCGCAGCCGGGGCATTGATCATTGCATTCTTTCCGAAATTCTGGCCGGTGATGGCGGCGCAAGTCCTTATCGGAAGCACATCGAGCATCTTCATCCCGGTAATCTGTGCGATTTCACTCGGCATCGTCGGCCAGACGATGTTCGACTGCCAGCAGGGGCGCAATCAGGCATTCAATTCGGCCGGCAATGTGACAGCCGCCGTGGCGATGGGCCTCATCGGCTATTTCCTGTCCAATCGTGGCATCTTCTTCTTTGTGTTCGCACTGGCTATTCCGACGATTCTGTGCCTTCGGCTCATCAACCCCGACGAGATCGACTACGATCTCGCCCGCAATGCCAAACATGGCAACGGCGATGGCAAACCTGCGCGTGTTTGGGAGCTTCTTAAGGAGCGCCCACTACTCATTTTCCTTTGCTCGGCAGTCCTGTTTCATTTTGCCAACGCGGCTATGTTGCCGCTGCTCGGCGAAATGCTTTCCAAAGGCAAAGGCAGGGCCTCGATGGTGTTTATGTCCGCGTGCGTAGTGACCACCCAATTGGTGATCACCTTGCTCGCATCGTGGTCCGGCAGGCGCGCCGGTTCATGGGGTCGCAAGCCATTGTTGCTCATCGCTTTTGCGGTGCTGCCCATTCGAGGCATTCTGTATACACTGACGCACAACACAGTGCTTCTGGTGGCGATCCAGATTTTGGACGGCGTGGGTGCCGGGATTTTCGGCGTTGTATCGGTGCTCGTCATTGCAGACCTCACGCGCGGCACAGGCCGCTTCAATCTAGCACAAGGTGCGATTGCCACAGCGGTCGGCATCGGCGCTTCGCTGAGCCAGCTAATCGCCGGCGCAATCGTACATCATACAAGCTACAGCACAGGATTCCTGTTTCTGGCCGCCGTTGCAACCGTGGCCCTCGGTATTCTCTGGTTCTTTATGCCCGAGACGCGAATTCCGTCCGGCGACGAACGTTTGCGTGACAGCGGACTGATCGCCGCACAACATACAGGATAAACATGGACGACCCAATGAACGCTGTAACATTCGTTTGGCCACGCGATCTACACTTGACCGAAGCCGGGCATGCCAATCACATCGTGGCGACGAACATTTTGGATGGGATCACTATGTGGAGAACCGCATCCGCTTTATGTTTGATTCCACCAAGTGCTATACCGCCGTGCCGACCATCCATCCGATCGTTAACGGCACGCAATTTTGCTGAACAATACGGTTAGTAGGCCCGCCGTTTGGCTCACCGACGAACGTTTCGAGAAGGAGTTGAATTGACCGGATCGATGACCCTATGGCTTACCTCGTGCCTTTTTACCATTACCTACGCAGGCTTGGCAGCAGGCAAGGTTCCCAAGCTACGCCTCGACCGTCCAGGGATCGCCTTTGTCGGCGCAGCACTCATGCTCTGCACCGGAGTGATTACCCTTGCGCAGGCGACGGCATCCGATTCCATCGATTACGAAACGCTATTTCTGCTCTTCGGCATGATGATTGTCGTCGGCTTCCTTCGTCTCAGCGGTTTCTTCACCCGCCTTACGCACTGGTCGCTCGATCGCATCCACTCGCCTAAGGGCCTGCTGGCAGTTGTCATTTTACTATCCGGCGTGCTTTCGGCATTCCTCGTCAACGACATTGTCTGCCTTGCGCTGACGCCGCTGGTTCTGCACCTGACCAAGCGGCTCGGTTATAAGCCCGTGCCGCATCTGATCGGCTTGGCGACCGCCGCCAACATTGGTTCGACCGGCACCATCACCGGCAATCCACAGAATATATTCATCGGTGCACATTCGCACATCCCTTATCTTCACTTCACGCTTCACCTGATGCCGGTGGCGCTCTTGGGCCTCATCATCGATTATTTCGTGATCCTACTCCTTTACCGAGGTTCACTCGCCTTAAAGACTGCTGCTCCGAATGGCAGTCAAACGCGTAAGGCAGCGATGGCGGACCGCGAACATTTGCCCGATCGTGGCCCATATGTCCGCCTCCAGTGGAAGAGCGCCATAGTTGCCTTGTTAACGATCGCGATGTTCTTTACCGGACTTCCTATCGCGATTGTCGCGGTCGCAGCGGCGGCCGTCTTGATGATTGATCGGATCAAACCTAGCCGCATCTACAAGGAAGTGGACTGGGGGCTGCTGCTCATGTTCATAGGGCTTTTTATTGTGGTCCATACCTTCCAGATGCACGTAGTAAGCCGGTGGGGTGTCGAGCGCTGGCACTTTCTATTAGCGCATCCGGTGGATTTGCTTAGCGTTGCATCAGCGGTCCTTTCCAATCTTGTCAGCAACGTGCCGGCTGTCCTGCTCTTCGAGCCGGTCATGCGGGCGATGCCGCAGACATCACAGCAGACCGCATGGCTTGCGCTGGCGATGAGTAGCACGCTCGCCGGAAATCTTACCGTTCTTGGGTCCGTAACCAATTTGATTGTTATCGAGAATGCCCGTCGAGAAGGAGTTGACGTGTCTTTCTGGGAGTATTGCAAGGCAGGCATTCCGGTCACTGTTCTCACTCTCGCCTTAGGTATCGCATGGCTGAAATGGGTGCATTATTGAAAGGAATGGTCATGACCTTCTGGATTTATATTTTCATCATCGTTGGCGGCGTCCTCCAAGCGTGCGGAGCGCCGATGAACGGCCAGCTTTACAAGTCTCTGACGAATCCATGGCTAGCCGATTCGCAGCACCGTGGGTGGATGTTCAGCAACCGCTTGAACAAGAACTTTTTTCTAAAGAGAAATCGTGATCGAGTCTTGCGCGGAATCGACAAACTGCTTTCGAAACCCGAAATCCCGGACAAGTCAAAAACGCAAAAATAGGCCAGATAACAAACGGATCGTGTCCTCGGCACAGCTGGCCCTAGGCAAAGACAAAATCCTGAATTCTAGAGCAGAAACGCAGAAAAAGTTCGACTGGTGTCCCGTCGCCCCCGACTAATTCGCACAGAATCAAACTTCTCGGCAATTGTTGTCAAATCTCTTGCCCAGACTGCTGCTTGCGAACAACTAATGAGTTCAAACTATCCAACGAAGAATGCTCAAAATTGAGATTTGCGCAAGACTGGCAACGGGCTTTGAACTCGGACGGGAGACAGGAATAATTTTCAAATCGACACGGCCGGCATGAACAATAATGCGAAGCGAAGTATCGCCAGCAATAGGACTGTTCGCATTGTCAGATAGACAACACCCATTTGATTGCCCGGCTGCCGAAATCTATCGAAGGCCGGCTGCACAATAAACATCATCGCGACCAGCGCAACGCCGGCCAGACTGTACGAGTTTATCAACAAGGGGTTCGCACGTTGAAGGTGATGGACAATTACATGCGCAAGTTCCGACGCGCCGAAATAATCGACGATCCATCCATAGAAAATCAGCGACGCAAATGCCACGCTGAAACCAAGAATCACCGCACGCAGAGTGCCGCGAACCACAGATGAGCTCAACACCGCCAGCGCGGTGAAGATCAGCACCTCCGTCGAATAGTCGACGACTTTGAACCAGTGATGGTTCGTCGCTGGATGCAGTGCTGTGCGTGCGCACAACAGCATCCATGGAATCAATATTCCACCGATGAAGCTCAAGGCGAAACAAGTTCCGAGCTTGATTTTCCACTGCCTTCCGACAGCCACTGGCAGCGTCAATTGACCTTCCAGTACTCCCCATTGTCTTTCCGACGCCACGGTCACGGCGCCTACGGATATCGGAAATACAAAGGAATAGAACTTGAACCATCCATTGAGCGCATCCTGCTCCGGACCGGAATACCAGAGAAAAGCCACGAACGGCAGGCAGAATCCCGCTGCCAGAACCAGATTGATCGAGTGTAACCGCAATTCCTTCCGTACCAGCGACAGGGAAGCGCTCCGGCGGCGTCGCGTTCGCGATTGCGCGCCGCCATGCATTCGCATGACGATCCAAATGCGTGCGCGATTTTGCGCCGCCGCTCCCTGCCATCCCAGCAGCGCACGATATCCTGCGATCCATCCAAATATCGAACAAACGATCGCCGCAATTATGGTCCACGCATATCTTCCACCCGAGAGATGCATTTCATCTGGATGCAAAGTCCGCCATCGAAACATCTGAAATGCCAAAATCACGATAACCCATTCAACAATCAGAGTCGTGACCGCCGCGATCAATCCGTCGCGGAACTTCAGCGTAAGCCACGGCGTCATTCCAAACGCGCACAGGACCAGCAGAAACAACAGTGGATATTCCCGTGCTGGCATTGTCGTGCTAAAGGCATATGACGCAAAAACAATAATGAGTGCGCCTCCAAGCACGACAGACTTGAAGAGCCACAACTTTCGCCGGCGAATAGGTTGAGTCAGCAGCATCCCGAGGGTTCCTTCCCTGAGTTCAACGCCGAATGAAGACGCCGCGACAAGTGTCACGAAAAGCGCGAAAATGGGAACACTGTCGTTTGCACGGTAATGCATGCGCCCGAGACAAAGCTGAACACAGATCGGAATGACCAGCGAAGCCAGCGTAGCTGGCAGCAGGCATCGAATCTCTTTCCGCAGTTGCGGGCTCACGTGTCGTTCCCCCGGCCGCTGAGAAGCGCGACAAAGATTGATTCCAGGTCCAGTGACTCCACGCTCACATCTTCCGGATCATACGAACGCACCTGTTCCAAGGCGGATTGCCCCTCATCCGACACCACCAGTTCCACCTCACGCCCCCGGCAGCGATAGTCCACAAGTCCCGCGACGTGCATCTTCGGCGGCAATCCGGGAAATCGCCCGCGAATTCTGCTGAAACGCCGCCTCGCTTCGTCGGCGTTCGACGTCAATACCGTTCGGCCGTTCTCAAGGATGGTGAAATCGTCCACCAATCCTTCGAATTCCGTAATCAAATGCGTCGAAACAAAAATCGTCCGATGTGCCGGATCCGCATCCTGATACGCCCCCACGATCGTCTCGACAAACTCCCGGCGGATGACTGGATCAAGCCCCGTCGTCGGTTCGTCCAAAATCAGCAACTCCGGCCCTGGACAGATCGCAACCAGCAATGCCAGCTGCATTGTCTGTCCCTTGGAGAGGGCGCTTGCGCGTTTGTTCACATCCAATCGGAATCGCTTCAGTAATTCCGCTTCGACGCCCACATTCCACTTCTCGCGAAACGATGCAAAATAGTCGAGTGCCTGGCGAACTGTCATCCACGGATAAAATGCCGCCGAATCCGGCACGTAAGCCAGGCGCCGCTTGACCTCCACTTCATCACGCGCCGGATCAAGCCCGAACAAGCGCACCTGCCCCGAGTTCGGACGCAGGAGATTCAGCAAACACTTGATGGTCGTTGATTTTCCCGCCCCATTGCGGCCAAAAAGACCGTAGATCGTTCCGGGACGAACAGAAATATTCAGGTCATGAACCGCCTCGGCCTTACCAAATGCGCGCGTCAGGCTGCGAACCTCAATCACGGGGACTTCGGGAGCATCACCTCCGCTATCTCCGATCAAAGAATGGCAGCTATTCATGACGACCTCGGTTCCAAACGAGCGGCAACGTTCTTTCGTTTCTCAAATTCGTCCAGCCGCTGGTGGACCAGTCCAAGAAACTGCGCGCGCGGCACTTGTAAGTGGTGCGCCTGCACGATCGCCGTATCGATATCGCGCGCCAGAAGTTCGCGTTTCGCTTCCGCGCGCAATGGCGACTTGGTATTCGCCAGAAAACATCCCCTCCCGGTAACGGTTTCAATGATCCCCTGATGTTCAAGTTCGGAGTATGCCTTGGCGATAGTGTTGCGATTGAGCCGCACTTGCTCTGCCAGCGCGCGAATCGTGGGAAGCGCCTCTCCCGGTCGATAGGCGCCAGACGCCGCAATGACTTTGACCTGCTCCACAATCTGCAAATAGGCCGGAACTCCCGAGACAAAGTTAAGCCGAATGACCACCTTTCCTCCGTTCTATTGTCATAGTACAATATGACAATTTAGACAGCGGGTCAACACGCGTTTATGTCCAACAAGTGACTCGGTCTTTATCTCAGGCCTTTCGAGGTCAAAACCGCCATTTTCGGGAAAGAAATGCAGGTGCGAGTTCTACTGAAGATGCAAGAAATGCGGGGCACAGGTATCGAGTGGATTCCACAGGCTGGTTTTCAAGTAAAAAGCTGCGTTACTCCACCAATCCCATAACAAAAAGTTCTGTTGGCGTACTGCCACTCCGATTGTTCGCTTACAGATCTTACTTACTGGGGTGAGGTGGTGATGGGAATCTGAACCGCTTACTTGATCTATCTGGGGGTCATAACGCTCGCCAAACGAGGTGTCATTTTTGGGCATGACCGGGCTTGGGGAAGAAGACATCAAAAGAACAAAAGAGGTAGGGTTTTTGCAGTATCTCCAAAAGCCGGTGGAAATTGAAAAGCTGAAGGAAGCGATTAACGCCGTACAATCTCGAATTTCGCGGTAATTCTTAAGACTTTAAATTATACGATCAAAGCAACGCAGGAATTCGATGGACTGATCATCCCAGTACATCAATGATAGCTTTACGCATGACGCTTTGTCCGACGCTTTTAATCCCTAATGTCCCGCTGTTCGATTGGGACTATTCAAGTGGGTCATGACTTAGGGACAGGACCTGCACTATTGCCGAGGGGTATTTTGTACCAGCCGGGGTCTTCATAGTTTGTGATGCCATCGCGAACTTTAAGAATTGTAAACATTCCTCCCATTTCAATGGGGCCGAACTGGCCCTTGCCGCTCATCATCGGCAAGGTATTTTTCGGAAGCTCCATGGCCATCTGCCCCATGGCTCCCATGCCGTTTGAGCCCATCGCCATATAGCCGGGCACGAATTGCTGGATTTTTCCCGCGACGCCATTTTGTTTTACGCCGATGAGGTTCGGTATATTGTGCGACATGGCATTCATGGTGTGATGATTCTTGTGGCAGTGAAATGCCCATCATCGCGACCGCCTACGCCTTCGGCGCCAAAAACTTCGACACCGCCGCCGCACTGCGAGTGATGGACAAAGGAGCCAGAGTCGTTGGCACTACTTCAGACGGCCGAGAGGTTCGGTCGGGGTTGGAAGACTACCTGTCGCTCGGCTACGTTCCCGGACGGGTCTCGGTCACACAGGAATACTGCATCAATGACTTTGCCATTTCGCAGTTTGCCGGCAACCTCGGCGATAATGACAAGCGCATCTACTATCAGAACCGCGCCCAAAACTGGAAAAAGCTATTTAACCCGACCACCGGTTATATCGAGCCACGAACAAAAAATGGCGTTTTCCTCGCTGATTTCGCCCCGACTACGACGCTTGGGTATGTCGAAGGTTGCGCTGCCCAATATCTTTGGTTGGAGAATTTTAATTTTCGCGGCTTATTCGATCTTATGGGCGGAGACCCCGTCGCTGTTTCTCGGCTCGACAAGTTTTTTATAAAACTCAACGGTCCCGCTAACGCCGCTAACGAATTCATGGGCAACGAACCATGCGAGGCCGTCCCGTGGGCGTATGATTTTGCCGGCGCTCCCGCCAAAACGCAGCAAGTCGTCCGGCGCATCCAGAACCAATTGTTTTTCGACAGGTCCAGCGGCATTCCCGGCAACGACAATGCGGGCGCGCTTTCTTCCTGGTATGTCTTTTCAGCCTTGGGCTTTTATCCAGCCATTCCCGGCGTGGGTGGATTCGTCATTGGCAGCCCACGCTTTCCCGAAATAGTCATCACGACTGGCGACGGCACCATGATTCATATCCAAGCGGACAATGCAGCGCCAGATGCGCCATACGTTCAAACTGTCGAACTGAATAACCATTCATTGGCCAGTCCGTGGATGAACTGGAACGAATTGTCCAAAGGTGCAACGCTGCATTTTATACTGGGAAAGTCTGCATCAGATTGGGGAAACGGAAGGACAAACGCACCGCCCTCGTTCGACAGCGCTACCGCAACAAAATGAAGCCTTCCGCCGCAGCTTTTTTGGGAATCAATTTAGAGCTTCTAAAAATGGCCAAGCCCACGGATTGCAATCCGTGGGCTTTTCGATGCGTAACGCAGCCATTTTTAGAAGCTCTTAATCTTAAGGGTCCAATTTTCCGCGCAAGGCTTAGGAGGATCACCCGTATTGAAGTCCTCAGACCCAGCGGCTCGAAGTTCGGTCAGTGCGCATCGCTCTAATTATCCGTCGACAACAGCACCGTATCGAATTGATTGGCCGGTGGCCCTGCGACCTGTCTGGCTTGACTGGTGTAAATGTTATCCTGCGCAATTTTGGCAAACGACGTTGAGAACATTCTGCCCATCACGCTCGTGGTTATCGCTGTTGGCGGCCATCTGCACTTTGCGGAGCGAGGTGGGCGTGGCATCGAGCGGATCGTCGCCGAAGTCCAGGGTGCCGGGGTTGATGTCGGCGGCAATGGGGAAATCGGCGCGGAGATGATTGGTCAATTGATAACCCGCATCCTCACACTTATGCAACTCCTCCTCAATCAATAGCGATGTAACGCCATTCAGCACCCATCATTACGACACACGGAATAACTTCGCGAAACGCAGTACCTATGGGGTATAATGGTTCTGGGTTTTCGATGAATTATGGAGGCTGGATGTCGCGGAGAGAGAAAAGAAAATGCGCTAGGCTAGTCATGGCGATTTCGGCATTGACGTGCGCAGCGCGGGGAGACACATTCAAAGCCTTTCCTGATAACAGCACACATATCTCCGTCGCCGTTGTCGCCGCTGCGGACGATGTGCCAGCCGGCGCGGGCGCTGTGTACAACGCAGGCAATCCCAATGACATCCAGATCGTCAATTTTGGGACCGTGATTTATACCGGGGCGGTAAACGTTGCGACGACAATTCAACGTCTTCAGAACAATCAGTCCGTTTATGCCGACGAAAGCGATGACGGAGGTTTTTTCAACTTTAATTCCGGCGAGCTTCCCAATATTCCTCGCATGGGGATGAACTATTACATGGAGTTCATGGTGTGGCCGACCATGAATCTCGCCGCCAACACCTTTGATACGACTGCCACACCTTACAACTCGGGAGATACATTTCCCGGCCCCGAGCGAATTCTCGTCGGTTCGGCCGGTGAGGTTTATTTTACGGGCGACCACTATTCGACCAGCGACAACGTCAGCCCCGTCACCCAACCCGCCGCACTCAATATCAACTCCTGGACCGCAGTTTCCTCGACGTGGAGCACCGCTGGGAATTGGTCTTCCTCTCACGTCCCCATTGCGGGCGAGTTGGCCTATCTCTCTGTTGAAGATGAGAAGACCCGCACCGTCACCTATGACTATACCGGCGCTGCGGTCATGCTCGCCGACCTGCTCGTCAATGCCGACGGCACCTCCACTTCGCACGGGAGCATGACCTTCTCTCAAGCGCAGGGTGTCCTCACAGTCAGCAAGGAAGAAATCTGGGCTCGCTATGCTTCCGCCGCGGTGATTCAAAGCGGGGGAACTGACACAATCCAAGGGCCGCTGCACATCGGCTCGCTGGTCGCCAGCGTCGGAACCTACACGCTTTCAAACGGATCACTCACCGCGACCGATGAGTACATCGGATCGACGGAACTCGTCGCCTCTGCCGGCACCGGCACTTTCACCCAATCGGGCGGCATCCATACTGTAACCGACGCTCTACATCTTGGCTTTGCCGCCGGTGGCACGGGAACTTACTCGCTCCAAGGCGGAACGCTCAACGCCGCAACCATTGATCTGAATCTTGGCGGCGCCTTCACACAAACCACCGGCACGCTCACCTTTACCAACTTCAATCAGGTCGCCGGCACCTTCTCTGCTCCAACCCTCCAGCTCATCAGTACGGCCACCCTCATCACGACCGGCGGTACCGATACTTTTAGTTCCATCAGCAACGCCGGCTCCATTTCCCTTGTTGGTTCCTCACTTACCGTTACCGGCGCCGCTACAAACAGCGGCGATTTTTTCGATTCCGCCACCCAATCCTGGGCACAAGGCAGCACATTCACGAACACCGCTGGATCCGCGGTTTTCAATACAGATGTTGGCAGTGCAGCATCATCAACTCTCGCTATGTCCGCAAAGGGGGGTACGGTAACGCTCAATTCCAATCAGCATCTCGCCAGCCTCTCGATCACCGCCCCGGGCCAGATCGACATGACGAATACCCAACTCTTTGTTTCTAGCACTGCGCCCGCAACGATCCGCTCCTATCTCTCTGCGGGCTACGACCAAGGTAAATGGGATCTCCCCGGCCTTATGTCCTCCTCCGCCGCTTCGCATGCCGGAACATCGCTCGGCTATGCGCCGCTCAGCTCCGGCACGGAAGTCAAATACACCTGGATCGGCGACGCAAATCTGGACGGCGTCGTTAACTCCGCCGACCTGGCAGCAATCTCCCCCACCGGCACTACCTGGTACACCGGCGATTTCAACTACGACGGCAAGGTCAACGCCGATGATTACGCCCTCTTCATGCTCGGCTCGCTGTATGGTACTGCCAACATTTCGACGACACTGCCCGAACCAGCAGTGCTATACCCATGCCTCGGCTTCTTGCTCGCAACTCTTCCCCGACGCTTGGGGAGGGAATAAAGGCTCGAAAAGCCGTGAAACTGATCTTACCTGCTCTACCGCCCATGATGGCGTGCACCAGGATTGAAATTCCGGCATATCGCGATGTGAAAGCTATCCCCACCAAGGGTTAGAAATGATTTGGGAACTTTGACCGAGGCGAAATATGGATCAAGCCTCCTTTTCAGATCAGGATCGTCAGTAATAAAAATACAATTCCGTCCGCGCCAAGCATCGCGCTTGGACCAGAATTCGTATTCCAATCCGTCGCCTTTGATAAACCATCCGCTGGTCGTGTAGTCGCTGGAGGGCACGTCGCGTTCTATTGGATAGCGATAAAACGCCACAAGGCTGGCCAGTCGATACGTACCCGCAGCAATCACCATCGGCTCCTGATGGGTCTGATCTTCCAGTTGGTCTTCGTATTTCTCGACATATCGAGCCAGTTTTGGCCAAGGGGCGATTATGCCCACACCCGAATTGCGGTTGGCATTGACGAGCAAATAAATCATCAATGATAGATTGATCACTAAACAGCAGATAAGAGAAGCGCGTGTCCAACAGATTGCGGGTTTCCAATGCCTCCGGGTACGAAGCATCATCCGCAACAAATAAAATGCACCAGGAATTAGCATCACAAACGCTGGCAACGTCCAATTAACATGAATTTCATATCGGAAGCATTTGCTGGTCATCAGCACCAGCAGCGGTAATGAAAACGACCAAATGAAAACCCAACGCGGATGCGGCCGAAGTCGCCACACTCGGGCCATCATTCCCGGCAGCGCCAGGAAAAAGATCGGCGTGACAATGATGATCTGGTAGAAAATGAAGCGACCGATGTATCTCCAACCGAACGTGTCGTGATCAAATCGACTTACCAACTGAAATTCAAAACTCGCCCAATGGTGTTCCGCATTCCAAAGAATCACCGGCGTGACACAAGCCACCGCAATCAAACAGGCCAAGTATGGTCCCATCGAACAAAAATGTTTTCGATAAGGCTTATGCAGAAGAAGTACCAGCAATACCCCCGCCGGAATAAAAATCGCGGTGTATCTACTGAGCATCGCCGCTCCGCACGCCAGGCCCGCAACACACCATGGCCAAATCGCCGAATTATTCACAGCAATGCTAAACGCCCACAAACTCACCAGCCAGAAGAAAATCAGCGGCGCATCGGTAATTCCCACGGAGCCGATCACAAAATACATCGGCAGAATCTGCAGCGCGGCCGCCGAGAGCAATGCCACGTCGCGGCCGAACCAGATGCGCGCCATGAGAAACATCAAAACGCTGGCGCCGCACATTAAGAGACAAGCCATGATGCGCACACCCATCTGCGTGTTGCCAAGAAGAAATGTTCCCAAACGGATCATCCAGGCAACCATCGGAGGATGATCGAAGTAACTCAGGGCCAGATGTCGGCTGTACATCCAGTAATATGCCTCCTCAGGCAGCAGGGGAACTTTTGCCATGGCAATAAAACGAATGAACAGCGCGGCCATTCCCAGAACGAGGACCAGCCGACCTGTTATTGCGCGGAACATGTTCGCCGCAAACTGTAGAGAGTGAAGCGATAAAAAACATCCACGCAATTTTGCCGCACCGAACCAATTTACAAAAATGTTTTCGACCGCTATTCCCGTAATGTTCTCGTCATCTTTCGTTATTACATTGTTAGCGATTTCGTCCCATATGCGCTTATTTTTTATCGCGAAGTGGAGTTGGAGCTGCCTTGTGGTCGGCCTCTTGCTGGGTCTTGTTGCCGGATGCCAGTCGTATCATGCGATGCCGCTAAGCCAACAGGTTGTTCGTGAAAGGCTGGCTCCCATTTCCCTATCCATTTTGTGTGTGCACGCCAGCGCGATTCGGCATCCGCTGCTGCCTGCGATGAAATTTAATCCGAACGATGGACTGACGCCGGAGGAAGCGGCGCTGGTGGCGGTGGTGGCCAATCCCGAATTGCGGGCAGAGCGCGATCAGCGTGGCATCGCATCGGCGCAATTGCTTCAGGCGGGCCTCCTTCCCAATCCGCAGTTGACGGCCAGTGTAGATGTGCCGCACGGCGCTGATCCTGCTGATAGTTTCACGGCTTATGACGTCGGACTAAACTGGGACATCACTTCGCTGATCTCCCACGACCAGAAAAAACAAGCCGCCCGCGCCCAGGCGGCCAGTGTTGATCTGGACATCGCTTGGGCCGAATGGCAAGTAGCCGAGACGGCAAAGACGGCGGAGTACGATGTTCTCTCTCTGACCCAACAACTTGAGAACGCTAAAAAAATCGACGCACAGTTTTCCAACAATCTCTCCGTCATTCAGCAAGCGGTGAATCAGCACCAGAGAACCCTGCTGGATTTGTCCGCCGCTCAGGTTGCTTCGCAGGATGCACACGCAGTCACTCTCTCAACCGAACGAGATTTATCGCACGCCCGGCTACTTCTAAATCACGCGCTCGGTCTGACGCCCACGACAAAAATTCCATTGAGCGATACGGCATTGCCCGCGCGACTGGAGCCGCCTTCATCCGCTCAATTGCTTACCGGTTTGGAAGATCGACGCCTTGATATGCTGGCTCTGAAAAAAGGGTATGCCAGCGAAGATGCCACACTGCGCGTTGCGATCCTAGAGCAATTCCCTAAAATCAATTTGGGCTTTGATGTAGCCCGTGACACAACCAATGTGAACACGGTTGGGGTCGGCATCGCCATCGACATCCCCATTTTTGATCGCAACCAGGGCGCTATTGCCTTGGAAAAAGCCACCCGGCAGAAACTCTTCGACGAATATGTAAGCCGGGTTTTCGATGCCCGTTCCGACATCGCCACCGCTAGTGCCGATATTCGCTCCCTGAACACCCAAATCGCCGCCGCCAATTCCACGATTCCGCAGGTACGCCAGCTCGTCCAGACCTATCAATCCGCCCTGCAACAAGGCAACGCGGACATTCTCAGCTTTTACAATGCGCAGAGCGAGCTCGAACAACAGGAAATTAACGTTCAAAAACTAAAACAGGAACTGGTTGAAAATTGGATCGCCCTGGAAATCGCCTCGGGCGAGTATCTAGGGGTGGGGACTCATACGGGAAAAAACGATAAATGAAAAGAATTGGCTATGTCCTCCTTTTGATTGCAGCCATTGTTATAGCGGGCGCTGGTGGATACTGGTACGGTCATCACCCGGCCGAAAATTCCGAAAGCGAAGCCGAATCCGCAACCACCGAGCCGGCGGAACCCACGGCCGTCGCGCAGGTGATCACTACGCCATTGGTCCGCAAGGCAATCACCGAAACCCTCACCGCCTATGGCACAGTGGTACCGAAATCCACCGATCAACAAACTGTTTCCGCCCAGATCGAAGCCCAGGTCGTCAGGCTTCTTGTCTCGGCCGGGCAACTCGTCCAGCCCGGTCAGCCGGTGGTCCAAGTCAATTCCAGCCCCGATACATCGCTGCAATTCTCGCAGGCAAAAAACGCTGCAAACGCCGCTGCCCATGATCTCGCCGGGGCGCAGCAGCGTTTCAAATTAAAACTGGCCACCACGCAGGAATTGCAGACCGCCGAGAACGCTGCCCAGGATGCGGAATTAAAACTGGATGATCTCAAACGCCGCGGCGCCGGTGAGCCGCAGACACTTAAATCTCCCGCCGCCGGCGTCGTCGCAAAAGTGGATGTAACCCTCGGCCAGATCGTCCCCGCAGGCATGCCACTCATGGAGATCGACAATGAAGCCAATGTCGAAGTTCGCCTCGGCGTTGATCCTTCCGAAGCGGGCCGGTTCAAGATTAATCAACCTGTCGATCTCTTTTCCAACAGTGCGAACAGTGGCCCGATTCACGGGCAGATTCGTCTGATCACTCGCCGCGTCAGTCCCGAAACCAGATTGGTCGACGTCTTTGTGTCCCTGCCGCGGCGCTCCCGCCTGCTCATCGATAGCTATGTGCGTGCGCACATCAATGTTGCCACAGACATCGGTCTCATCGCGCTGAGATCGGCAGTCCTTCCTGAAGCCAACGGATCCAGCCTGTTCACCGTCGAGAATGGCCACGCAGTCAAACACCTGGTATCCGTTGGATTGCAGACCGACAAAGAAGTTGAGGTGATCGACCCGACCCATTCGCTTAAGCCCGGTGAACCCATGGTGACTGTCGGAAATTACGAGTTGGATGATGGCGCTCCAGTAACTATGGGATCGGCGCCATGAGCGAATCGGGTGCGCCAAAATTTACCTTCGTCGATTGGTTTCACACCCACAGCCGGTCGATTTTGTTCCTCATGGCCGCATTGGCGATCGCCGGGGCGGTCACGGCGTTCTGGTTGCCGGTGGCGCTTTTTCCACAGGTGGAATTTCCGCGCATCGAGATCAGCATCGATGCCGGAGATCGTCCCGCCGAGCAGATGGCCATTGAGGTGACTTATCCGGTCGAGGAAGCTGTCCGCGCCACGCCCGGCGTTCGCAATGTTCGCTCCACTACCTCGCGCGGCTCCGCCGACATCGCCGTCGATTTTTCCTGGGGCCAGGACATGACCAGCGCCCTGCTCCAGGTGGAATCACAAATCAATAAGGTCTTGCCTGATCTGCCCCCTGGCACCACCTTCGACGCCGTCCGCCGCGATCCCACCGTATTTCCAGTCATCGCCTACAGCCTGATATCGGATCATCAATCTCTCGTCGAATTACATGACCTGGCCCAATACCAGCTTCGGCCGATTCTCTCCAGTGTCGAGGGGGTCGCCAAGGTTGATGTGCAAGGGGGACGGGTACAGGAATTTCGCGTGGTCGTCGATCCCACGCGCATGCAATCTTATGGCCTGACGCTCGGCAACATCGCCGATGCGCTCAGCGGCGCTAATGTCCTCTCCGCCGTCGGTCGGCTCGAAGATCACGACAAGCTCTACTTGATTATTTCCAACACACAATTGGCCGGCCCCGCCGAGATCGGGCAAACCATTCTCAAATCCGGCGTCAACGGCGTGGTCCGCCTAGCCGATGTCGCATCCGTCCAAAACAACACCGCCCCCGACTGGACGCGCGTCACCGCCGACGGACACGACGCCGTCCTGATGCAAGTCTATCAGCAGCCCGGCGGCAACACCGTGCAGATCGCCAAAGGAATCAAAGCAAAACTCGCGGAACTCAAGGGCCGAATTCCCCAAGGCGTAAAAATCGCCAACTGGTACGATCAAAGCGACCTCATTCTCGCCTCCGCCGGCAGCGTGCGCGACGCGGTCATCATCGGCATCATCCTCGCCGCCATCACGCTCCTGCTATTCCTGCGCAACTGGAAGATCACCTTCATCGCCATCCTCTCTGTCCCCGCCGTCCTGGCGACCACCATCCTCCTGCTATATGTGCTCGGCATGTCCTTCAACATCATGACCCTCGGAGGAATGGCCGCTGCCGTCGGTCTGATCATCGACGACACCATCGTGATGGTCGAGCACATCACCCGCCGCCTGCGCGAATCCGCTCTTTCTCCCTTGCCCGCTGCTGCTCCATCCCCCTCTTCCGGTACTCCGGGAGAGGGTCGGGGTGAGGGTCCGCGTCAGCACAAAATTCCCGCCTCCAAAACCGTCGCCCGCGCCACCCACGAATTCACCTCTCCCCTCGTCGGCTCCTCCCTATCCACCATCATCATCTTCGTCCCCCTCGCCTTTCTCACCGGCGTCACCGGCGCATTCTTCAAAGCGCTCTCCCTCACCATGGCCGCCGGCCTGGTGATCTCTTTTTTCATCGCCTGGCTGGCTGTCCCGGTTCTCGCTGCTGGTTTGCTGGGTCCAAAGGACGCCGAACAGGAAGAGCACGGCCCCATCACCGAATCCATTCATCGCGCCTACACCGCATTCATGCGCCCCATGCTGCGCTGGCCTCTGCTCATTTTCCTGCTCATTATCCCACTGCTCGTAGCCGGTTATTTCTCGTACCAGAACGTCGGTTCCGGCTTCATACCCACTATGGATGAAGGCGGGTTCATCCTCGATTACGTCACGCCACCCGGTACATCCCTGACCGAAACGGATCGCATTCTCCGACAAGTTGAAGCCATTTTGCGCAGCACCCCAGAAGTTCAGACTTATTCCCGCCGCACGGGTCTTCAGCTTGGCGGCGGATTGACCGAACCCAATACCGGCGATTTTTTCGTCCGCCTCAAACCCCTTCCCCGCCGCCCCATCGAAGAGGTCATGCAAAGCGTCCGCGACCGGGTTGAAAAAACCGTCCCCGGCATCGACATCGACACTGCCCAGCTCATGGAAGACCTCATCGGCGATCTCACCGCCGTGCCCCAGCCCATCGAGATCAAAATCTTCTCCGACGATCAGACCGTCCTCGACAAAGTCGCCCCGCAAATCGCCGACAAGATCAAGAGCGTCCGCGGCGTCGATGAAATCCTCAATGGCATTGTCCTCGCCGGCGACGCCATCGAGATCCACATCGATCGCGTGAAAGCCGCCCTCGAAGGCATGGCCCCCGATGACATCACCAATTCCCTCAACAATCTCCTCTCCGGGAATGTTGCCACGCAGATCATCAACGGCCCAAAAACCGTCGGCGTGCGAGTCTGGATTCCCCCGCAAATGCGCGCAACCGCAACCGACATTGGCAAGCTCCTTATTAAAGCTCCCGATGGCCATCTCTTCCCCCTTTCGCGCGTCGCCGCCATCAGTGTCATCACTGGCCAACCCGAGATTGACCGGGAAAATCTTAAGCGCATGGTCGCCGTGACCGCCCGCATTGAAGGCCGCGACATGGGGTCCACCGTTGCCGATGTGAAAAAACTTCTCGATCAACCCGGAACGTTTCCCCCCGGCGTCTACTACACCCTCGGCGGCTTATACCAACAACAGCAGATCGCCTTTCGCGGCCTGCTCATCGTCATCATCGCTGCCGTCCTACTCGTCTTTCTCCTACTCCTGTTCCTTTATGAAAGTTTCCTGGTCGCCATCGCCATGCTCTTCATGCCGCTGTTGGCCATGGCCGCCGTCTTCATTGGCCTGTGGTTGACCGGCACGGAACTGAACATTACCGCCATGATGGGCATGACCATGGTCGTGGGCATCGTCACCGAGGTCGCTATCTTTTATTATTCCGAATATCACGAACTGCCCGACAATCCCGACCGCCGCCTGCGCATGATCCTTGCCGGTAAAAATCGTATGCGCGCCATCGCCATGACTACCGTCGCCGCGATTTTAGCGCTGCTTCCCCTGGCCCTGGGTTGGGGCCAAGGCTCGGCCATGCAGCAACCCCTGGCCATCGCCATCATCGCCGGGCTTTTGGTCCAATTGCCGCTTGTGTTAATTGTGCTACCCGCAATTCTGGTACTGTTTCGACTCCATAAACTATCCGTTCTATCAACAACATTTTTACAAGGAGAAACCGTATGAAATGGTCTAATCGATTTTCGTTTGTTCTTTGTGCGACTCTCACCTGTCCACCCGCAGCCCTCTACGCGGCTGATACAGCTCCGCCAGAATATTCCGTGCAAAAAACATTTCAGATCGGCGGCGCCGGTCGTTGGGACTACGCCACCTTCGATCCCGATTCGCATCTCCTCTACGTCACCCGCTCGACACACACCCAAGGCATCGATGTGAACACCGGCAAAGTCGTTGCCGACATCGACGGCCAAAAACGCGCCCACGGCACCGCCATCGCGACCTCCGCCGGGCGCGGATTCATCAGCGATGGAGAAGACGGCAGCGTCGTCGTCTTCGATCTCAAAACCGATAAAATCCTCGGCAAAATAACCGCCGCCGACGATGCCGACGGAATCATCTACGACCCCGGCAGTAATCGCGTGCTGGTCGCCTGCGGCGATTCGCAAAAACTGATCGTGATCGATCCAACCATTGACCTCAAAACTGGCAAAGCCGACAGCGTCGATCTCGGTGGTAAGCCCGAATTTCTTGCCGCCGACGGCGCCGGCAAAGCATATGTGAATATCAACAGTAAAAACGAAATCGCCGTCGTCGATATCAAAACTCTTGCCGTCACCGCCCGTTGGCCCACCGGCTCTGGCACCCGTCCGGCCGGACTGGCGATTGATCCCAAAAATCACCTTCTCTTCGTCGGTTGCCGTAACCAAAAATTGATCATCATGAGCGCGGATAATGGCCATGTCCTAGCCGAACCGGCTATCGGCAGCGGCAATGACGCCTGCAAATTCGATCCCACGACCGGAGAAGCCTTCGCCAGTTGCGGCGACGGCACGCTCACCATCGTCAAACAAACCTCACCGGACAAATTCGACGTCTCTGCAATCCCAACCAAACCCGGCGCCCGCACCATGGCCGTTGATCCAGATACAAATACGCTCTACCTCCCCACCGCCGAATTCGCCTCCGCCCGCGCCGAAGGCCGACGCCCCGCCATGAAGCCCAACACCTTCATGATCGTCGTCGTCGCGCCGATCAAGCAATAACAAAAAAAAGAAGCTCCGGATGCACATCCGGAGCTCTCCCTATTTATCGACTATTTACTACTCATTTTCTTCTGTATCGAGACCCTTTTTCACCAGTTTCCCATTGGCATCGACCAGGATTTCCCAGTTTTTCCCATTGATCGTCGCATCCGCCTCATACACCTTTTTCCCATGCCAATTCTGATAATCAACCGTGTTGATGGTCGCCCCCTCGGACTCGCGCATCAGGGTTTGCCGCGCGGCATCGGGGATGTTATTAATGCTCATTTTGACTTCGTGCTCGTCGGCCTCTTCGTGCTCCTCGCGATTATGATGCGTGCAACCAACCGCGCCGATCAATGCCATTGCTACAACCCATCGATTTTTCATAGGACCATTTCCTTTGTAAAACCATGTCCGTCTCAGCGATCCGAGCGCGCGCTCGAAATCATTCCGAGGATGAATGATTTGGATATTATCATGTGTAATATGATGGAAACGTGATTCCAGTCGTCATCAAGCGATAATCTTTTACGCCATATAGGAGACAAATGCGCGTATTGCTGGTTGAAGATTCAGAGAGATTGCGGCGAAGCGTCTCCGATGGGCTTCGCAAAAGTGGGTTTGCTGTCGATACAGCGGCTGACGGAGAAGAAGGACTCCACCTAGCGCGAACCGAAAACTATGATGCCATTATTCTCGATATTATGCTGCCGAAAGTGGATGGCCTAGAGGTGCTTCAGCGTCTGCGCGACGGAGGCAAAGATACCCACGTATTGCTCCTGACGGCCCGCGGCACGATTGCGGATCGCGTCACCGGACTGCGGGCAGGCGCGGACGATTACCTAGTGAAGCCTTTCGCAGTTGAGGAATTGCTGGCACGGATCGAAACGCTCGTGCGCCGACAGCATCAAAATAAACAACCGCGTATTCGTATTGGACCAATTGAGATCGACATGGGAGCGCGCACGGTTATGCGTGGTCGTGCTGTTATTTACCTTTCTCCGCGCGAATATTCACTGCTAGAATTTTTAGCCCTGCGGCGAGGGCAAGTGGTCTCGCGCACGGAAATTGAATCGCATATTTACGACATTCAGGCAGAATTGATGAGCAATGTCGTGGATTCAGCGGTTTGCGCGCTACGGCGGAAGATCGACGAAGCCGATCGTCCCTCGCTCATCCAGACACGTCGAGGAATGGGATACGTTCTGCAGGAGAATCTCACATGATCTCCCTTCGCAGCCGGTTTACGTACTGGTCGCTGGGGACGACGGCCTTGCTCGCTGCGCTGGCGGGGGCGTCGCTTTATCTTTATGTGCGCACGGCACTATATCGTGAATTCGATGCGGGGCTACGAAGCCGGGCGCAGTTGATCGGGTCGCTGCTGCGCATCGAAGATAATGGCCAATATGGGATGGATTTTTCGGATGAATCCATGCCGGAGTATCTGCCGGGACGGCGGCCGGAGTGGTCTTCCCCACGAATGGTGGGCGCGACGGCGGGCATCGTTTGAGTATGTGGTCAATCTGCAGACGCCTTTCGCTTATAGCAAGGGAGCGGGCAATTTATTGCTGGACATTACCAGCCCGGATGGCTCGACGACCACCGGCTCGGGAAGCATTGGATACGCCCAGGTTGACTACGCTTCGGACAGCGCGAGCAATCCGGACGGCGCGGCCATTGCTTACGATGGATCCACGCCAACTCCGTAGCCAGCGTAATCACTCAGTTCACGACGACAGCCGTCCCGGAACCAGCCACGTTGATTCTCGCCGCGTTTCCTGCGGGATTGCTCATCTGCCGACGCCGAACCAATAAGATAATTATAACGTCTCTCGGGTGAGCTGGGATCCAGCGCCCACCCCGCTAGATTACCAAGCCGCGCGTGCACCAAAGACGCCCGAGCTTGTCGAGTTTACGTGAGCAGTGAGATGGCACAGGTCATTTTGGCCGAGAGGTGGCCGCATTCGTCCAAAAATAGGCATAAGAGTTCTACTGGCATCCCGCTGGCTCCATGGCATCGCGCCAGAGTTTTGGCGATGGCTTTCAAGCTAACCCGCAAGACCGAGTCCCGCTGGAGAAAATTGAATGGAGCCAAGAAACTACGAGACCTGATCGACGGCATCGTGTTCGTCGACGGTGAACGAAGAGGCGCTTAAACTGCCGACGCCATCCACAGCTTTTGGAAATAACTCCTGAACCCAGAAATATCGCGTTAGCGGTGAACTTTTTGCGGGCAGCGTGGTCTTTTTAATGGCGATGGACGAAAAAGAATCCATTTATCGATCCGTCCTGATACTCAAGTGCCAGATGGGAGATCAACACGCCTGGACGGAATTGTACAGGATGTTCAATCCCGCACTGGGCTATTACATCCGCCGACTCTTAGGCAAGGAACATCTCGCGGCGGACGTGCAGCAGGAAATCTGGTTTTCGGTCGTGCGAAATCTGCCCCGGCTCAAAAATCCGGAAGCATTTGCAGTTTGGATTTACCGCATCGCCCACAGCAAAGTTATGAACCATCTCCTGAGGGGAAACTCCTCATTGCCTCTTGATGAAAATGACGACTACGCCGCCGATGAACCTGAAGACTTCACGCCCGCCGACGCCGCCCGGATTCATGCGGGACTGGATCAGCTGTCGCCAATTCATCGTGAAGTACTGCTTCTGCGCTTCATGGAAGATCTCTCTTACGAACAAATCGCCGAAATAGCCGGTTGCTCTGTTGGCACGGTGCGCTCGCGACTTCACAACGCCAAACGTGACCTTCGGCACATATTGGAGAAAGCATATGAATAACACTTTGAAAGACGAACTTCTCAACCAAAATGGCCATGCCGTAACCGATTCGGATGTTTCTCTGTTGCACACCGTCATCGCTGCGGAAGAAAATCGATTCCGTAAGCTCCTGTTCTGGACAATCTGCACATGGATTTTGTGGGTCTTGATATTGCCATTTATTTTCATTGGGCCTGCAATGCTGGCGTCGCCGCATCTGGATATCGCACCGAGCGCAACCATTCTCGGGCTGGTGCTATTTATCGCGTGTATTGTTGGTTTGCCGATTGCGGGGATTATCCTGGCAATCATGTTGATTATGACTCGTCGTAGTGCAGGCTTGCACCAACTTCGCGTGGCGTTGGCCGTAATTGAGGCTCGCCTACGGCTTATGAGCAGCAATCAAGCGAATGGAGATAAGTAAATTGGATTAGATTTACGATTCGTAAGTGATTACGGCGCGGCTTTTGGCCGAGACACAGACGCGCAATTCTTCAGGATACGAGTTGAATGGAGCCACAGGGAATTGAACCCTATGCTCAAAGTCCATTGGTATTCAGTCGTCCACGAGTTTTGGAAAGATACTTCGTTGCTATTTGTTATTGCGCTTCCGCACATTCGATGCTCGAACCATGGCCAGAATACCTGCCGTTATAGGGGCGGGCAATGTCGGCCACGCATCGATAATTTCTTGAAGGCCAGATGGCACGCCTATTCCTTCAGAAATAGAAACTGCACCGGATTCTGCAGCGCTGTGGTCAGTACCTAGTAGTTTTTCGGGACTTTTTGCATTGTGTTCAAGTCCTGTACCGCCCATGAATGTAAGAATTGCCGAACGCTTGATTTAGCGTACCTTCCCGCGTCGGGGAGTGCGGCCTCTGATGATCGGTTTCTGTGTCATTGACACAGAAATGATTGGAGGATCGCATGCCCCGTCCCAAATCGTTAAAACCCGCCCACTGTCGTCATCGCGCATCTGGACGTGGGTACGTCCGTATTGACGGGCAAATGCTCTATACCGGTATCTGGGGCATCCAGGTTGCAAAAGATGAGTATGACCGGATTATCGGTGAATGGATCGCTAATGGCCGGAGATTGCATCAGCAAACCAATACTTCGGAGCTAGACGCTCCAGCCAGCGTAAATCAAATTCTTGCAGCTTTCGTGCTGTTTGCAAAGGACTATTACCGTAACCCTGATGCGTCAACGGCGGGGGAATACTCCAACTATTTAGAAGCGATGCACTATGTTCGAAAACTCTATGGGAGGACCCCAGGAGGTAAATTCGGCCCGATGGCACTCAAGGTCGTGCGAGATGCAATGATCCGTGGTGAGGCGAATTGTGACGGACCGTCACGCCGGTCTGGATGGTGCCGCTCCAATGTCAATCGTCAGATTGGAAGGATAAAAGCGATTTTCAAATGGGCGGTCGCGCAAGAGATAATTCCGCCATCTGTTTACCAAGCGCTACAATCAGTGACTGGCTTGCGCGCCGGTAAGACCGAAGCGCGGGAATCCGCACCGGTGAAACCTGTTGATGAACGTACAATCAATGCCGTGATCCCCTATCTTGCACGCGAAGTCGCAGCAATGGTTCGCCTGCAAAGGTTAACAGGCGCGCGTCCGGGCGAACTATGCGCCATGAGGAGCTGCGACATCGATCGATCCGGTAAGGTTTGGGTTTACCGACCGGTGCATCACAAAACTGAACATCACGGTCATGACCGCGTTATTATGATCGGCCTCAAAGCACAAGAGATTCTAACACCGTTTCTCAAAGCAAATCTTCAGGCATTTTGTTTTTCTCCGGCTGACGCCGAGCAGGCGCGACACGAGCAACAGCGAAAGGAGAGAAAAACTCCCGTACAGCCATCTCAGGTTAAGCGCGCGGTCTGTTCCCAGCGACGCAATCGACAACGCCCACCCGCAGATCATTACACTGTTGCCAGTTATCGCCGCGCGATAGCCCGTGCATGTGACAAAGCTAATCGTGAACGATGCGAGCAAGCGCGGAAACAAGGGGTGACAATAACTGGGCGTCTAGTGCAGAGATTCCACCCACACCAGCTTCGGCACAGCGCCGCGACGGCTATCAAAAACGAATTTGGCTGGGAGGCCGCACAAGTCGTTCTGGGTCATAAATCGATGGCCGTCACGCAACTTTATGTGGAAGAGGATTTCGCGAAGGCGAGAGAGATCATGGAGCGGGTGGGATGATGAGTGTTCGCCATCACTGCAATCAATGTGACGATCCGTCAAAGAAAGTCCCGTTATCGCGTCATTGCTGGATTAGTCTGGCCCGATTTTGACAGACCGTCACTCTTCGACTCATTGCGAATAGGCATAATCTGTTTGGAAACAGCGTTCTTCGAGCCTACTGCCCCTTTCCTTCGCTAATGCGACGAGCGCTTTGACGGACCGTCGCTACTCGCGGCTCTAGGAATACCGATATTTTGGTGGGCTTACTCACTTGGTGACGGTCCGTCACGATGAGGGACTAGATTGATTACCTCCTGATGTCGCTCTCCGTCACGATGCCTCCGGAGAGTGGTGGTCTGCATAGTTTCTCCCAGATCGGCGATTTTCTTTTTATCGGAAATTCCTCGCAGTGTGCCAAAGTGGCGAATCAGCGGCGGTATCTTTTTACCCGTGCCGCGCAATAATTGGTATGCCAGCGCTCTATCTGGAGGAGACATATGACGGTGTGAAAAGGCATCGTTGAGATTCCCCAGTAGCCGTGGCCCTTTCAGGATATACGACACCACGCGCGGCAGCTCAGCTTCATCATCGATGGGCCTAACGTTTACATGGTAGCTATCACGAGTGCATTGCCGCCACTGATTCCTGAGCGCTCTCGCGTCGAGTTTTCGCGAACACATGCATATCATGTGCACATGGGGAGACCAGCTACCGTCCTCGGAGCACTGAATTTCGATAGCGCCAAATCCACCTATCACGTCTGCAAATTCGAAGGATCCCTTGCGCTGACGACTGATGCAGAAACTACGCTTGCGGAGAAGAGTAGTTAGTGATTGGCTGAGATGAATTACCTTTTTAAGAAGGTCATGCCCTGATCGAATCGTTAGAGTAATTGTGAGCGTTACGTAAACTGCATATTTATTTCTGATGCGTCCGGGGTGCATACTGGCGAGCATGAACAAATCACATCGTCAGGGTGTTGAAGAATGGCGTTCGATCATTGAAGGGCAGCGTCGCAGCGGACAGACCATAG
>DASXDR010000122.1:0-29491 GCA_036490535.1 Tepidisphaeraceae bacterium | reverse complement strand
ATCAATGGTTAGAGGCGCATTCACACTGGAAACGAAAGTCACGTTGCCGTTGCTGGTTGTGAGATTCGAATCATCAATCAGATCATTGCCACTTGCCGCCCCGAATTTGATCTCACCGGTCGTCCCGTTGGTCACTTGAATGTTGGCTGCTGCAATGCCAGGAGTGCCTAGATAGATATAACCGTAATAACTAGTTGAAGACCCGCCGATTTCCAGCACCGCATTATCCAGAGTCAGCGTGTTGTAGATATGCACGAAGGCATTGCTGGAATTGGACCACACATTTAGGTTTTCATCAGCGGTAACGTTATCCAGCGTCCCGCCCGAATTGGTGAAGATCAGTTGCGCGGTGCTGTTTTCCACCAGCGTGGTGTTTTGAATATCCCCGCCCAATAGATTCCATGAGCCGATCGTGGTGGGGTCCAGGGTTAATGTGCCGCCGTTGCCATTCATCGTGCCGGTGAGGTTCACCGTACCAGCGGTCCCGCCACTGCGATTGAATGTGCCCAGGTCACTGAGATTAAAGCTCCCACCAAAATTGATCGTTCCGGAATCCAGCGTGATCGTCCCGCTATTGCTCCAGCTATCTGGAACACTGGAACTAGCGACTCCAATGGTCAGCGCTGCATTAGCGCCATTCGCAGTAAGATTCGCTCCGCTATTGTTCGTGACATCGTCAATGACCAGATTCCCATTGGTCGCTTCCATCGTGCCGTTATTGATCCAGGCGTCATCCAGAGTAATCGTCCCTCCGCTGTTAGCGTTGATCGTCCCTTGATTGGTGAAAGTATTGTCGACCTGATATTCCTGATAAAAGTTCCCGCCGGTTCCATCGATGGTCAAAGGCGCATTGCCGCTGGAAACAAGGGTCACATTGCCGTTGCTGGTGGTCAGGTTTGAATCGTCAATCACATCATTGTTGTTGCTGGCTCCAAAGCGAATCTCGCCGGTGGCTCCAGAAGTCACTTGGATATTGGCCGCTGCTGCTCCGGGAGTACCGAGATAAACATAGCCATAAAAACTTGTGGATGAGCCGCCAATTTCCAGGACAGAATTGTCTAATGTCAGGTTATTTAAAATATGGACATAGGGATTGCTCGTCGTGGACGTGCCATCAATATTGACCGCTGCGGTAATCGTATCAAGCGAGCCGCCGTTGTTGGTCAAGACAATGAAACCGCTTCCGGAGACGGCCGCGTATTGGAGCGTCCCACCATTTATGCTGATGCTGGCGGAGTTGAGCTGCACCGAGCCTGGGCTGGATGAGGTGCCGACTGAGAGCGTGCCCGCCGCGATGCTGATGTTTTGATCGGTCACAATCGAGCCGACGAAACTGGTGGAACTGCTATTGTTAAACGTGATCCCTGATCCAGCGATGTTAATCAGCGCTTCATCATTGGATCCTGGCGCGACGTTTCCCTGCCAGTTCGTACCCGTTGTCCATTGATTGTCATGCGCATTGCCCGTCCAGGTGATTGTCGAAAGCAGCGTGCGACGTTCGAGTTGTTCGAGTCGCGATGCCGCAACTGCGCGGAATAAGCCCTTGCGTTTGCGTAAAAATCTAGACATGTTCTTACCTCACCTTTTTTCGAAATCTGTTATTCTCAATGCTCGGGAATGATGTCCAAACCCATATTCTTGCAATTCATTGTATTTCATTGCACATGGGCAAGATAGTGAAATAATAACAATGCTTAAAAACATTCCCACCGTCCTGCCGCCCGAGCTTCTGAAGATCTTGATGGAAATGGGGCACGGCGACGAGATCGTGATTGCTGACGGAAATTTCCCTGCCGCCAGTCACGCGCAACGGCTCGTTCGCTGTGACGGCCTCGGCGCGCCACCATTGCTGGACGCGGTCCTCCTGCTTTTTCCGCTCGACAATTTTGTCAAACAGGCGGTGGCGTTGATGGCGGTTGTTCCTGGTGATCATTACACGCCGGAGATCTGGCCGGTTTATAAAAAGCTCATTCAGAAACACGAGAGCCAGTTTGTCGATTTTGAAATGATGGAGCGGCAGGCTTTTTACGAACGCGCCAAAAAAGCTTACGTCATTGTCGCGACTGGCGAGATGGCGCGTTATGCCAACCTGATTTTGAAAAAGGGATTAATCACGTGAAGATCCTTCACATTTTTGCAGCTGCATTCTTTCTCGGTGGGCTTTTTGTTCATGGAGCAATGGCTCAAGCAAATAATCCGTCTACGAGCAATAATGCGCCCACAGAAGAAGCGGTGCTGCTCACACCCCCTCCGCCAGACGAGCCGCGCATTAATGGTCCGGAAGTCTATGGTGTTCACCCCGGCTCGCCATTTCTCTATCGCATTCCTTGCACCGGCAAGCGGCCTATTGTCTTTTCCGCCAAGGGATTGCCCAAAGGGCTCAAGCTAGATCCATCCACCGGCATCATCACCGGCACGATTGCCAAACCCGGGACGATCCACGTCAAATTGCATGCTAAAAACGCTTTTGGCAAATTCACTCGCCAATTACGGATTGAAGTTGGAACCAAGCTCGCCCTGACCCCACCCATGGGTTGGAACAGCTGGTATATCTACTACCGGAATGTCAGCGAAACTTCGCTGCGCAGCGCTGCGGATCAGATGATCGCCTCAGGCATGGCGGACTTTGGCTATCAGTATGTCAATTGTGACGACTGCTGGGCGGTGAGCCCCGGTTCAAAAAATCCCGAGCTCGGCGGTCCACCGCGTTCGGCCGACGGGCAAATACTCCCGAACAAACGTTTTCCCGACATCAAAGCGATGGTGGACTACATCCACGCCAAAGGACTCAAAGCCGGCATTTACACTTCGCCGGGTCCGACAACCTGCGCTGGTTTTGAGGGAGCTTGGCAGCACGAAGCGCAGGATGCCCGCACCTTCGCCGATTGGGGTTTTGATTTTCTGAAGTACGACTGGTGCAGCTATGGCCACGTAGCCGGAGGCAAATCGCTTGATGATATGCAAAAGCCTTATCAAAAGATGTGGAATGAGATTCAAAAACAACCCCGCGATATCGTTTTCAATCTGTGCCAGTACGGTATGGGTGATGTGTGGAAATGGGGCGGAGATGTCGGAAACTGCTGGCGCACCACCGGCGACCTCGGAGCCGTGCGCGGCACCCAACTTCCTGGATTTTATAGCATCGCCCTGAGCAACGCACAGCATTGGCAATATGCCCGCCCCGGCGCGTGGAATGATCCCGACTACATTCTCATTGGCTACATCGGTACTAATCGCGGCAAAAGTTTTAAGCGGACGACGCTCACGCCCAATGAACAATACAGCTACATGAGCATGTGGTCCCTGATGGCCGCCCCGCTGATTTTCAGCGGCGATATGACCAGGCTCGATCCTTTTACGCTGAACGTTCTCTGCAACGCAGAAGTAATCGCTGTGGATCAAGACCCACTCGGGCACCAGGCAGAAATATTACGCCAGACACCCGATGAATTTGTCCTGGTCAGGAAACTCGAAGATGGTTCCAAGGCGATCGGATTATTCAACTTCGACTCCTCGCCGCGCAACATCTCGGTTTCCTGGCATGATCTTGGCCTGCACGGAAAACAAACCGCTCGCGATCTCTGGCGGCAAAAAGATATTGGCACTTTCGACCATACATTTACTTCCGAAGTCCCTCGGCATGGCGTCGCGTTACTGCGACTGTGGCCTGAAAAATGAAGTCCACCGGACCAATCCAGAAATCTCGCTCACAAAATATCTGGCGACGAATCGAGAAGATCACTTTCCACATTGTTCGAATAGATCGGCCCTTGAGCAAACGGCGTCATCGATGCATTTGAATAGGCGAGATTAGAAACAATGTTTGTGGCCGAAACTTGTTGCGTAACCGCCACCGCATACATCAGCTTTATCCAGTCATCCGGATTGACTTGAGAATCATAATTAAAATTCCCATCCTGCCAGCGTGTCCCGCCACTCGCCTGCCCGCGCATGATGAGCGATAGATCATCCGCATTAACCACCCCATCGAGATTTGCATCGCCGTAAGTCGTATAGCCAACCGTTAGCGTAGTACCATTGTCATAATATCCAACCCCTTCCACATGGCGCGAATCCGCCGCCGCAGTCGAGCTGAATATTCCGCTTCCGTTCCATTGCCCCCCATTATATCCCTGCGCGATATACCCTGCGATCTGCGCAACATTGCTATCCGGCAGCGTGATCTGATTGGATTGAACATCCAATTTGCCCCCACTAGCGATGGACAATGACGAGAGCGATTGCGAAACATTAAAAATAGCGCTCGCGTTGCTACCGACGGTTAGAGCCAGATTGCTGGGAACCGCCGCAGTGAAAGTGAATGTGCCGGACGTGAGCGTAAGCGAAGAACCGTTGTAAGAAAAAGCCGCCCCGGTGCTCGCGGTCAGCCACGGAATAGTCATAGCAGACTTAATTGCGGGTAGCAGAGAATACTGATCATATTTTCCCTGCGCGGTGAAATGATCCTGTCCCAGTTCCCAGATCATGATGCCCGCATAGCCATTATCAATGACATAATTCACCTTGTTCTGCATCGTCGTTACGCCGTTAAATCCCCACGTAGTGCCGCTGATCGTGGCGCTATCAGCACCGGCAGCTGGATAAGCTCCGCCATTGGCCGCAGCATAGCCCGAGAGAATCTGCGCATAAGTTTCCGCGGTGCTGTTAGACCAGCTCGTACCCGAGCTCCCATAGAACGGCACCCCCATCAGCAGTTTGGATTTGGGAACGCCGTACGTCGTCGACCACGTGGTGATATAACTGATCGAATCGCTATAAGGAGCGCTGGAGTTATATTCCAGGGCGTAGTCCATCATGTAATACCAATCCAGATCGTTCACATCCGCACTGGGGATGATGTCCTGCGAAGCCTGTACCGCTGCCGAAAGCGTCAGGCCATGAGCAGCCGTTTGCGCGTGCAGGCTGGCGAGGAAACTCCCCCACGTATTCTTTTGCGCGGTAGTAAGCGTGCCCGGCTCATAATCCAGATCGATCCCATCCAGATGATAAGTCGAACAGAAATTGAGAATGTTGGTGATAAAAGTGTTGGTGGCTGTGGTGCTACCCGCGATGGTTTGAAAAGCGCTCGACGGATCAATCGTGATCGAAACAGTAACCCCCGCCGCATGCGCCGCCGAAACCAGAGGCACCAGCTGCGATGCAAAGCTGTACCCGTCCACGGAAGTCGTGCCAATGCCGCCGCTGGAATTAGCCACAATCGAAAAATAATTGATGTGCGTCAGCGCGGTCAGATCAATCTGGCTGAAATGCGAAAATTCATAATCCGGAAGATAACCCACGATCTGCCCCGCAAACGCCAGAAGCTGCCGTGATTCCAGCCCTTCCACGCTGGCGAATGTCGGTCGATAAAGACGGCGATCAATTTTTCGCTTAGGCAATGCAGATTCTCCCGTTAATGCACCGAAGTATATTACGCCAAAGCTGGCGATCAGGGAGAACTATTTTTTGGCTGGCGCATTCAGCTCGCTCATAATCGCATGCAGCAGGGGGGTCTGATCATTTTCGTTATCCGCACCAAGATGCCAGATCATCACACCGCCGCAGCCGAGCTTCTGCGCATCCTGGCATTTAAGCGAGATCGAGCGAGGATTTTCGTAACAGATCACCGAGCCACCGCTGTTGCGGGTCAAATAAGGCACCGCTGCCGCATTATCCCAATGTTCTGTCCACAATGGCGAATGTGCCAATCCATCAGCATCGGTATACGTAATGTCCTGGCAGTACCCCGGCTTGTTTTCAGGAAAAGGATCACCCAGGTGATTGACCTTGAATTGCAATCCCCAGAACGTCACACCAAAAAGCAATTTCGACGGCGGCACATGATGATTCTGGATCAGATTGCGCATTCCTTCATCTGCCGAATATCCCGCTTCGCCCCGGTAAGCACTTGCTGGAAAAAGATTCGATGCATAACTCGCTCGCCCCGCCCAGGCTCCGCTATAGCAATAGACCATCACGTTGATGTAGTCCACATTATTCACCACATCAGCCCAGGAGAAATGACTCACCCAATATTCACTGGCCGGTAGCGCCGTGGTAATGATCGCCTGAGGAAATCGCTTGCGTGCTGCCTTGAGCAAAGAGGTGTAAGCAAGCCCGTCAGCATCCGTTAGAGCCGTCGGCTCCCAGTCAATATCAAACCCATCATATTGATGCTCTTGCATGAGCGAGCCAATAGAATCGAGAAATCGCTGCAGGTATTGCGGATGCCGCGCGATCGAGAGCCAGTTGTCCGCCTTTTCCGCCTCGCCGCCGATGGACATCAGCAGTTTTATCCCGTGCTGACGAGCGCGGGTTTCCAATGCAGGATTGAAATAATTTTCGTCAATGCCGATCGAGCCATCCGCCCGCGGCAGAAGGAACGCTCGCGCCAGATGCGTGACGCCCGAGAAGTCGTATTTTTCCGCCGGGTATTGCTCGTCGAACCAATCGGCCGAGTAGCCAAGAACAACAGGTTTGCCAACTTCCGATCCACGATCAGCCGCTAACGTGCAAGGCATCAAAGCCTCTGGCGATAGCAAAAATGCGATAGCGAGAATCGAGAAGATCACGCATCGACTTTTCATCAACAATGAATTCTCGTAAATATTTTTCAGATAAGCAATTATGGTCATGATTGTGCCAGCCGTCAGAGTAATATTTATATCGATTATAGTGATTATAATAAAGATTTTGATTGACGGAATAGACGCCGAGTTTTATGATCCTGCGTCCGTTCTTTACTGCATTTGCATTTGTTTGGTGTTTTGTGTGTTGCAACACTTGCTCTCGGGCAATTTTTTTTTGATACTACCTGTCGGAAAACGAAAAGCGAGTTAATCGTTTGCGGCGGGAAAAGAGAACCTGATTCATGGCTTCCAGTGACTGGTGTAATGAACATCGCAAAACAGTTGGAACAGTGACAGTGCTATGCGTGGTCGCTGCGATCGGTTCGATTGTGTGGCAGGTGATGGGACAGAGACACGCGGTAATGACCAAGCTGCCGGATCGATATTTTTCGGCAGACGATGGAAAGACCTTTTTTTCGGCCAGCTCTGACAACATTGCGCCGTTCGATTATCAAGGACACGCAGCCGTTCGGGCCTATGTCTACGAATGTCACGATGGCGGCCAGAAATTTGTAGGTTATTTGGAACGCTATACGCCTGAAGCGCGCCAGGCCGAATTGGATAACAAGGCCACTGCTGCCACTGATTTGTACGGCAAACAGTATAAAAAACCAGGCGACAAAACCTGGGTAAATTCCGGCGATTTCAAAGCCGCCGCTTCAGTTGCTGATGTGAAATGTCCCGATGGCAGCGATCCCATTTCGCTGGAACCATGATACAAATTGAAAGAGATATACGCATGTTTCGACGCTTATATGCCTTCACGCTCGTTGAATTGCTGGTGGTGATTGGCATCATCGCGTTATTGATCTCCATGCTTTTGCCAGCACTGAGTCGGGCGCGAGAGGAAGCAAATCTTATTGACTGCCAGGCACGCCTTCAGGAGATGGGGCATGCGCTGCAAATATATGAAGCACAATACCGCGGCCTCTTGCCGTGGGGGATTGTAGATCGCCGTCCGCAGGCAACTTGGGAAAACTCATCCAGCTGGTATACCAACACGCCGTGGAATAAAGAGCAGCTCTGGTGGTGGAACTTCACTCTTTCTGACATTATCACCGGCCATTCGTGTCTTGATTCCAACGGATTAGCCACGCGCATGTCGCCGATATTCAAAGATAAAGATACCATCACGGGCCAAGACAATTACTGGGTGGACCACTACACATCAAATCCCAGAGTTCTTCTCGAAGCACAGAATGAGGTGGAATATGACTATGAGCCCGTCCCCTCTGGCGGCCAAAAAGTTCCTATTGCGGAATGGCATCAACGCAACATTTCGGGCGTGAAGAACGCGACCAGCGTATTCGTAATCTGGGATGGACCGCAGATAGCAGATCAGAATTATAATACTTATCCATCCGCCGAGGAGATCGATCAATTTGGATGGGATTCGACCGGATTAGTTCTCGACAATATCAACAACCTCCCATACAACACTAATCACGCCATTCTTCCCGGTTTCAACTTAGGCGGAGTAGCCGGCAGAACCGACGGGGCTGCAGAGCAGAAGGCGGCGAATCAGGACTATCAGAACGCATTTACAGGAAAAACACACGATCTAACTAATCTTCGTTTCCGCCATATGAATAACACGGTGCTTAATGCACTCTGTTTAGACGGTCATATAGAAAGCCGCAAGGTGGGAACAGTGATGATTAAAGATATTTACACCAATTACCAGCAAGGACAGGTTTATCTTCCTTAATAGTGGCGATACGCGCCGCCAGACGGAATAGGCGCGGGACGAAGTTTCTTGCGATCTGATTTGTTCAAAATAACGTGTATCTTTTTAACCCTTTTTCTCTTTCAGGAGGCCGGATGAAATATTCCATTCTCAGCTTAGCGGCTTTGGCCGTTTTCTCTCTCGGTGCTGCGTCGGCGTCGGCGCAGCTTTTGTATTCTTTCGAAACCGGTGACACGCCCAATGCCAAAGACGGATTTGTTCCCAATGGCGCTGGCATGACATTCTCCCAGGGCACGACTGGTGCGACCGTCGGCACGGGCGCACTCAAAGTCGTCACCAATGGCGGTGGCTATATCGGAGGATATACAACTTCCGACCTGCCAACGCCGCTTACCAATCCGGCGCTGACTGCGATCAGCATGGATATCACTATCAGCCCCAGCGATCCGGCCTACACTGGAACCTTTGCTGATCTGGGCGTTGTCTTGTTTGTTTCCAATCCAGGTGAAGGCGAGTACGGCGATCAATTTGCTCCTGCGACAGCCACTTGGGCCAATATCGACCTGGCAGCCGGTACCACCACGATCACTGACCCCATTTTTGCGCCCGATCCTGATACTGGTACACCGGAGTCTTTCGCCACATTGCTTTCCGAAGGATGGTCCGTAAGTGGAGTTCAATTGACCGACAGCGAGAACGGCGTCCAGACGTTTTACGTCGATAACGTCCAGGCTGTTGTACCCGAACCGGCTTCGATCTCTTTGCTCGGAGCTGTCGCTGCGCTCTCCTTTGGACGGCGTCGCAAGGCCTAATTTTTTTTCATGGTTTATTGCGCCAAGCGCATTAACGGCTAATGCGCTTGGCGCTTTCTCAGATGCCAGTGAAGTTCTGGCAGTTCTAATTGTCATATGGAGGTACAATGAGAAAGGCGTTCGTTTTACAAGCAATGGTTATTTCTGCTTTGTTGACTGCTTCCGCACACGCACAAGTGCCTACGCTCATTTATTCCTTCGAGAACGGGGATTCGCCAAACAGTCTCGACGGATTTGCCGAAAATCAGGGAGGCACTGTTTTTCAAAGCACAATTGGCGCAACCAATGGTGGCAACTCGCTGGGCTATAGCATGCTGGCCAGTGATACCTACACAGGAATTATTACGCAAAATCTGGCCCCGGCTCTACTCACTCCTGAAACGGAGGAAATCAATTTCGATCTGACTATTCCTTCAACCGGTAACTTTACGGGAACATTTGCTGATATGGGTATTGCCGAGTTTGGTGTCAACGATGTTCAGGGATACACTACAAATACTCCCGTATTTACCGCCCAAGGCCAGGAACGAGCCTACCAGAACATCGATCTTGCCCCCGGGACATATAATATTTCTATCCCACTGGTAACAGATACCAACCCGGTTACGGGCGCGGGGCCCGTCACTATGTCTAGCTGTTTTGGAAATGATACCGACTCACAGCTGACCATGACCGATTTTGAATTTTACATTAACAAATCTTCCGACCAACCACTGACGGTCTACATCGACAACGTTAAAGCCGAACCGCTCCTCGGCGACACCAACGACGATTTTTCTGTCGATAATACGGACCTGGCCACGTTGGTAGCTAATCTTGGGAAACACGTCACCGGCGGATACGCCGACGCCGATTTCAACGGCGATGGCATCGTCAACGCCGACGACGTCGCCCTCTACCAACTCGGTGTCACTCAATACAACTTCCTGAACTATCAACCCCTCCCCGAACCCGCTTTAGCTCTCACCGCCGCGCTGCCTTTGTTCCTATTTTCTCGTCGCCGAAAGCACAATTAACTGGTGTCTAGACGAGGATTTTTATAATCCTGCATTACAGGATTTCTTCAACTACAAAGACGCGCAATTTTTTCTTTCATCCCTGCTTTATGGCGTTTTATCAGATTCCCCCGACGGACGCCGAAGCGGTATGCCGCTGGGAATGGGATGGCCAAAAATGGGATAATTGTCCTTGGACCAGGTAAATTTTTGTATGCGCGTCGTGCGGCCTGCGAAGCCTTCGTCTTCTTCGCCACGCCAATCTTTGGCGTGATAAACAATCCAATCTTCTCGGCCATCAGGAGATGTGGTGAAAGAATTATGCCCGACGGTATAGGCCGCCCCGTCGGCGCCGAAGTAAGGATAAAACACTGCCATGGGGCTTTTTGTCCATGACTTTGCATCCAGAATATCGCCGCCGTTGTAGCTGAGCAGGCCGATGGAATAATTCGGCGTGCCACTGTGTCCAGCAGAATACGCGATGAAAATTCGCCCGTTGTGAATCAGGGCCTCGGGTGCTTCCAGCCATCCTCTCTCCCACGGAAGTGTTGCAGATGCCAGAAGCGATCGGCCGGCATCGTCGACTTTCACGGGACTGAGCATCGGGGCTATGTGCAGCTTCCCATCGGAATAAAGCCAATAGAGTTTTCCATTAGGCATTTCCAGCACCGATCCGTCGATAGCGAAAGAGTCTAGATCCGGATCAATTCTGCCGCGATCAATATAATCCCCCTGCGGATCGGATGTTTTTGCTTCCAGCACATATTGCCTATGATTCTGATTCTTCCCATCTGAAGCGGTGAAATACAAATACCACTTCCCATTTATCCAATGGAGTTCTGGCGCCCAGATGGCGTGACTTTCGCCGCCCGTTGCTGGTGCACTCCAGACTTTGACCTTTTTCCCGGAATCCAGCTGGCTGAGATTTTTGGAAGACCAGATCCAGAGTCCGCCTTCCGGGTCGAGCGTTCCCGTAAAATAGTACAAGCCATCGTGTAGGATCACCCATGGATCAGCAGCATCAACCGAGCGAACGATCGGGTTGCAAAATGTCCCAGCCGTCGGAGCTGTTGAAGCTGGCTCCGACCTGGCAACAGAACAATCTATGAATGAGACTGCAAGCAACGCCGTCGCAATCCATCGGCAAGCTACACATTTTTTAATAACGCGTGAGATCCAATTCATTTCTTCGATCTTGTATGCAATTAAACCCATTTGCACCAGTGATAATGCTTCACAGATTTCTTACTCGGTGGGCCGAGCCCAACTTTATCGGTTATCCGGATGAACCTTTAAGAACTATAGGATGTCCTGTTGCGGCGGATTTCTCAGCAGCGAACATCAACTCATGCGTTCGTACCGCATCGTCCAGATCGGGACAGATCGGCTGATCGTCCAGGATTGAAGCGGCGAAGGCTTCGATTTGGCCTGTGAAGGGATGCTGGCTGACATCGCCGGAGGATGGAAGAACCGCGGGGATGGTTGCCCAATCGGTTTGGTTGGGAAAAAGGATCTCGGACCAGAGGCGATTGTCACGGATGCTTCCCTGGGTGCCGAGAATGTCGACATTGAATTGGTAGGGCATTGAGCAATCGAGGCTGGAAGCGACTTTCCCGACCATGCCGCTTTGGAATTTGCACATCAGGATTGTGTTGGGCGGATATTGCCAATCGGGATTGTTTCCCTGGTGCGGGATGTTGTAAGCAAACACCTCGACCACTTCGTCGCTGGCGGCAAACCAGCGCATCGCATCGACGGCATGACAGCCGGCTGAGAGTAAAGACGAGCCACCCTGCGCGCGAGTAAGCGACCAGGAATATTGGGGATACGATTTTTTCTGTCCGTGCCAGTAATCGACCTGGATGTAATAAGGCTTGCCGATCGCGCCGCGGTCCAGCAGATTGCGAGTATTCATCAAAGAGGAATTCCAGTGCAGGCAGAATGCGACCACGGTTTTTACGCCATGCTGCCGGACCGCTTTTTGCATGAGCAGGCAACTTTGATAATCCAGCGTCAAGGGCTTTTCGATGCAGATATGCTTTCCCGCGGCGGCGGCGCGAATGGTCAGGTCGGCATGCAAATCGGGAGGAGTGGTAATGGAGATGACATCCACATCCTGGCGCGCCAATAGTGCATCGAAATCCGTGGTGATAAACGCCTCGGGCGCTCCGGCGGCGTCAGCGCAGCGTCGCGCGGATTCTTCTTTTCTGCTGCCTACCGCAATCAAGCGCGTGCGCGAGCAGCGCTGATAGGCCTTGGCATGTTCTCCTGCAACCCAACCGGCGCCGAATATCGCAGCGCCCAGAATTTTCTGGTCTGGTGCCATATGAATTATGTCCTGTCATAGAGCTGAAATTCACAATCCAGGGGCCGAAAAAGAGACTATAATATAACATATATGAGACGATGTGCAAATTGGAAAATTGGTGGAGTGTGTGACTCAGGCGGCTTATCTGGCTAGGGACGAAGCTTCCGTGGTAGACTGCAAAACGCTCGGTATTCGAAGCGGATGGAATGCGAGATTAGAGACTATAAGCATGCCAGCACAGATTATTCGGCAGCACGACCAACTCCGTAAAAGGGCGGCCAATCGGTACGCGATCCTGCGCGCTTTGCATTTTGAAGGGGCTTTGCAACGTGCTGAGCTCAGCCGGCGGCTGGGGATTCGCAAGACCAGCGTGACGAACATCACGGCGGAATTAATTGAAATGGGTTGGGTGAACGAAGATGCGCCGGATAGTTTTCGTTCGCCTTTATCTCTCAATGAGAAGGGGCCCTATGCGCTGGTTGCTCGCCTGGGGATTGGGCAGATCGAAACGGCCCGGGTGCGGCTGGACGGTCAGGTTGAATCGATCCAGCGCGTTTCCTTTGCGCCGAATGCTTTGTCAGAGCATATTCTGCAATTGATTGAGAAGAGTTTAAGTGCACAGATCGGCAGAGGGCGAAAGCATATTCTGGGGATTGGCTTTGCGGACATGGGGATTGTCGACCCGCGCGCGGGGGTTACGCGCGTGGCGGTGAATTTGCAGCATTGGCAGAATATTCCGGTACGACAGCGGCTGGAAAAAACTCTCGGCCTCGGCGTACGGGTGGATAACGATGTGCGAAGCCAGTTGTGGGCCAGCGCCTGGTTTGATCGGCAATTGCGTGAGTGCAAGAACATGCTCTATGTGGGTCTGCTGGACGAAGGTCTGGGCGGAGCGTTGATCATGAACGGGCAGATCGTGGTGGGCCGAACTTTCGGAGCGGGTGAGTTTGGTCATGTGCGCGCCGGGCGGGAAGGGCGCGTCTGTTCCTGCGGGAAACTCGATTGCCTGGAAACTTATTGCAGCATTTCAGCGATCGAGCAGGAGATTGCGCAAAATGTTCCGGGCCGAAAAATTCAGGGGGCGGAGGCAATCGCCAAGACGGCGCTGGACGATGCCAAGATATTGAAGATTCTCGACTCGGTGGTGGCGAGATTGGCAGAGGTGGTGTCACATAGTTTGGCGACGCTTGATCCTGATGCATTAGTGCTGGGGACTCCATCGCCGATGCTTTCGTCGATCTTTGCAGAGCTGCTGCACAAGCATTTGCAGCTTGAGATGGGGAGTCTGGCGACGCGTGATGTGCGTTTGATTCTCACCGGCGCGGATAATCGAGCCACGCTGGCGGGGATTGGGGGCATGGTTATCGACCAATGTTTCCGAGATGGCGAAAAAGAAATGCGCTGCGGCGGATCGGATATCAGCTGAAACGGAATGAAATAACGCTCGATTCAGAGCGGTTTGCAAGTCGGTGCACACCTAAAGGACGCGCCCCCCAAGGGGGGCGGTTAAGGGCCAAGGGAAAAAACCCTTTTTATTCCTCCCCTTGTACTCACGGGGGAGGGTAGGGTGGGGTTATTGCCAAACGCTGAACGCTGAACGCTGAATGATGAACGATGAACGATGAACGATGAAAAAGGAACCCCCACCCCTGCCCTCCCCCGCGAGTACACAGGGCAATCGCATGTACCTAACGTGTAAGCAGCCTCAGAAGGAAGGGTTCATCCCATCCCGCTTTGAGGCGTTACCTGCTGCATGGACATGCATCAGATTCGAATACCAAAGTTCGACGCGAGGCAAAACTAAAATCTTTCAGAATCTTTACACATTCATAACGCCCGCATGCGGCGCGAGATAAATCGGCGTTGCCTTCGTGCTCATCACTGAGCATCTCAGAATTGTCAGATTTTTTACTTGACACAAAATGACGTATAAGATAAATAAAATTATCATATGTGAGACGATTGTTCAAGCGGTTCTCAAATTGAGATGCGATGTCGGCCCGGGATTGCTTTTACGAAATAGGCGCTTCGATTGGATTGAACGCCTACCCATCGACTGTGGTGTACGTTTTTCGCGGACCAGACCTATATGTGTGGAACCTTAAATTAATTTTGATCCATTTCATTCTTTTTGGAGGGTAGACATGCAGCGGAATGCACAAAAATCAGCAGCCAAGGCAGTGATCGCAGCGGTATGCGCCAGCTCGGCGTTGTTACTCACCGCCCGGGCTGGATGGGCACAAAGCGTCACCATTTCGGATGGAACATTTAACGATTCGGACTGGACAGAAACGGTGGTTACTAATACCAGCCCGGCCGACTGGACCTATTCGGTTCAGCAATACACCACGGGCGGAAATCCCGACGATTTCCGCGGGCAGACGTGGACGTTCAACGGAAATGACAGTGGCTCGACGCTCGGAACTTTTGATGCGTACGCCGCCCAGCCTTACAACCCAGCTACGCAAGGCAGCATCCAATATCTCAATTACAACATAGATGATTACATCGCTGATGTGATGGGCGGGACGAATAGTCGGGTGATTTTCCTGGTTCCCGCACTCGAACAAAACGGAACCGTCTATGATGCTGGTGCGATCGTTACTTCCAGCCCGACATGGGAAACCAATGGCGGATTAGCTGGCATCTGGTCGGATTATGATGCGAGCGTATTCAATGTTATCTCCGGTAGCGGTGCTGCGCATCCTAACTTCAGTGCTACCGGCGCACCGATTACCTTTGGTTATTATGATCAGCTCAGCGACAGCAACAGCTCATATCAACTGTTCCATGCTGTCGATAATTTCGCAGTCCAGGCGGTCCACAAAGTTCAACCCACCACGGGAAGTTACGTCGTAAATGTCGATCTTGGCTCGACCGATCCTTCCTATGCTTATAGTGGACAGGGGGGCATTCCATCTTCGGGCGATAACTGGAATATTGTTAACGGGGCCTTTAATCCTGTCAGTCAGTTAAAAGATTCTGAAAATAACGCGACTACGGTGGGATACCGCTGGAATGTCGGCAATGATTTGCAGCTGCTGGGGCCCCTTAACATTGTTAATGATGTATTTGACAGCTCTCGCAATTCCCTGATGGCGGATGGGTCATTCAACGGAATTGCTGGCAATACTACGCCGGATGCCTACGGCGGCGAAATGTATATTACCGGCCTGGTGCCAAATGGGACATACAACCTGGCACTTTATGGGGTTGGTTATGGAGCGTCGCCGTCAACAACCTATCTGACCAAGTTCACTGTAAACGGCACCAGCCAAACTACAGCTGGGCCGATCGATGACGACGATCTCGGCGGCAACTATATCGTCGATAACAGTGTCATTGCTGACGCCAATGGCGAAATTCGGGTTCAGGTCCATAACGCCAATTATCTCGATCCCAATACCGGACAGGTCGAAGGTGGACTCTGGGTCGTCAATGGATTTCAGGTGCAAAATCTTGGTGTTTCAAATCCCACATGGAACGGTGGGAATGGAAACTGGTCTTCGGCAACAAGCTGGACCAACGGCACTCCCAGCGGCGCCGGGGCGATTGCAGAATTCGATTCAGCTAGCAGCCCGACCACTGTGAATGTTGATAGCCCTGAAACCGTTGGTGTTCTCGCGTTCAACAGCACTGCTTCATATACGATTACTGGCTCTGCGATCACGCTGGATGGCAATGGCTACGACTCGATGATCAACGTAACGCAGGGCAAGCATGAAATCGCAGCGCCCATCACCGCGATCAATGGCGAGACCGAAATTGTCATCTCCGATGCCTCGGCGGGCCAATTCACTGGCCTGATTTCTCGGCTATCGCTCGGCACGGGTTCGACGCTCGATCTAACTTCGAATTCGCTGATCGTGCAGTATTTCGGCGCGAATCCGTTTTCCACTATTCAGGCGGACGTAACAGCAGCCTATGACAACGGCAAATGGGATCAGCCCGGCATCACCACTTCCCTGGCGACCGATCCAACCAACCAGGGCGCGGTGACCATCGGCGTGGTGGATAACAGCGTAGCAGGTTGGGGGACGTTCAGAGGAGAAGTGATTACCAGCAGCACGGTGTTGGTTGTCCCTACCTGGTATGGCGATACGAATCTGGACGGCGTGGTCGACAATTCCGATCTCACTGCACTGAACTACGGAGCGCAGAATAATCTCACCGGCTGGCAGAATGGAGATTTCAACTACGACGGCAAAATCAACGCTGACGATTACTCGCTCTATATGCTGGGTGCTGCTGATCAGCAGGGGCCTATCGGATCTGTGCCAGAGCCTACGAGCCTGGCAGCGGTGATTCTCGGAGCCTGTCTGTGCGCGAGACAGCGCAAGCGAATTTAATTTGATCTACCTCCCTATGGCGGTCCGTTTTGTCTTTAGAACGGGCCGCCATTTTAGTTATGCGGTCGGACCTGAACTAAAAAGGAGTTCTCTCATGCAGGGAGCTTGGAAATATCATAAGGCTGTTGGCGGGTTTACGTTGGTAGAGCTATTAGTAGTGATCGGAATTATTGCTCTGCTGGTATCCATCCTATTGCCGTCACTCCATAAAGCTCGCGATGCTGCTGTCAGGACCGCATGTGCATCGAATATCCACCAGATTCTGGGTATATATGCTGAATATGCAGCAGAGAACAGCGGATGGTATCCGCAGACTGGTCCCGAGGGATTGGCTCCATCGGGTTGGGCGTGGGCGGGGAGCGACATTTGGTTGTGGAATATTACTATTTCTGATTATCTCGTACAGCATTATGAGAAAGCCGATCCTCCGAATGTCTTTTTCTGCCCCGGAGGCTTGCAGCAGATCCCAGACTGGTACAACAAATGGTGGAAGCCAGGCTACGCCGATGGGAATAGCGGTGTCATCTGGCGGGGAGCGGGTTATCTCTCATTCACCACTGCCGCGGTGACTGGCAATCTGCCGCCCACGCCGGGGATTCTTCTCGATCCTGACAATCCACTTCCCAAGGGCAAACTCGCGAACATGCGCGTGCAGCACCAGGGCGATAAGGGCAGGCACATGCTGGTTACCGATATCGTGCGAGCGGGAGCTGATTTTCCCGGTACTTCTTACCATTTCTGGGAATTCACCGGCCACTGGAAACAAAACCGTCCCGGAGGCGGAAACATGGGCTATAACGACGGCAGCGTAGTCTGGAAACAATACACCGACATGAAACTGTCCTACGCCTGGAATCAGGTCGTCTATTACTACTGGTGAGTATCATTGGAGCGATTGAAAAACCTATGCGCATAACGACTTCGATTCTGGCGTGTTTGATTTGCGTATCTGCCTCGCTCGCGCAAATCCAATTGCCATTTCACGAAAATTTCAGCGGCGATCATTTGAATGCTGTCTGGAAGTGCGATCTGTCCAAAGGAAACCGATTGGATGTTCGCGATGGATCGGCGGTGATTTCCGCGGCGCGAAATACTTTTGCGCATATTCGTTTGCCGCTGAACATCAATGAATTTCGCGCGACGGTTCATCTGAAAACAGACAGCTCAGAGACCCCGGCGCCCGAATTATTCGTCTATTGGCGGGGAAACCATTCATTCCGCCAATGCTAACGGTCAGGACCTTCGAGTAAATAACGATGTTATTGAGTTGAACAAATTACTTTCATCCACAAACGTGGATGTAACGCTGAACTGAGGAGTAGTACCATGACAACAATGATTGAGGAGAAATTAAAGCTGGCGCTATTGGGAGGCACACCGATAGCGCAGCGTCAGTGGCCGAGCTGGCCGGTGTGGGACGAGCATGAGCGAACAGGACTTCTTGAGGTCCTCGAATCTGGAAAGTGGTGGTTTGGGGAAAAAGTCCAGGAGTTCGAGCGAGCTTACGCGGCTTTCCACAATATTCGCTATGGCGTGACATGCACGAATGGCACAACAGCTATCGAGATGGCATTGCGTGCGGTTGGCGTGAAGTCGGGCGATGAAGTGATCGTGCCGGCCTATACATTTGTCGCAACCGCCAGTGCGGTGATGAGCCTTGGAGCGATTCCTGTTTTTGCGGATATTGAGCCTGACACGCTCTGCATGGATCCTAAAGATGTGGAGAAAAAGATTACGCCGCGCACTAAGGCAATCATTCCGGTTCATGTGGCAGGGCGTTTTGCGGATATGAATCAACTCTCTGCAATCGCTCGTCAGCACAAATTGCAATTGATTGAAGATGCTGCTCATGCTTGGGGCAGCCTGCTCGACGGCAAAGGGCCAGGCACGATAGGTCGCTGTTCCACTTTCAGCTTTCAGGTCAGTAAAAATATTACGGCAGGCGAGGGTGGTATTCTTTTGACGAACGATGAAGAGCTTGCGGGGTTATGCCGTAGCTTCACTCATTGTGGGCGGCGCAGCGGCGCTGCCTGGTATGACCATGATTATCTGGGAAGTAATCTGCGCCTGACGGAATTCCAGGCGGCGATTCTGCTGGCGCAACTGGGGCGATTGGAACAACAAATCGACCGGCGGATTCAGAGCGCGAAAATTCTTGATGCCCGTCTGGCTGACCTGCCTGGCATTCGCCTGATCAATCCAGCATCGCACATGACTCGCCGCAGCTATCACATGTACATCTTCCGCGTGGATAGCAAAGAACTTGGCATTTCGCGCGATCGCTTTATTGAAGCGCTGAATGCCGAAGGAATTCCCGCTACGCGCGGCTGGTATCGACCGCTCTATGCCAATGGCATGTTCCAGAACTCGCGCAGCGAAATCCATAACAGCATTATCTCTCCGTTATCCAATTCCGATGTCAGCTATAAACATGTGACATGCCCTGTGACCGAGCAGGTTTGTCGCGATGCGATTTGGATTCCGCAGGAGGTATTGCTGGCGGGCGAGAAAGACATGGAAGCGGTTGCGCGAGCAGTGGAGAAAGTCGTCGCTAATGCTGGAGAGCTGCGATGAGCATGTTGCGCGCAACCAGCACAAAATTAGAAATTCAGCCGGTGCCTGGTGCGTTCATGGCTGGTTTTGCGGCACGCTCGGGAGGGTCGACTGGCACGCTCGACCCACTGTTTGCCCGCCTTTTTTTATTGAATGATGAGGCCAGGACGTTTTTGTGGGTGACGCTTGAACTGCTGGGCTTATCGACTCATTCCGACAAAGCGCTTCGGGAGCAGTTATCTAAAGATCTCTCAATTCCAGCTTCGCATATATGGATATCGTGTAGCCACACGCATAGCGGGCCGTTCTCAATGCCATTGCGCGGGCCGGTTGAAATGGATACCGATTGGGTCGCTCAACTTTTTCGACGAATTGCCTCTGCTGCATCGAAACTCAAGTCAGAATTGCAGCCGGTGAGTATTAAATCGGCTGTTACGAGCGTTCACGGCCTTGGCTACAACAGACAGGATGAAAGCTGTCCCATCGACGAAAGATTAAATGTGGTCGCGTTGGAAGCAGCGAGTGGAAAAACCATGGCCACGCTCGTGAATTACGCACTGCATCCGGTTGTGCTGGGAGAACAGAGCACGGTTTATTCTGCTGATTATGCAGGACGATTGGCAGCTGCGATTGAAAAGCGGATGGGCGGCGAATGTTTGTTTATCCTTGGTGCTGCTGGTGATGTCGATCCAGTAATTTATCGAGATCAGGGACGGCATGCGGGCACGGCAGAATCGATCCAACAGATCGGAAGTAAACTGGCTGATGCCGCGATCAGCGCGCTCTCGTCTGCGAAGTTGTATCCAGATGCCTGCCTGATGGTTGCTGAAAAGACGATCGAAGTGCCGTTGGATCCGCCGCCATCACAAAAGGAATTGGCTGCGATCAAAGCAGAATTGTGCCAGTGCCGCGGTGATGAGGGGAGCATTCCCCCGACTGACCAAGGCAAATGGGCGATCTTTGAACTGGCATGGGTTGCGGAGTTGGAAAAAGCGTTAGAAAAAAATGGTGTTCCGAAAATCGTTCCTGCAAGGCTAAGCGCGCTGCGTGTCGGCAATCTATATGCTGTGGCCGTACCGTTCGAAATGTATTCGCAAATCGGCCTGGATATGCGCAGCCAACTTGAGCCGGTGGAAGTGATGGTTGCGGGCTACACCAATGGTTTGATCGGATACGCGCCTACGGCCCGAGCAAAGCAGCAGGGGGGGTATGGGCCCGCTTGCTCGCATCGATTCTTTCCAGAGTTGTTAACTGCGCTTAGTGCGGATGCAGAAAAAATTCTTGTGCGCGAAACCGTGAATCTGGTTCGATCGCTGATGTGATAATGATCTTGTCTTAATAACAGAGCCATGCTGCGTAATTACTTACTTAACATTATTTGCTGGTTGGCGATAGCTACTGCTTGCTTACCAGGGTATGCAGCGATCATTCATTTGACTGGCGACGATTTTCGCGGCGGTGGCGCGCAGACGTTCGGCCATTCGCATGATGGCTGTGAACATGTCAATTACATCTATGCCAGGCCAAGCGGCGCTTTGGCAAGCATGAGCGCCACGTTCGAATTATCGAGTTCTCCGGTGGAACCAATGGCTGTCGAGATTTGTGGCCAGGATGATGATGCAACGGCGCCGACACACATCGAAATCTCCGTCAATGGTGTATCTATATTTGCAGGCTCCAGTGGATTTGCACATGGGGGATGGTCTACCCGACAGTTTGCGATTCGCGATGGTTTGCTGAGAGCCGGGACGAATTCTTTGACCCTTGCGAACACAGAAGCTCATGGCACGGCTGGCAATCCGCCGTGGTTCATGATTAACAAGGTGACCCTCGCAGCGCCGGCGGCTTTCCCTATAGAACATTTCCAAATCGAGGTTCCTCGCATGACGCAGGGTGAATTCCCCGCGCCGCTGAAACCCGGGGAGCCCCAATTCAAATTGCGTGGGATCAAGGGATATAGCTGGCCTCCGGAGCAATATCTTCGAGAAATTCCTTTTCTGAAAAAAGCGAAGATGAATTTCCTGATGAACTGCTATGAAAGCCTGCTTGATGAAAAGACGCGCCGCAATTTCTGGTGGAAGCCGTTTTCTGATGAACGCAAAACCGCTTATGCCAGTATCGCTAAAGCCTGCCAGCAAGCAGGAATTACTTTCTGCTTTGCGATGCATCCGCAGATCAATTCGGATCGTCCGTTGAATCTTAATAGTCAAAACGATTTCGAAGACTTTTCTGCTCATTTCGCGTGGATGCAATCACTCGGTGTGAAATGGTTCAGCGTATCGATGGATGATGTCGGCGGTGAAGACCAGGCGGCACAGCAAGCCCGATTCTGTAATAAATTCTTGCAACGCTTGCGCGAAAAGGATCCCCAGGCGCAGCTTATCTTCTGTCCGTCGGTGTATGCCACCTCGATGATGCGGGGGCACGAGAAATATCTGCCGGCTCTGGCGATGCATCTGGACAAAGATATTTATGTGTTCTGGACCGGCCCCGATGTGGTTTCGCTCACGATCAGCCGCGAAGACGCAGAGCATTTCCGCAAACTCATCGGCCATCGCCTGATCATCTGGGACAACTATCCTGTAAATGACGGAAGCCCCACCCTGCATCTCGGCCCGATCACCGGCCGCGATCCTGAACTATGCGAAGTTGCTGATGGATATATGGCCAATCCGATGTTCACCGAAACGCAAATCGAGCATATCCCGCTCTATACGATGGCTGAATATGCATATAACCCTGTTGCCTACGACCCCCTGCGATCTGTCGGCCAGGCGATTGCGCATCTCGAAAGCGATTCACGAAAGCAGCAACTTCTGGCCCAACTTGTCGAAACGTATCCCGGCGACATTGTTTACCAACAGCACGGCACCGGATTCAATTCGGTGCTGTACGAATATGCTCGTCTTAATACTGGCCCCTCGGGAAAAGCGATCGGCCAGATGTATATCGATCATCTGCAAACATTGCTAACTCAATTCCGAGCGGCATTTCCGGACCAATATGCCAATGCTGCTAAACGGCTTGATCGGGATATAGCTCAATTACGACAAATCCAGAACCAGAGTTTGTCACACTGAATTCTCTTTATCCGCTTTGCGATGAACCCATGCATTCTTAAGGGCCTCTGCACTTAAAAATATTGCGAGGATATTAGATGCAATTACTCGACTGGATCTTCGTGACCACGTGTTCCCGCAAAAGTTCCGCGCTGAATTTGCAGAAGTTGATATCAACGTAGATGACCCACGGTATGGCATGTGGATAGAATCGGAAGATCACCAAGATTATGCCGCCGCGTATAATAACGCGTGGGAAGAATTTCTGAAAAGTGATCCAACTAAGGAACAGATATTGAGGCAAGGCCCAAAAATCATGAAGCGAATTTATGACGTTGCGGTAGTTCTCTACAAGATTTGAGGAGTAATGGTTGCATTTAATAAATTCTTCGAAATATCAGAAGCTAAAAATAGTGATAGTGCATTCCGTGTTATTAATAGTGGTACCCATTCGCGTAGCGCTTCAAACGCATTGATAAGAGGTGAGATTACACCAGATAGTCCAATATCTTACGTTGAGTATATGGGCAGTAATCTATTAGATGTAATCGGCACTGCAAAAGTTGGCCGGTATATTCTGTCTGAACGACTTTTCGAGCGATTTGATAAAGAAGGTTTTACTGGGTGGATTAGCTATCCCGTTCACATCACTCGTAAAGATGGTACGTTGCTCGAAGGATATCGCGGCCTTTCTATTACCGGTCGTTGCGCGGATTGGGATCCCAAAAGCGGCGAATTAATTAGCGAAAAGTTAGGTGGCGGTTTAGGAGATTATTTGCAGGTCAAGGGATTGTACTTCAATCCTTCCTCTTACGACGGCAGCGATTTTTTTATGTTTGAAAGCCGATATTTTATTTGCATAACCAAGAGAGTGCGCGATGTCCTCTTGGACATGAAGGCAACGAATATCAGACTTACGCCACTGCCCGAGGTAATTATTCCGGTTTCGGAAGAGCCTTAATAATATGTTGTATCGGCAGCTCGTCGATTATATCTCCGTATGGCTCGCTCATCTCTTCCACATCGAGTGTCTATAACGCGCAGTGGCAACTGGTTCAATCGACCAATGCTGCCGGATTGATCACCGGCACGGATTATTATCCCGATGGGGAAGCGGAATATACGGGGCAAGTGGTAACTGGCTCAGAGCCGAGTATTCGGCATGTGGCGCTGACAGGGATTTCCAAGTAGCGCAGTCACGACTTATACGCATCCCAAAAACATTTCTCGCGCGTTCGGCGCTTGTTAGAGCGGCGCGCAGAAAGTCATAGCTTGTATCCACAGTGTTGGAAGTAGTTTTGAATGTCATTGGGGGGTAATGGCAGCGAATGCGGTGTTAAAGGCCTCGTGCAGGGTATCAATCGTGCGGGCACCAGATCGATCGCAGCGTTCGTTTGACTTTGGACCAGATCATCTCAACGGGGTTGTGCTTTGAAAAGTCGCCGCCGTTCAGGCCGCTTCGCGAATAGAAACAGAGAATCTATCTGATCTCAGGCAATTTCGCTCTTGTCATCGCGATTTAGTTCCGGCGTTTGCTGAAAGGAAATCGGAACGCTTGAAGGATCAATTCTTGGAAGGCCCTGGGAATGCCGTCCGGGCATTATTCGATTTCCAAAATACGCACTTGTGCGGCGGCAAAGACTCGTTGAGAACCGTCGCATAAAATTTCCGGAATGCGAACGTTAGAATCTGGAAGCCGATTACTACTTCAGAGTTGAGCAACGCTGTTGCATCACGGACAACTAGAAGTCTGCCCAATATCACAAGCAGCGACTCTATTTTCCCAACATCTTGGCGATAATAAAGATGAGTACCGCACCTCCAAAGCCGCCGCCGAGGAGCAAGTAAATGATCGAAAAGCCAATAGCAGCCATCGGGAAAAGCATATGTGCCAGTTCCATGAGTTCCTCTTTCCGTTTGTTAGTGGTTAATGGTTATCGATCTGATTTTCTGAAAACCAGAAGCAGAATGATAATGATCAAGAGCAAGCCGACCCCACCACTGGGGTAATAGCCCCAGCCAGAGCTGTATGGCCAGGTCGGGAGTAATCCCAGGAGAAGCAATATCAGCAGAATCAAAACAATGGTTCGCAACATAAACTTTCCCTTCAATCAGAGGTTTCGTTTTCTATTTCTTTAAGAATATTTTCACTTCGCTGGGCCCGAGTGAGTGCTTCAAGATACCACCCGACACCGTAGTATCGAAATTGAAAACATGCTCGTGCCACGTGCCATCTTCCAAGCCTACGTCGGCAATCGTGAATTCACCCGCATCCGCGTCGTTTAGATTGGCGACGACTACCACCACGCCGCCTGCATCATTCCACCGCTTATAGCCAAACAGGTGACGCTCTTTGTCTTTGAGCACGACTTGAAAATTATCGCAGCATAATGCAGGCGTACTGCGGCGTAGTTTGACTAACCCAGCGGTGTATTGCTGGAGATCTTTGTTGTCCTTATTGGCCATGAGTGCCCAATCGAGAGGTTGGGAATCCAGACTCTTCGGATTTGCCGCGCCAAATTCCTGACCCATCCAGATCATGGGCAACCCTGGCGATGTCAGCAGCAATGCGGTTGCGAGCTTCACCCGTCGAAATGCTGCTTCGCCAAAAGTGAGGGAATAATCGGCGAGCTGTTTGAGGATGCGCTCCTGATCGTGACTTCCAATGTAGTTCACGACGTGATTGCCGCTGCCGAATCCATTTGTGGCGGGGTTAATTTTTTGTTCCAAGGCATCTAAATCCCAAGGCTGTGCGCCATCACGATCATGTTGCGTGGCGACGGCCTGCAATTGCTTCGACAACGATTCGTGCCATGTCGCGACCATCGGCCCGGCGGGATAACCAACGATGGCTGGATCTTCCGGAATGTGCTCCGCCACGGTGAAAAATGGCTTGCTGCCGTTCACCTTTTTAAATGCCGCATCCGTAAACTCGCGCATGATATTGAAATCTTTGATTGCGCAGGTCGCATCAAAGCGAACACCGTCAATGTGAAAATGCTCGATCCACGCCGTGATTGATTCGATCACATACTTTCGTGCCGGGAAAATCTTCAAATTTTCGTCGTAATGAGTGTAGTTGTATTTTGGTCCCCACTGCATGCACTGCGGATCGGGATTGTCTTTGTAGAACCAGTATTCGTAATCGATCTTCGCCATCGGCGCGTCGGCCTCGGCGTGGTTGTATACGCCGTCGCTGATCACACGAATGCCGCGAGCGTGGCATTCATCGATCAGTCGGCAAAGTTCTGAGGGAGAGCCATAGCCGCTATCAACGGCGAATAAGCTTCGCAAATTATATCCCCATGACTTGCCGGGGAATTCCTTCACTGGCATTAGCTCAACAGCGTTGATGCCCAGGTCCACAAGGTAATCCAGCTTTTCCGTGACTCCTCGGAAATGTCCCTTCACGCGCGGCGAACCTTTATCGCCCAATCCTCCGCTGAAATCGCCCACATGAAGTTCATAAATGACGAGTTGATCATTCGTGGGCAGCGGCACATCATCGTGACGCCACTCATAATCCACCCATTGTCGCTTGCCATCTTTGACTCGCAAAAACGTTCGTTCCTCTGCGTCATTGGAAATCGACAACGCATAGGGATCAAAAACTTCAACCCATTGGTCGAGTGCAAAATAGCTTTTTGATTTGACGGCGAACTTATAGAAATGCTCGCCATCAGCAAGTTGGCAGGTGATACGCCACCATCCATCTGCTCCCTTGGTCATTTTCTCCCGTTGCCATTTGTTCCAAGTAGAAATGATTGCGACTTCATCATTGTAAGGCGCAAACAAATATAGCTCGATGCTCCCTTTAGGCTCTGACATAATCCAAACTTCCTTCGATCCTGGGTAATAAAAATTTTCGAGTGGGTTACGCAGATGCGTGGAGCAACTGTTGTGCCTGCTCAAGAATTATGCTCGGAAGCCCGTACTTCAGCCAATATGCCGCATGGATGCCATTCTTTCTATACGAGGGCGTCAATTTGTCCGGGAATGATTGATGTATGTCTTATTGGGCATTCATTTGCTCATGCCTAAGCCATGTCAACACTCAATAGAAATATGTCCAGCGACCCATGCTCGCGTGATGGCGAAATGATCAGCCTCGCCTGATTCAGATGGTTTTGCAGCCTTGGAGCGAAGGAATGTTTAAATGTTCGAGTTAGCAGGAAGCAGATTCCTCGCGCGATGCTTCTTCAATCCTTTTTATCGCGCCTCACTGAAAATGTGTGTTATCTGTGGTGACTCAGCATCAATCGCTGCCTTACTGAACATTTGCCCCCCAAGGCTTCGGCCCGGTCAGCTAATGGTTGGTTTTGGAAATCCCCATGACGCGGCCAGCGCATCTGCAGCATGTTCCGGGTCTTCTTGAGGCCATCTGCCTCCATGCCTCAAATAAGCGTGCGCCAATTCGTGGGCAATCACCCATCTTACAAACGGAACGGTCCTTTGCTTAATTGTGCGCTTAATCACTACAGATCGACCAGGGTTGCCTCCTCCGCTGAACCGCACAGGAACCTGCATAATCACCTGCGGCCCGGGCTCGAAGTCATATATGCCGAATTCTGGGTCGTCCATCAGATCCGCACGAATCTCTTCTGGCAGACTCTCAAAGACGGCTGCAACATGATCACTGATCCACCTGTCCAGAGGAAATGCTGATAACCATTGAGAGATAGATGAAGCAGACATCGCCAGATTGTAGGGGGCGTGAGGGTTGAGCGAACAATGGGTATGATGCTTGCCCATTCAATTTTTGATTTCTGAGGCCATATCTATATGTCGAACACGAATGAACCAGCCAAAAAATCTTTTGCCGATGCAATGCGTGGGTTGTGCATTTTGATGTTGACCGCACCGGTCAAAGAGCTGCCGACACCGGAATTCCCACATGTTTGTCGTGATTTGATGGACATGCCTCTCTGGAGAATGACACGGCGAGCGTCGTTGTGGTAGGGGAACGCGTGAGTTAGCTCCTCAGTACACTACCTGTAATGTCGCAAACGTCTAACCTTGGTTGCATAACTGCAAGGACGACTGCGCGGCTTATTTTTGTAATCAGCGATGCAAAATCGAGTGGCGGCCCGCTCTATATAATAAGAAGCGGGCCACCATTCGGGAGGTAGACCGAGATAAACTATTGCCGGCGGCGACGATGCATCAGCAATGGGGCCAGCGCCAGTACCAACGCGCTAGCTGGTTCCGGCACTGAACCCAAGGGGCCGGTCTGTGAGGCGTTTCCCAGCATGAACAATGCTAAATCGTCGGCATTGATTTTACCGTCATAATTAAAATCGCCATTTTGCCAGCCGGTTAATCCGCCTGCTTCACCCGCGTTCAGCAGAGCCAAATCAGTTGCATCCACGACGCCATCCAGGTTGGCATCGCCGTACCATGTCGGCCGGATCAAAACGCTGGTGCTGGTGATTGGCTGATTTTCGAACGTAGTCCAACCTGCGGCGGCGTTGTCCACAATACCAATTGCCAGGGCGTTAGCATTTGGTGAATTAGCCGCCACGGAAGAGGTGAGCCCCGTGCCGTCCCATTTCCCGCTGTCATAGGCGCTCTGGAAATCGGCCAGGATTTCCGAGTAAGGATCATTGCCAAAATACTCCACATCCATTGAGTTGGATGTCAGATCCAGCGTGGAAGAGAGACCCAGTGACACACGGCTAACCAGACCGGTTAATTTGCCGGACAACTTCAGACTCGCGTTGTTGGAGATGACAATTTCTGTTTCGCCGTTGACCACATTGATCGGAGCGGCGATCTCGTGAGCGCCCTGGGTTACGTTGATCATGGAGTCATACCCGTTCCCATCCAGCGTGATCGCTGAGCCGCTCAGGGTGAACTTCTGATCGCTGTTGAATCCGAGGGTTCCGACGGTTTGCGGGGCGTCCACGGTAACATTCACAGGACTGGCAGCGTTATCAAACTCGGCGACCGCGCCGGCCCCGCTGGGCACGCCCTCCGCACTCCAACTACCCGCCGACGACCAGTTGCCACTGCCACCAGTCCAGGTCGGATTGGTCGCGCCTGTGCTTTGCACCTGAAAGCCATTAACCACCCAGATGCCACCCTCGGTGATGCCGATGTCGGGATCGTAGTAATTAGCATTGTGGACCTGCACGCGAATTTCGCCATTGGCGTCGGCGATGACATTGTTATCCACGATGTAGTTGCCCCCTTCGGCGTCATTGTCGATCGGGCCTGTAGGCGTCTGGCTCGTGCCATTGACCGTGAACTTAGTCAGGTAGGTTTCCGATGGCCCGGCGCCGACGCCATACAACGCGAGGTTGTAGTGCCCGTTGGGAATCAGGCCATTGATGTACAGCTCCCCGCCATATTTATCGGGAGTCGTATCGCCTTCCGTGCCGTCGTAGCTGCCGTCATCCATCAGAGCATTACGCGAGCTGTCGAAGACAGTGTTTGACTCGGGATAATTTCCCAATAATTGAAAGTTGTTTGCTTGAGTCTTCCATGAATAGCCCACTGTGGTCTGATTGCCTTGGGAATCCACCAACGCGCCTACAGGATTGAACCCACCATCCACCGCGTTCCATGTATTGCCTGGTGAAGCAATTCCGCCCTGTCCGCTGTACGTATCGGACGGCGTGGCGTTGCCCAAATCTACGTTCACTACATACTGCCCACTGGTGGGAATCAGTTTTTGGACGACCTGCACATTAAAATTGTCGACGGCGTGGAAAAGAGGATAGGGAGAAAAGCTGGGCCCGATACCCAATGAATCATAGTAGCCGAAGGTCATCGGCGCGCCGGCGGAGCTGAAATCGGGATGAGTCGGACCGGAGCCGGAGTAGTTGTAAAATAGATTGGACGTATATGCTGACCAGCTATGCGAGGTCCACGTGTTGCTCGTCGAAACAATCAAGCCGGCATCATACAAATATCCACCTTGTTCAATGACCGGCGCAAAAGCAATCACTTTGCCACTGTTGCCATTCATGGCATCGGCGATGTAATCATCGATATGAAAATTGATCGACTGGAATCCGCCTTCGGTAGTTGGGTCGTACGTCTGGGCGGTGTAAAGGTCGGTCGTTCCTAACGTGGTGCTGGAAGCGCCGTCATTATT
>DASXDR010000118.1:0-25092 GCA_036490535.1 Tepidisphaeraceae bacterium | reverse complement strand
GTGCATGACATTGCTGGGCTGGTTGAAGAGCATCTCGCCAGCAGCGGGGGCAAAGCCGCAATTCATCTCGGCGACGGTTTGGTCGTTGAGTTTAATCCGAGAATGGCCGTTCTCGATAACAACCGCGACGTTATAGGAATGACCCTGAACAAATCCGCCGCCACCGGAAATAAAATGCCACGCATGCCCATCGCCAATACCGATGGATAGCTTCGCATCAGTCACCGAAGCAGGGTGATCGCCATGCGGAGCGGATTCAACGACAAAGAAAAATCCCTTGGCTGCTCCCCAGTCGAACTGCGAAGCAAGATGGAATTGGTTGGTGTCCGCTGCCCGCACGGTAGCGGCGACCCCGAGGAGAAAAATCAAAACAGCGAGTCCGGTGACCACTCGTTTATGGCCGTGTTGGTTACTCATGATGGCTGCCTCGAGTGGATTACTGGCTGTTTACGTTGACGTTTCGCCCGTAAAGGTCGCAGGTACCGGTATGAAACCCGGTCGATTTGTAATGATGCGATTCGACATGGTCATCACAATACAGAAAGTTACAAACAGTGTTGTTCAGATGGCGCCAGCGCGGCTGTCCGGCGGCTTGCCAGGGAGCGGTCGTGGCGGGGGTGATGTTATTCACGTCGCCGCCAAAGTCGTAATTGGGACCCGGGTCGATCGGGCTGCCATTATCCGCGCCAGGAGAATCGTAAAGAAGATAATCCTTGCCTGTACTACCACTGCTGCCGCTACCGCCCTTGCCTCCATTTCCACCGCTGCTCGCGCCCCCGGGTAGCATTTGATTGCCGTCGAGTGCGAATCCCACCGCGTCGGCTCCCCACCACGCGGTAATTCCCGGCGCACCCTGCTGATTGGTTTGAATCTGCGTCCCGCAGAACAGCACGACAACCTCAGAAGATCGCCGCACCTTAGCCAGGTGGTAGGGCGTCAATGGTACGGTGGAGGTTTTGATTGCTGGATCAGGATAGCTGTCATTTTGCGGATCAAAGTCAGGTATCAGGCGCGGGTGCGATGAATACTCGCAAACGGTAATGCCGGCATCCTCCTGGCTTTGCTGAGTATCCGTATCACGGATGAGCTTACGGAGCTGCGCGACCTGACTGTAAGCACTGGCACTGGTTCCACCCTGGTAGTTGGTGATGTACTTATTGGAGAGGGCGTGAAGCACGAGAATATCCCATTCCGTTCCAAAACCGCCGTTGGAGCTTTCCGCAGGCCAATACCCCACCGGCAGCGAGCCCTGATTGGCATTGGCATACAACTGCAATCCCAATCCGAGCTGCCGGAGATTGGACATGCATTCGAGGCAGTTTGCCTGCTGGCGTGCTTTGCCAAGCGTGGGCAGCAGGATTGAGATTAATAGCGCGATAATCCCAATCACAACCAATAGCTCTACGAGGGTGAAACCCTTTACTCGTTTCATCTTGATATCTCGCTTTCCTAAAACACAAACTTCAATTAGCGCGGCGACGGCGTTGCAGGAACGCGCCTCCTGCGACAATCAGGCCCAGTGACGAAGGCTCGGGGGCGGGGAGGTTGTTGATGTCTCCTCGTGACGAAGCAGCCAATCCCAATTGGAAAAGGGCCCAGTCGTCAGCGTTAATTTTACCGTCATAGTTCAGGTCGCCGTTGTACCAGTCGCTGCCATTGCCATGGAGCATGAGCTGGTAGTCCGCCGAATTAACCACGCCATCCATATTCAGATCACCGTCATACGTATACATCAGGCATAAGGATGTCGAATTCGTGGGCAGGCCATAGAAATTGCTGGTTTGCCCGATTTCGGTCGCTTCAGCGTAGCCAACAGTGGTTCCGAGCGCCAGCGATGCCGTGCTGCTGTAGAGCGCACCGGTCTGTAGATAGCCGCGGATGGTGGTAAGCGGGCTGCTGCCGCTGTAGCTGATCACCAGATCGTTGTTGGTGAGGTCCAGCTTGCCGCCGGAAATGCTCAGGCTATCGATCAAGCTACCACCATAGTTGAAGTTATTAGCGGTCGGGCTTGATTGAATCCGCAGCGTACCACCGCTGACAGTCACCGAAGGAATCTCGTACATTGCCGCCACTACGGCCAAGCCGCCACCTGTCTTGGTTATCGGATAAGTTCCGACGCCGTTGGTGAACGGATCATCGAGATAAGAATCAATCGTCAGCGTCCCGCCGGCCGCGACGTTCAACGTGAGTGGGCCATGGAAGAGGAAATCATTGCCGGCGCTGCCTTCGCTGCTGGGACTGACGTTAGTATCAGTAATAGTCATCCCGCCCGTGCCAGCGTTCAATGTGATCGCAGCCGCCGCTGCGAAATCGCCGGTGATATTGAGCGGACCGGCGCCGGAGGTCAGGGTGAGGTTGCCTTCCGAGGTGAAATTGCCTGTGACAGTGACCGCGCCCGCACCACCGCTGGTGTCGATGGACATATCCGTGTACGGGGTGCTGACCGGACCATTCACGAGCAGCGAGGCGCCGGATGACACATTCCATGCCGAATGAGCTTCGTAGATGGTCACGCCCGCGTTGAGGGTTTGATTGCCCGCGGTGATGTTAATGCGGTCTGTGCTGCCGCTCGTGGCGAACTGCACGATTCCGCCGTTGATCGTGTAGGGTTGAGAGCTGTTAATATTCAGAGTGCCCAGGGTGATGGTATTTCCGTTGCCATTGTCGAGTGCGATCGTGGTAGGCCCATTGGCTTGCGGGAAAGTTGCGCTCGAGGAGGCGTAATCAGGAACGGTAATTTTTAAAGTATTCGCCACCGTGGAGCTGATCGTGCTGCTGAGTCCCGACCAATTCCCAGCGGTGAAATAATTTCCGTCTCCTGCGGCGCCGGTATACGTCATGTTCATCTGGCTCACTGCGAGCTGCCCAATATTAAGCTGCGCTATGTCGGTGCCATTGGTTGTACCGCCAATTTGCGTTTCGACATTGAGCTCAGGATCACCGGGAGCATACGCGCCGGTGGTCCATGGATATTGTCCGGTGTTCATCAGGTTCAATCCGCCGGAATATTCCTTGGTGCCTCCCGAAGCCAATTGCACGGTCAAATCATAAAACTGCGAATCGAGCACCAGCGTAAATCCTGTGACTTGGCTTCCCAGGCTCTGCGCGCCGGCCGTAACATGCCCGATTGGTCCGATGAGCTGATAAGAATCCCATGGCGAGCTGTGATTGGGATAATTCGACTTCTCGCCCATGATGATCTGTCCGTTTGGCCCATTCGTGGGACAGATTTCCAGCGAGAAATCACTTGGCTCGTTGTACTCTGTCTGGATAGTGCCACCCTGCACGGTGAGTTGCGAACCGAAGTTAAATTCCGTCAGTGAATTGGCCACACTATTGGCCGAATAGTTCATGTTCGAAACCGACAGAATGATCGGTTGTTGAAAGAAATTGAAGCTGCTCTCCAGCGATGTCGCACTGAGCTCGGCAAACGGATAATCATCGCCGGCTGTACCAGTCGACTGGGCGGTTAATGTTTCCGGGCCGCCAACCGGCTCCGTCACTGTGCTCAGATCATTTGGAATCTGCTGCCAAAAGCCTGGCACGCTGTCGCTGTCAGTGATTGAGCCATTCTTGAAATTATCCACGAACACTTGCTGTTGGGCGAAGGCCGTGGCGCCAACAGCCATGGCCGCCGTAGCGCAGGCCAGCGATAAAATTCTCGTTGTCTTCATATCTCCTCCGAAAAGTTCAGTTAGGTTGCTTGTTCACCGCCAGCCGGGAACCATCCGGCAATACGCGGCCCGGTTTTTTGGCCGGGAGACCCGTCGTTCCATGCACTTCAAAAAATGTGGTCGTCTTTTTCCGCAAAGGCTGATCATCAATGCCCATGAGCTTGCGCGTCAGCCAGAGCGATGCTTCGAACCCTAATTGCGATGCATCCTGACATACTGCCGTCAGCGTGGGCCAGACCCGATAGCGAATATCTGCATCGTCAAAGCCGACGATGGAGATATCATCCGGAATGCGCAGGCCGATCTCGTGTGCCCGGGCGATAGCGCCGATGCACGCCAGCGGATCGGCGTAATAAATCGCCGTGGGCGGCAGCGGCATGGCCATCAGGCGATTGAGCGCTGCTTTTCCACCCGCTAAATCGGCGGGCACGGAAATCACATATTCTCCGTTGTAAGCAATGCCGGCCGATTCCAGTGCAGCCTTATAAGCATCATGTCGATCCGTGTGATCGCGATCGCGCAGATGATTCATCGCAAAGGCGATCCGCTGATGGCCCATCTGGATGAGATGTTCAATGGCCCGATGGCTGTCCGGCCGCGAATCGCTAAAAACGCAATTCACCTGTGGCTCTTCAAAATGATCCGCCACTACCACGGCTGGAAAACCTTCATCCGCAATCGCTACGCAGGTCCGCCGCGAGTGCGTAAAGGTCCGCAACACCGCCCCGCGAATGCCCTTGCGCATGAAAAATTGCGTGTAGGTTTCGTTCGAATCTTTATCGCGCTCGATGTTTACAACGGTGATATCAAACCGCTGCTCAGCAATCCCGCGCATCATGCCGGTGAGCAGCAAGCCATCGAATTCAGTAAAGGGAGCATCACTGGTGAAAACCAACCCGATATTCGTGGAAACGCGCTTGCCCACCGCGCCGTAGTAGCCAACTTCATTGGCTGTCTTCAGAACGCGATCGCGCGTCTCCGGGGAGATTTCCGGGTGATTATTGAGCGCTCGCGAGACGGTAGCTACCGAGACGCGCATGCGCCGTGCTATTTGCCGAACCGAGGACATAATAAGCTCACTCCGCCTTTGAAATGAAGCCGTACAGATTGTCCGTAACAGTTTCCGTAACTGTAACGGAAGATGGCCGATCTGTCAAATAAAATCTTGCGAAAACATTAAATCATTTACTATTTAGCGGCGGTGCGTAGCACCGCGTTGAACGCTTCGGCTACCAACATTGCATTAGCCCAGATGCAACGCATCCCGGTTAATCCGGCTCTGTTGAAAACCTCCTTCGAGCCAATAGCCGGCTGTCAAAGACCGCCGGAATTCCGGGGAATTCCGGGACTCGTTGAGTCCCGGCTACTGAAATAAGAGAGGTTTTCAACAGAGCCGATTAATCCCTCAACCGAGATGCGTTGCATCTCGGCCACTGCGCAATCCTGCAGTTGAGCAGAAACACAATCGTCATCGCGATTGAAGTTAAATTGACAACAGCATCATTCCGACAAGACTACTCTTTAAATGGCCTCCTCCCCCGCCTCGGATTCCCATCTCTCGCACGAATCTCCGCACACTGACCACGATGTCTTCCAATCCTCTGAGTTAGCCCTTGTCCTCTCGCAATACCCCATTGGCCCAATCGAATCCACGCGCGATTTTCCCCGTGGCTCGCGCCGCAGCCCCAAAGCGATCATCACCACCCCAACCCGTCAATTCCTCCTCAAACGTCGCGCCCCCGGCAAAAATAATTTGCAGCGCGTCGCCTTCAATCACGCTCTGCAAATGCATCTCTCTGCCAAGCATTTCCCGCTGCCCCAGTTAATTAACACCACCGACGGCCAATCCTTTTCCCACTTGCCCTCTGCTGCGTCAGCCCAATCGCCCGCAAGCGCACCTTCCGAAAATATCTATGAGCTTTTCGAATTCATCCCCGCAGCGCATTATCCGCAAACTCTCGAAGCCACGGAAAACGCGGGATACACGTTAGCGCTTTATCATCAGTCCCTCCTCGATTTCACCCCCGCATGGGAGCCCGGGCCAAGCAGCTACCACCGTGCCCGCGCGCTCGCGCAGAATTTCACGCGCATCGCCGCTGCCGGCCAAGTGCCCACATCTCTCCTCGACTCGTTGCAAACTCTCGTCACCACCGCCGCCGAGGCCGTCGACGCATCGGGATATTCCACCTGGCCCAAAAGGATTATTCATGCCGACTGGCACCCCGGAAACATGCTCTTTCGTGAAGATCGCGTGGTCGCGGTTCTCGATTTCGATTCCGCTCGCCGATTGCCCATCGCGATCGATCTGGCTAACGGCGCCCTGCAATTTTCCATGATCGACGGCGACGAAAACCCCGCCAAATGGCCCGACCAAACCGACGAATCGCGCTATCGCAAATTTCTTCACGGCTATCGCCAGCTCGCCGCGTTTTCATCCGCCGAATCAGCTGTCCTCCCCTGGCTCATGATCGAAGCCCTGATCGCCGAAGCCGTCTATCCCATCGCCGCCACGGGAACCTTCGGCCGCATCTCCGGCGATATTTTTCTCCATATGGTCGCACGCAAGGCCAATTGGCTGGCACTACATGCGCATCATCTGATACAACTTGCCGAGTCCGCATGAAGTTCAATTCTTTAAAACCTGTTGCAATCCCCATCTTTTCAAAGCCCACGGCCGTGCCGTGGGTTTTCGCGATGCTCTTCTTAATCCTTCTTCCCCTCGTCTCTCTTGCCGCTTCGATCGACATTCCTGCAACCCTGCAAAACCTCAACAATCCCGATCCCGCCATCCGCGATCAAGCTCGCCAGGATTTGATGGCCATTCATCGCTCCCAACTCGACGATCTGCGCCAAGCCGCCATTCGCGCCATGCCGCTCTCGCCGGAGCAAATTGCTTCTCTTCACGAAATCGTCATGCAGGTCATTCTCGCCGACGCCGCCCACCAGGCCGACGCCACCTCGCAACGCGGTTTCCTGGGAGCCAGCCCCATGGTTCAACAGATCACCGGCCCTGACAATAAACCGCGCATGGCCATCCTGATTACGCAGCGCATTCCTGGCTTCGATGCCTATCGCTTGCTCCGTAACGGCGACATCATCCTTTCCATCGACGGCGATCCCAATACCACGCGGGATATTCAAACTTTTATGGCTACGATCCAGACGCATGCTCCGGGGCAGCAATTGCGCCTGCAGGTGCTGCGGGATCAGCAAAAGATCGATATTACACTCGAACTCACTGCCCGGCCTATGTCGGCTGACAATCTGCAGCCTCTAGACCTCTTTCAGACTCAGCAGGATCGAGTCGAACAATACTGGCGCAGCAATTTCGCTTCGATTCTCAAACCAGCCCATTAACTGTTGTGCAGGCTAAAACTTGCGGCCAACTCTTATCCGCATAAGATTTTCGGCTAGCCCGTAAATTTACACCATGAAGGGACGGCTCGAGCATGAGGCAAATGATGCATAAATGGCTGATCATCGCCCTGGCGTCTGGCACGATGTGTAGCATCAGCACCGCTTCAGACCAGAAGATAATCGACAGCAGCGATGTGCAGATGGCCGAGGAATTCGGCGCGATGGCTGCGCGCACGCTGGCGCGGAAGGATCTGAGCGTCTCTCTTTGGAGTGAAAGCGAAGCGTTGGCAATGGCGGCGCATCGGCTTAATCCGGCTCAAGTGCGCTGGGCGGATGCTCTGGCACATTACGCCACCAGTGCTGCGGATACGCCCATGATCGTGCAGGCGGACAAGGATTTGCTGGCGCTGCAGCCGGGGAATCGCGCGGCGCAATTGCAATTGATCGACATTTATCTGGCCCAGATGGAAACCGCCGATCAGAAAGATGCCTATTTAAAAGCACTGATCAGCAAACAATCCTTGGGAAATGATGTCCGCTCGTATGCTGCGATGGCGCTGGCGCGCGTGCTGATGGAGCGCTCCGAAACTGCCTCCGCTCGCGCCATGATCGGGCAGGCGATTAACCTCAATCCACTCAATGTCGAAGCGCTCCGAGCCCAGTACGCGATTGTGCAGCAGAATGGGAGCGTGCTGGAAAAAGCGATTGCTTCACTGGGATTGCTTCGCGCGAATCCTGCCGATCCGATGATGATCTGGAACCTGGCGCATCTGCTTAGCCAGTCGGGTCTGGAAAAAGAATCGATCAATTTTTTCGAGCTGGCGGTTGGCGCCATGCCGCGCAACGGGATGGCCATTCCGGAAGAGCTGCTGGCTGATTATTTCAGCGCAATTTATCTCAGCGGCGATACCAAAAATCTCGACGACGTGATGGAAAAGACGCTGAGCAATGACCCCGATGCGCCGCAAATCTGGATGGTCAAAGTCGCCATCGAAAAAGCCAACAATAGCCCGCATCTTCAGAACACCATCGCCAAGGCCAACGTCGCGGCATTTAATGCCATCCAGACTTTCCGCCATCATCTTGGCTCGACCGAAGCCACCACGCGCCCCGTCGATTTAGGTGAGCCAGTGGCGCTCGGCGATACTACCGCTGATGTTGCCCGCATCGCCTCCGATAACTCGGGCCAGCTTCGCCGCGCTTACAAGCAAGTTGTCAGCGATTGGGCGTGGCTGAATATTTTCGATGCTCAGAAGCCGGACGATGCCGCTCCGATGGTGCAGTTCCTGCAGCGCATTTTGCCCACAGATGATCCGGTGCTGCATCGCCTTCAGGGTTGGACGGATTATGTAAAAGGAGACGTCGACGGGGCACGCGCGCAATTCTCCGCTGCCGGCGATGATGCTTTGAGCAAGATGGGCCTGGTCGAGATCGAGCGCAAGACCGATCCCAAGGCTGCTTCTTCACAGGCCCGCAAACTCCTTAGTGAGAACAGCGCCGGGCTTCTTGGCACAACGCTGTATGCTGATCTCAAAGGCGAAGGCGTGGCTCTAATCCCCTCCAATCAATCGCAAGCGGTGCTTGAGCAATTGAATCGCTTCCCGGTGCAATATCTGTCGATCCTGATGCAGCCACAATCATTTTATTCGGTGCATATCGATCCGATTAAAGTGAGCTACCAATACGATGAGCCGATTCTGGTGCGCGTGGCGATTCAGAATCTTACTGGGATTGATCTGACCGTGGGGGCTGACGCGCTGATTCACCCATTTGTTCTGCTCGATGCGCAGCAGCGCGGCATAGGCGATCAATTGTATCGCGGTGTCGCTTATGCGCAGCTCAATTCTGCTTTATTACTTCGCGGCGGAGATGAGATCAGCCAGATCGTTCGCATCGATCAAGGTGATTTCGGGCTGGTGCTTTTGAACAATCCGGAAGCCCAACTGCAATACACGCTGATGGCGACGACGAATCCTGTCCCGGTGAAAGACCAGATTTACATCAGTCTGGGCGGGTTCAAAGCGCAGATGCCCCGGGTATTCGAGCGCGAAGCGAGTTCCCTTTCCGACCAGACAGGCCGCGACCATGTCATGCGTATGCTCGGAGGCGAGGATGGTGGAGCTAAGATCCGCGCTACGGTGTTGATGGCCAATTACGCTACGCAATATTTGAATGATCCCAACGCCAATGCCGCCCAGAAAAAAGCGGGGGCTGATCTGCTGCATGTGCTCGATGAGAATACAAAGGATGCCACCGGCAGCGTGGCGGCGATGGCTGATTTCGCCAAGGCGCGGGTGCAGGCCGGCGGGCAAAAATGGGACGGCCTGGAAAAACTCGCTGCTGAAAATGATTGGGAGAAACAGCTGCTCGCCGCGTTTGCCAGCAGTGCCGCTCCCGTCGACGTGCAGAAAAAAATCTGTCAATCACTGACCACCAATGGCCATGACCCCATCGTGCAGAAATATGCTGCCGCGCATTTACAGACTCTGGAGCATCCGACCACGCAGCCCTTACATTAGCCATCGCGCTAGCGCGGCGTGACGAAAATGTTAGTTGGTAGTTGTTAATGGTTAGTTGTACAGGCATTTCACGATGTGCTGTTGAAATCCGTGCATATTTGGCTGGATAACCTCGCCACTGAAGTGGCGAGGCCGTCGAAGATCTGGGAATTTGATATTACACAGTTGACATTGTGAGGATTGCAACAAGTTATTTCACAACTAACAACTATCCATTAACGACTAGCAACCCATGTCCGCTCATCGCCGTAGTTTCGCCGCTGACTTTCGCCATTTCTTTTTGCGCGGGCTTACGGCGTTGTTGCCTACGCTGATTACCCTTTGGCTTCTGGTCAAAATCTGGGAATTTCTCTGGGAAACGCTCGGCATCCACCTGATCGCTGCCATTCAAACTCTCTGGTATGTCCTTGCGCAATGGGGCCTGCTTTCGCCTCGGCCGGCTGGTTTCATTGATCAGTATTTTGCGCATCAGCCGCCTTGGCTGGTGGAACTCATCGGGGTGGCGCTGGCAATTCTTCTGGTTTATTTCGTTGGTTTGCTGCTCGGCAACTTAGCAGGCCGCACGCTTGGGGGTTTGGCGGAGATGGCATTGCTGCGCATTCCCATCATCCGGGCTATTTATCCTGCCGTTAAGCAAATCACCGATTATGTTCTGGCGGGTGGGCAGGACCAGATTCAGGCTAGTCATGTAGTGGCGGTTCAACCGCATGAGAACGGCATCTGGAGCATCGGGCTTCTCACCGGCGCGGGTGTGGCTGGGCTGGTTTCGGAGACGGGCGAGCCGCTTTTGAGCGTTTTCATCCCTTCGAGCCCCACGGCGTTCAGCGGATATGTCCTGCTCGTCCCAAAATCCCGTGTTGTTGAGCTCCCCATGCGCGTCGAAGAGGCCATGAAAATGCTCATCAGCGGCGGGGTTCTCTCCGAAGCCCAGAAAAAAGTCCTATAAAATTTATTTCCTGCCTTCGACAGAATCTGGTCCCTAAAATGCACGAGAATAATACCGTAACACGCCTTGCGCAATTTCGGTTACAATCGACTCTCGAAAGGAGTTCATATGATCATTACTTTTTCAACTCGTCACATGGAAAACACTCCCGCCCTCAAGCAGCATGCTGAGCAAAAAGCGGGGAAACTAACCAAGTATTTCGATCGCATCCAGTCAATCGAAGTCGTTCTCGAAGCCGTCAAGGATGTCATGCGGGGAGAATTCCGCGTGCACGTCGAGCACAACAATATTTTGATTTCGCATCACGATGATCCCGATGCTTACGCCGCCATTGACGGCGCACTGCACAAGATGGAACGGCAGTTAGCCGAACAAAAAGACATGATTCGCAATCGCAAACATCCCCAGGCAAGCTAAGATGAACCTTGCAGGCATTGCTCAAATGCCTGTTTTGATTTAAAAAGAGCGATATCTCATGCCATCGATGAAGCTTAAGGATTTTATTGTTCAGGACGCAGTAATCCCCGAATTACAGGCGAAAGATCGCAACAGCGCCCTGCGCGAGTTGGTCGAATCACTAGCGGCAAGCGGAGCTGTGGACCAGTCTGTGGTAGAGGAAATTGTTGCTGCTCTGATCAAGCGGGAGCAAAACGGTTCCACCGGATTTGGTAAGGGCGTTGCCGTCCCGCACGCCAAGCATCCAAAGATCACCAAAATGGTCGGCACCATTGGCCGCAGCGCCGATGGGATCGACTTTGCGGCGCTGGATCATCAACCGGTCTACTGCATCGTTCTGCTGCTCAGCCCCGAAAATCAGCCGCAGCAGCATCTGCAGGCAATGAACATTGTGTTCAGCAATTTACAGAAGGACATTTTCCGGCGCTTCCTGCGCCAGAGCCAGTCCAAGGAAGCAATTGCTGACCTTATAGATGAAGCGGATCAGGGAAAATGAAGGAAAGGATGAAGGATGAAGGATGAAGGATGAAAAGAATCCCGGCCGGGCGTTTCTTTCATCCTTCCGCCATCATCCTTCATCCTTATTGTGTAATGGCTGTTTCGAAGCAGGTCACGATTCAAAATAAATTGGGCTTTCATGCCCGGCCGGTGATGCAATTTGTCGATCTGGCCAACCAGTTCCAGAGCGAGATCCATGTGAGCAAAGGTGGCGAAGAGCCTGCTGATGCAGATGGCAAAAGCGTTATGCAGATGCTCACGCTCGCGGCAACCATGGGAACGGAACTGCGGCTCGATGCTGATGGACCGGATGCTGAAACCGCCGTGGCAAAGCTAAGCGAATTGATTGATGGCAAGTTTGGAGAAGAATGAAAGGAATAAGGCTGAAGGCTGAAGGCTGAAGGATGAAATAAAACGCTAAACCGCAAGCGTATTTTTTCATCCTTCCTCCTTCATCGTTCATCCTTCGATTCAATGAAGATCGAAAAAGGCATCGGCGTATCGCCTGGGATTGTCATCGGCACGGCCATCGTGCTCGATGCCGAGGATTTGCTCATCCCCGAACGGCATGTCGAAGCCAAACAAATCGAAGGGGAAATCGAACGCCTGCAGCAATCCATCGGCAAGTCGCAGGGCGACCTGGCTAATATCCGCAATACCATCCGCTCCAAGCACGGCAAAGAGATTGGTGGAATTCTCGATTTTCATATCGGCGTGCTGAAAGACAAATCGCTGATCTCGCAGATCGTCAACGAAATCCGCGAGCAGAGCAGCACGGCGGAATATGCCGTCAGCACGGTGATGCGCAAATACGCCAATCAATTGCTCGCCGTGCAGGATGCCTATCTCTCGGAGCGCGTGAAGGATATTTATGATCTGGAACGGCGGCTGCTTCGCACGTTGATTGGGCAGAAGCAGCAGGATTTGAATCACCTCTCCAGCGACGTGATTGTCATCGCGCACGATCTTCTGCCCAGCCAGACGGCCGCGCTGGATAGGGAGCGGGTGCGAGGATTTGCAACGGATGCCGGTGGGCGCACCAGCCACACCGCGATCGTTGCGCGTGCCATGGGGATTCCGGCGGTGGTGGGCTTGGGGAACATTACCACGGACGTGAGTGGGGGGGATACGGTTATCGTTGATGGCCGGCGTGGCGTGGTGATTGTTAATCCCGAGCCGGATCAGATTGTCGAGTTTGAAGCTCAGAGCCGCCGCGAGACTGAGATTGGGATCGAATATTCGCAATTGGCCGACCTGCCGGCGATGACGCTGGATAAGCACCAGGTTTCCCTGCAGGCGAATATTGAGTTTCCAGATGAAGTGGACGATGCGCTGAAGTTCGGCGCCAGCGGGATCGGGCTTTACCGCACGGAATTTTTGTATCTCGCCAGCGAAACCGAGCCAACCGAGGAAGACCAGTTTCAGGCTTATGCTGAAAGCCTGCGAAGGCTCAAAGGCAGGCCGCTGACGCTGCGAACGCTCGACCTGGGCGCTGATAAATACACGCAGGCCCGGGCGGCCAATCCGGAGCGCAATCCATTCCTGGGCGATCGCTCGATTCGCATGTGTCTGCATGACATTCCGATGTTCAAACGGCAACTGCGGGCGATCATGCGCGCCAGTGTTCTGGGGGATGTGCGCATCATGTTTCCCATGATCTCGACGATCATGGAGCTGCGCCAGGCCAAGATGGTGCTGCGCGATGTCATGGAAGAATTGGAAGATGAAGGCCAGGATTTCCGCGAGGGGATTCCCATTGGCATGATGGTGGAAGTTCCGTCAGCGGCGCTGATGGCGGATAGCTTTGCCAAGGAAGTAAATTTCTTTTCCATTGGCACCAATGACCTGATTCAATATACGCTGGCGGTGGATCGGACCAATGAAAAGGTCGCCAGCCTGTTCTGCCCGGCTCATCCCGCGGTGCTAAAATTGGTGCGTGATGTAATCCGCACCGGGGCAAGAAACAGCCTGGGGGTGAGCGTGTGTGGTGAAATGGCGGGCGAACCATTGTACACTCTACTCCTGTTGGGTCTGGGATTGAACCAGTTCTCCATGAACGCTCCGGACCTGCCAGAGGTGAAAAAAATAATTCGCTCAACCACGATGGAACATGCGCACCAGGTGGCGCGCCGTGTGATGAGCTTTGATAGCGAAAAGCAGGTGATGCATTTCCTCCGCGATGAGACGCGGAAGATCATCCCTGAGGCAATATAAATAGGGTTAGTTGTTAGTTGTTCGTTGTTAGTTGTTAAGAACCCATTCTTCAACAAATATCAACTAACAACTAACAACTAACAAATTCCATGTCTAAAGAAATGTTGATCAATGTCTCCCAGGGAGAAGAGTGCCGTATTGCGCTCGTCGAACACGGGAGGCTCGAAGAGTTGTATATGGAGCGCACCAGCTCCACGTCGCATGTCGGGAATATCTACAAGGGCCGCGTAACCAATGTCGAAGCCAGTATTCAGGCGGCGTTCATTGATTTTGGATTAGGGCGCAATGGCTTTTTGCATATCTCCGATCTGCTTCCCAGTTATTTCGGCCGGCGCGGGGAAGACGTGCAGGAAGCGGTGGGGCGTAAATTAGCCCGCCACGAGCGTCCGCCCATCCAGCGCTGTCTCCGCCGCGGCGATGAAATCATCGTGCAGATCATCAAAGAAGGCATCGGCACCAAGGGGCCGACGCTGACCACGTATCTGAGTATCCCCGGTCGCATCCTCGTAATGATGCCTGGCATGGTTTCCAAGGGAATCAGCAAGAAGATCGAGGATGAAACCGAGCGGCGACGCTTGCGGCATATCCTGGATGGCCTGAAGCCGCCGCGCGATTGCGGCTTCATTATCCGCACCGCCGGCGTGGGCAAGAGCAAAGTCGAAATCGAGCGCGATCTGAAATATCTCACTCGGCTTTGGGAAAATATTCAAAAGAAGTTGAAAGAGCCCGCGCCCGTGGAGCTCTATACCGAAGGCGACCTGGTTACGCGCACGGTGCGTGATTTCTATGCTGCTGATCTGGATCGCATTATTGTCGACAATAAAGACGTCGCTCGCCGTATCAAGGATTTCATTAAGATCAGCGCTCCGCGCACGCGCAACAAAGTCGAGCTGTATGAAGAGCCCATTCCGCTCTTTCACAAATACAACATCGAGCGCGAGATTGAATTGATGTACAGCCGCCACGTACCGCTGCCATCGGGCGGTTCGCTGGTGATCGACTCCACCGAAGCGGTGGTTGCTATTGACGTGAACAGCGGCAAATTCCGCGATCATAGCGATGCTGAAACCACGGCGTTCAAGACTGACATGGAAGCCGCGGATGAAATCCCCCGGCAATTGCGCCTCCGCGATCTGGGCGGCGTGATTATCTGCGATTTCATCGACCTGCGTTATGAGCGCCATCGCCGGGCGCTGGAGCAAAGGCTTTACGATCATCTCAAGCACGACCGCGCCAAGACCAAGGTCTTGCGCATGAGCCAGTTCGGCATCATCGAGATGACCCGCCAGCGCATGCGGCCGAGCTTGAAGCGCTCGATTTATTTTGATTGCCCGCATTGCCATGGATCGGGATTGGTAAAGACGCCCGAGAGCATGAGCCTGGATGTGATGCGTCGCCTGGCCATCGGTGCGAATGATCGACGGGTCACTTCGGTCACGCTGATGGTCTGCTCCGAAGTGGCGTTTTTTCTGCTCAATCGCAAGCGCCGGCAATTGGCGGAACTCGAAGAGCAATCGGGTAAGCCGATTAACGTCCGCGTTGATGCGCAATTGGCTTTGGATGACATGCACCTGGAGCTGCGCGATGAGCGCGACAGCCTGGTGTATATCGAGGCGCTGGGCATGAAGCCCGCCGAAGCAGCCGAAGGTCAGCGCGGCATGCAAGGCCGACGGCGCGGGCGAGACCGTGGGCGCAATCGTGATCATGATCGGGACCGCGATCGCCAATTCCCCTCTCATCAGGAAATGGAAGATGAATCCCGCGAGCCAGCCCACAGCCATGAGGCCGGAGATGCCGGTGAGCATGAGCATGCGGAGGAGAATCAAAACGCGGAAATGGGCGGCGATTCTGAAATGGAAGGCGGTGCTTCTCCCGATTTTGCGGAGCAGGAAGCACCTGCTGCAAATCAACAACAATCGCGAGGTGGACGCCGCCGTCGCCGGCGCGGCGGCAGGGGGCGCGGAGGACGCAACGAGTCCGCTGCGCAATCACAACCCAATGAGGATTCAGAGCAATCGGAACAGACCGAAAACGAATCTGTCTCGATCGGAAACCTTGAAGTAAACGAAGCGCCGCAGGCAATGGATGAAACGAATGTCGAAGATGTGGAAGTCACATCATCCGCCGACGAAACGGAATCGATGCCAGTTGCGGAATCAGGCGACGCCGATGAATCCGAACCGGCCAGCGAAGAACCCCGTCGCGGGCGACGTCGTCGCCGTGGGGGGCGAGGGCGCCGCGGTGGATCGGGTACGGACAATGGGCATGTTGCAACGAGCCAAACCAAGCTCAAGGATGAACCGGCAGCGCAGAAAGTTGTCGCTCGGCCAATCGTTCAACCGCCTGTCGAGCGCACCGGCTCAACCGATCGACATTTGATGGAAGATGATCCGATTCATCCTGAGCCTGTTCGAAGGCCCCGCACTTATCGTGATCTGGATTTTATTCCGGATGATCTGGATTAAAGAGAGAAGCCAGAAGAAGTTGAATTCCTCTTCTGGCTTCTTTTTCTCATTTATCCATTAATCTTTTGCAGCAGCTGCACGGCGAGCTCGTCGCCGGGGTGTAATACCAGCGCTCGGTTATAGCATTCTACGGCTTCTTTTTTCATGCCACGCTTTTCATAGACGTAGCCGGTCATGGTGACGCTGAGCGAGTCTTTAGGATCGAGGCGATTGGCGGCGATGAAAGCGCTCAAGGAATCGGCCAAGCGATTTTCTTTTAAGCGCAAGTAGCCGAGCATGATCTCGGCCTTGCTGTTGGTTGAATCAATCGCCAGAGCCTTATTGATGGAAATCAGCGACCAGTGCAGATCGCCCAACTGCATCGCGGCTTCGGCGGTTTTCAGCCAGGTTTCCGAAGAAGGATCAGCTTCTGATGCAGCCTGGAAGCTGTTCAAGGCATCGTGCCAGCGCTCCAAATGCATTTGCGCATCACCCAGTGCAAGCAGAATATCCGCGCGCTTGGCGTAGCTCGGAGAACTGGTCAGGAGACCTAGAGTATCGGCTGCATCGTGATACTGGCGCGCATAATACATGGCCAGTCCCAGGCGCTCGTGAATGGAATTATCGCCATCGGCCAGCAGCGCGGCCTGGCGGAACATATCCACCGCAGCAGCATATTTGCCCTGATCCACCAGCAATTGCCCAATCGCATCGCGAATGGCAGCGGAGTGATCGAAATATTGCACTTTGCTTTGCAGCAGCTCCAGCGCTTCGGAAGTGCGATCTAACGTTACCTGCATCTCCGCGCGCGCCATTACGTAAGCCAGCTCCGCCGGCGCTTTGTCGCAGGCAGAAATGTAATGCGTTAGCGCCAGCGCGGGCATCTGCCAGCGCTGGTAAACAATTCCGGAGAGATAGTCCGCTTCGGCATTCTTCACATCGGTCGCGCGAACCTGATCGAGCTGACGTTCGGCAGCTTCGAGTTGATTGCCTTCAATGAAAAGTTTAGCCGAGAGCAGCAGGGCGGGCACATTCTTGGGTTCGAGCGTTATCGCCTGATCCACGCTCTGGCGGCTCTTATCGAACTCGGTCGATTCATATTGCTGTTTGGCCAGGCTGTAATAAATTGCCGCTCGTGCATGATTCCACTCGGTGGTGGACTGCTCATGCATGGTCTGCGGCTTCTTCGTCTGCGTGCAGCCAGCGATCAAAGCAGCAACAAGAACCCATTTCAATGCTTTCATAACGACTCCCGAATTCAGTTTCTGATATCGAACGATTCAACCTATTGGCCCGGACTGTTTCACTTCTTGCCAATTTCATCCGTCTGTAGCGCTGCCACGGAGGGCTGAGTTGTGGGCAGCGAGGCCACCGCAGGCGTGGGCCGCTTGGTTGGCACCGAAGCCACCACAGGCTTGGCAACCGGAGTGAAAGACTGAGCCTTGGTGTTTGCGGTCGCCACGGCTGGCCGAGTAGTCGGCACTGAAGCAACGGTCGGCTGGGTGATTAGCGCACTTGCTCTTGCTACTGCAGCTTGCTTAGCGGGGACCGCTGCTACAGCAGGCCGTGTCGTCGGCACGAGCGCCACGGCAGGGCGTGTAGTCGGCGCCTCTGCTACGGCCGGACGCGTGGTCGGCAGAGCAGTAACCGCGGACGGTGTCGCCGGCGCTGCTGTATTGGCTGAGGTGTGCACAGGTACCATCACCGGCTGCGTGGCGGGAGCGGGGGAAATTGCGACCTGCCAGGGCACAATGGTGCGCGGCACAGGATTAATCGCTTCTTCCAGAATCTGTCGCTGCACGAACGAGCGGATCGTGGAGTTGTCGGAATCGGTAATTACCTTGCCGGTGATATTCTCTTTGAGATTGATTGCTTCAGCGAACGTCGGATTCAAATCCGTCGCGGCATTGAGGTGCCAAAGTACCTTGCATTGATCCGGCACCGGCTTTTTCAATTCTGTCAGAGCCTGTTCATATTCGCCTTCCGCCAGGCGTTCTTTGCTGAAAGGCATCATGTCTTTACGCACACCGACGCGGAGTTTCTCTCCTTCTTCCTTCTCCTGCTGTGATGCATCTGCATAGGCCTTCTCATCATGGATGATGTGAGGCGTAAGCAGCACGGTGATTTCTTCGCGCGAAGTTGTGTCGGTTTTGGTTCGGAAGAGATAGCCAATGAGCGGGATGTCACCGAAGAACGGAACCTGGGTCGTGGAAGTTGAGGAGGTGTCGGCGAAGAGGCCGCCGATGACGATCGTGTGGCCATCTTTCACCATGACATTGCTGGTGACTTCGGCCGTGGCGGTTTGTGGGATCTGGTTTGAGTCGATGTAACCCGTGGAATTTTCTGGATGGATTTCCATGCGGATATAGCCATCGTCACCGATGAAGGGGCGCACGTTCAACTGCACGCCAACAGGGAGGAAGTTAACGGTTTGCGTGCTGGTGGTTTCGGTGTTGCTCGTAGTGAGATAACCAAGCTGCTGGCCGACAAGGATAGAGCCTTGCTGTTTGTTGAGGACCAGGAGTTTGGGGTTAGCCACGACACTCGTATTGGTTGCGGATTCCAGGGCGGAGAGGAATATTCCCAGGTTATTGGTGACCAGGCCGACATTCAGACCGCCGGTGGGAAGATTGAAACTGGTGGAACCTCCGCCGTATCGGTTGGCCGCCATTTGGCCTACGCCAGCAGCACTCGCGCCGCTCGATGACGAACCAGCCCCTGACGAACCTGAACTACCAGAACTGCTGGAAGTTTGTCCGGTAAGGATCGCGCCAGAGAGTGCCCCAAAGGGAGTCGTGCCAACGTTTTGTAGGGTATTGAAATCAACACCTCCTAAGGCGCTGAAATTGATACCCAGGCTGTTGTTATCAGTGAGAGTGGTTTCAAGAATCGTCGCTTCAATCAGGATCTGATCCGGCCGGCGATCGATCTGCTTGATGATCTCCGCGATCTTGGCGAGGTTATCAGGATAATCAGTGACGATAATGGTGTCTTCGGTGGCATGTGAATCGCCCCCCGTACTGCCGCTGGAGCCTCCGCCGCCTCCCGCTGCCGGGGCTCCGCCGCCGCCACCCGTGGGCGCGGCGCCGCCAGTGGACCCGCCGGTATCAATACCGGTGACCGCCGGGGTGGTATAAGAAACCACGCCTTCGGTGCTCAGGGCGGGCTTGATCAGATTGACGACATTAGCAGCCGGCGTGTAGTGCACGCGGAAGAGCTGCGTCTGCGCCTTGCGCTCGCTCTTTTGCATGTCGTCGTATTCTTTCTGGCTATAGACTTCGATGAAATTGCCATGCTCGCGATAGCGATAGCCGTTGGCTTTGAGGATTTCATCCAAAGCTTCCTGCACGGTGACGTCATACAGATTGGCGGTCACGGTGCCGGTCACATCTTTGGACGCGATAATATTTTTCTGCGACTGGAGTGAGAGCATGCGCAGCACTTCAACCAGCGGCGCATCGTTGACGTGAATTTCGACCAGACCGGAATCATTAACAGAAACCTGGTTGGCCGAAACGCTGTTCCCCTGGTCGATCGGCTGAGTTGCCGGATCGGTGGTGGGGGTAGCACTAGCTGTTTCGGTGGTGGCAGCAGGTTGGCCAGTTGCTGCTGGCGCCGCGCTGGCCGGTGGAAACGGCGATGCCGGCTCGGCGGCGCGGGTGGGCGCTCCGATCGGAATGGCTCCGTTATCCGCGGCCCGGGCGCTCCCGATGCACGCTGCCAAGAAAAGAATCCCCGTCGTATGTTTGCAAATCCGCATAGCTACTCCTTTGGACGAATCAGCGACAACAATTGCCGATGTCTTACAAACGCCATCGGCGTAACATCCCGAGAACTTTGCCTGCTTTACCTACATTCACGAGGGTCCGGGAAAATACGGAATAGCGAGATAAATTGCGGGGGGTGTGAAGATTGTAAAAAAATATCGGACGAGATTAAGAGAACGCGAAATCGCGAAAGCGCGAAGAAATAGGTCCGCTCATTTCCAATTCGTTTAGCCCCGGCCCTTGGGCCGGGAAAAGCAGCCGGGCCAAGGGCCGGGGCTAAATATGACGCAGAAATTAACTGAAGTCCATATAAAACGAATAAAGGAGATTTACAAAATCCCCTTCACGGCTTTCTTCGCGTCTTCGCGCTTTCGCGTTCTCTTCACGCATTTACCGGATCAAAGCGCAATTGCACTTCATGAGCAGCCCGAAAGATCATCCCCTTTTTCCAGCGGACCTTTTTCTGATTCAGGCGCAGATTTGGCAATCGCTGCACGAGCGTTTGCACCGCAATCTGTGCTTCCATACGCGCCAGTGCCGCTCCGAGGCAGAAGTGGATTCCCATGCCGAACGAAAGATGGCGGTTATCAGATCGCGCGATATCCAGCTTATCGGGATTTTCAAATTGGCGGGGATCATGATTGGCAGCGCCGACACTGGCCAACAGGATTGCGCCGGGTTCCAGCTTCACGCCATTCATCTCGACTTCCTCTGCCACCACGCGGCTGGCCCATTGGACGGGGGAATCGAAACGCAACAGCTCTTCCACGCACGACTCGATAAGCGAGGGATTATCGCGCAGGCGTTGTAATTGATCGGGATTTTTCAGTAGCGCGATCATGCCGTTGCTAATGAGGTTGGTGGTGGTTTCGTGGCCGGCGGCTAATAGGAGTGCGGCATTGATGAATAATTCGTCGCGCGAAAGCGCGCCGGGTTCGTTTTCCATGGCGAGCAGGGCGGTAATGAGATTTGGGCCGGAACCCGGCCCAAGGGCCGGGGCTAATCCAGGATTCTTTTCAATGAGATTGTCGAAATACGCACGCAATTCCTCGCGGCTTTGCGTGGCGCGCTCCTGCTCCGCCGGCGTGGGGTTGATGCTCAGCGCCGCCGTGAAATCATCCGACCATTTTTTATAAAGCGGATAATCTTCCGGCGGAAATCCCAGCAATTCCGCAATCACGATCACCGGCAGCGGATACGCGACCGCTTCGATCAGCTCCATCTGCCCGCGCGATAAATGCGGCGCGAGGCGCTCGTCCATGATCTTCTGAATGCGCGGCCGCAATCCCGCAATCATCTTCGGTGTAAACGCCCGGCTGAATAGCGCCCGCACGCGCGTATGCTGCGGCGGATCGAGAAACAGCATCGAGATCACCTGCACATCCGTCGTGGGAGCCAAGTCAGTAGTAATCCCCAATTGCTGGCGAATCTCCATCGGCATGCGCGCGACCGCAAACGGATCTTTCAGAAACCGCTGGTCTTTGAGCATCATCTGCACGTCCGCATGTCGGGAGATCACCCACACCGGCGCGAGCGGATCGCGGCGCACCGGATATTTTTCGCGCAGCTGCTCATAAAGCGGATAAGGATTGCGCACGAATCCGGGATGGGCCAGGCTTTTTTGAATGAAGATTTTCCAGGCAAAAACGGGAGAGCCCAGAATTTTACGCAATTTGGAAATGTGCTTGATGATCGGGCGATGGCGCGCCCGCCGATCGCGCGGCATTTTCTCGGCGATCCAGCGGCGCAGGCCCGCCTCAGCCGAAGGGCCGGTTAAGCCGGCATTTTTGAATAAGTCGCTGACCGGGTTCGAGTTCGTGCTGAGAAGCGCCAGCGTGAAATGCTCCGTGCCAACGTGCTCGTGTTTCCAATGATCCGCAACATCGGCAGCAGTTTGGAGCACGCGCAGGGTAGCAGGGGAGAGACAACCCGCACGCTGAAGTTGCGCCGGACCCGTGGGCTGGATTTTTTCCACGCGTTTGAGCAGATCATCCGGCGAAATACCCGCAGACTCGATGATAAACACCCCAGCACTTTGGCGATCGCGCAGGATCGTGGCGGCCAGGTGTTCAATGGCCAGCTCATCGCAGCCCGCCGCCCCCGCTGCATCCAGCGCCGCCGCAATCGCCCGCCGCATGCGCGGCGGAAAACGCATCCATAAAGTCATGCTGAATTATATAACGGTTATTGATTGCTCGCGCGAATGGGATTTGTTAGTTGTTAATTTGATAGTGGTTAGTTGTTGAAGACCAATACAACTAACCATTAACAACTATCAACTAACATCTCGCACGCGGCTTGCGGTCGGCTAATGTTTGTCAGGCAGCGTCGCTTTCACCTTCGCATCGCCGTTTTCAAACAGGGCGATCAGGTGATCGAGCTTTTCGTTGGTGAGCCGTTGCTGCTCGAGCATGTCATTCCGCTGCGCCCCGGCATCGGGAATCTGCGCCATCGCGCGCGGCAAGGATGGCTGGCCCACCCATTGGCCTGCCAGGATCACGATCTGAAGAATCAGGATGAAGATGATCCAGCGTGAACTGTTCATAAATAAATTATCGGCATGAAGTGATAATTCGATTAGCAGGGATTAGAAAAACTGTGGAGGGTAGAGAATGTGATGAAACGCCTCGTCTTCGATTCGATTTGTAGGGGCGGCTTTAGCCGCCGTCTTAAAAAATGGGCGGCTGAAGCCGTCCCTACAAGAAATGAGGAGTTCCTCGTCGAGGCCGTGAGTTTTTGGGCAGAATTAGTAACTGAAATAATCCGCGCCGGATTGGTCGCTGCCGGTGGCATCAGATTTAAAAGTCATCGTCGAGGGTTGGTACACCCATCCATAAGCGCCATCGGCAGAAGTTGGAAAGGTAGTCCCGTTCGCGACGACCAGCACCGTGGCGAGGCCATTCACCGGATTAACCGGAAACGTGGAAATGTATGGCCCGAACGAACCCGGCGAGCCATTGCTCACCGTGACACAGGTCACATTGGTAGCCCCGATCATCTGATTGATGAAATCCGCCTGGTCCGGCGTGGAAGTGGTGGCGCCACTAGGATAGCCGGGTGAGATATCCGTGTGTTCGTATTTGAAAGCTTCGATCTGCTCGCGCATGAAGCGGACTTCTTCATGTAGCGTGTTGGCACGCGTCTCAGTGGTCGCGCTGGTCAGTTCCGGAATCGTGACCGCAGCGAGGATGCCGAGGATGATCACCACGATCATGATTTCGATCAGGGTGAAAGCTCGGGAATATCTGGGGTGGGATTGGTACGGCATATCAACACCAATTTCTGGGTTTACGGATAAGAGCGATCGTCGGAAAATCGATCAAGTGGCCTTCCGATGCACCGACCGCTGATTCGAGGTAGAGCCAGGCTGTCCTCAGCCCGAGATTCCGATAACCTTCCCCATCACAAACGGCCGGCGGAGTATGAAGCCCCGCCGGCCGAATGAGTGTGGGGTAAGAGATTAATCAACTACCACTGGGAGCGCTGTTCCAAGACGCAGTGGTCTGGCCGTCATCGCTGATGACAAAGCCCGAGCCCGCTGGGTTCGGAATCACGCCATGGACTTCGCCATTGGCGGGATTGAATTCCCAGGCATCGCCAGCAGCCGGCGTGGAGTTAGAAGCCACGGCCGAGCTGTTGGTCAGCGGATTGGTCACGTTGGCCTCGAAGTAGGGACCCCATGGGCCAGTCGTTGATGTACCCGAGACGTAAGCCGTGCCACTGGAATCGCTGGCTTCTTCCAGCTGCGCCCAGAAGTTGGTCGTGGTCAGTGCCGCGGTGCTGCTGCCGGCGTGCTGCAGGTTATACAGCTGCACCTGGCTGCGGAGCGTTTGCAACTGACTGGCCAGGCTGGATTGCTTGGCTTCAGTGCTGGCGTTGGTGAATTGTGGGATCACGATGGCCGCCAAAATGCCAAGGATGATCACGACGATCAAAATTTCGATAAGCGTAAACCCGCGATTTTTACGAGTCTTTTTCGCTTTTGTTTTACGAGTAGCCATTCGATGCCTCCAGTTAGGATAACTGTTAAAAAAACAACATTTTTCGGTCACTACGGTCACTTGCGCTTGTACATCCACGCAAGCCTCAAGCGTCTCCTTTCCGAAGTCCGGCGATTTGGATCCGATTCGCCGGGATTCGAAATGTGAGTCGCAGGCAGTGGCCGTCGTTTGCAGGTGGTTGCTGATACAAATTCCGACGGCCACCGCGCAACTCATCGGCGCGTGAGGCGAGTGACTTGAGATCCGCCGCGCGCAACTTGCGCGCAAACAAGCGGCCTAAGCGCATCCGCCTGCGCCATATCCCAAAACCGAGGTCCGAAAATGGATGGCATCTAACGGGAAGCCACAAAAAACAGGCTTCCCGGCATCCGTTCGGCAACGTCTCGATCCGCAGGCATCCGATAAAAATCAAATGCACGGATCAGCCGCTTTGCGCATTACAAGGCTCGGAACAAACTTATCCGGACCCTGCAAGCCGACGATTTTGCTCGCCGGACGCCGCCTTACGACGGCTTAGCCCTTTCGGGGACAAGAAGGATGTACGATTCAAATTCGGGGAAAGCAAATACAAATTTGCCACCGATGGGGCACCGATGAACACCGATAAATGCAAATTCTTTAGATTTGATTTGAGCTATAGCGATTTACCGGCGAAGCGGCGAACTTCACTTTTCGGCCGAAGTTGATAAGCAGGCATATGGGAAGACCGGTGGCAGCTAAATAATTAATGCATTGCGCGGAATGGATGTCATCCAGGCCTTTAATCGCTTTGAGTTCGATGACCACGACGCCTTCGACAATAAGATCAGCCAGATAATCCCCAACGACTATGCCGTCATATATTACATTGACAGCTATCTGTTGCCGCACATTCAATCCCGCTTTACGTAAGTCATGGGCAAGCGCATTCTCATATACTTTTTCAAGAAACCCACATCCTAATCCATTGTGCACTTTGTAGGCGCATCCGATGATTTTCTCCGTAAGCGCATCAAATCTCCGGTCTTTATCGGTGTCCATCGGTGCCCCATCGGTGGCTAAAAATTCTTACGCGACTTCCGGTATCGTCACCGGCTCCTTAGCTTCTCGATGCATCTGATACATCGCATAAAGCGAACCAAAGCCAACGTACAGATAACCGCCACCGAAGATGATCAGGAAAGGCAGAGATGCCATCGCCCAGGTGTAGGCGATGGAGATATAAATGCACCCGGCC
>DASXDR010000117.1:0-30255 GCA_036490535.1 Tepidisphaeraceae bacterium | reverse complement strand
CTTCGCTCGATCGCCGCCCGCACGATTGACGCGCTGCATGATGCCTTCGCCACCGCATTCGCAGCCGTCGTACTCAGCGACATTCAAAACTGCTTTGAGCACTGTGGATACAAGCTATAACTTTCTGCGCACCGCTCTAGTTTTCCGCCCCGCCAATCCAGATTTGGCGAAGATGATATTCCGTTTTAGAGCATGTTTCACTTGGGTATTGCGTCAATAGCCGGGACGAAACGTCATCCCGGCTGTTGGATCTTTGAGAACGCTACACTGAAGCGAAAAACACTCTAACGGGACGCATTTTCAATCAAAAACGCCCACGGATAGCTATCCGTGGGCTTTACTATTATCGCGATTAATTTACTCAATTATTGAGCGATCTTGCGCGATCGATAAACCATACGACCCAATCCCATTCCTGCCAGCACGAACAGAATCTGCTCGCTCGCCAGGGGCAGCGGCACACTCGCTAAATCAGCAGCGGGAATACCGGTGATTTCTACTAGTTGAGCCTGAGCAATTCCATTCGAACTCCCGGCAATCGCGTCGTCGGGGTTATCGTAGAGTCCCATAATCTGTACGGATTGATAGTTGGCGTCTGAGGTAGCTCCAGGCGTAATCGCCAAGTAGGTTTCCACTTGGGATATAGAAGTGCCATCAGCCGTTATACCCGCTTCGGCTAAAGCAGCGGTGATACCCGCTGTATCGTTTGTGTAATCTCCTTGGTTGACCCAGATGGCTGACTGCAACTCGCCCGCTGACGTGCTTCGATTGCCACTCAAATTATAATCATACCCTTCGCTCGCCAATGTCCCGTCGGAGAACATCGCATAGAGCGTTTGGGTAAGCACTGTGACTGTTTGAGTGCCCTGCGGATTGTTTGCGTTATAAGCTGAGTTTTCCACAACACCCGCGTAATAACTGCCTGGATTGAACGTCACATCGTTCGCACCGGCCTGGATGCAAAATGTCTCGAAAACAGCGGGGTTCGACATGATCAAGGTGTAACCGTCCAGCGCCGTCGGAGCCGAGTTATTCTGCGATGGGATATAGACCGTATTGGCTTGGGCTGCTACGGAGATAGGGGAGGTAGTGCTGTAATACAATGTCGTATTGAATTCGCCCCCATATCCGCTGGAATACGAACCCGGCGACCAGCTGAGAACCGCTTGTCCCAGGTAGGTTCCCGCCATGCTGGCGGAACTCAAGTAAGCGAATCCGATTACGACCGCTGTAGCAACGATATTCTTTTTCATGGTTATGACCTCGCCAGAAATATCGACAGTTACCGGCGAGAAGGAATAGATTTTTACATAATGCTATCCAATTGAGCGCGGTTGAAACCATTCGGTCTTTTTGAGAACTCCAAAATTTTTCCCTTGACAAGTTAGTAAAATGTTAGGATAATACTGTTCATCCAAACGGGGAGGAAAAATGCGGGGGATTTGGGAATTAGGGGTTCTGCTTGTTTTAGTTTTGTCTGTGTAGTTTTGCACCGCAGTTGCCAATTTTGACAGCGATTTGTCAATTCCAGAATGCGCGTAAAAAGAGCGACCCGTGCTAGGGTAGCTCTTTAAAAAACGTCACCAAAATGTCGATAGAACACTGTTTAAACGGCGTTCTATCCGTGCGTCACTTCTACTGCTTTGACCCGCCGCTGGACGCTTTTGAGGGCGATTTGGGCTGGAGAAGTTGGTATAAAATCTCCGGACCACCTCTCAAGTTAAGCGTATGCTCTGCGCCAGCTGTCGAGCTGCGTATTGGAGCATCAATAGATTGCGCGGACTTTTCGGATTTCTCGCCCCTAAAACGAATCATCAATTTAGCGCGACCGTGTAATACGAAAAACGCGAAATCGATCCGCATTGCCAGCACTTGAGAAGGGCTGTAGCTCCCCTGGCTTGCCTCTACGACGGCAGCAACGAATTCCGGAAGCTCAAGGCCTGGCATGGAGTCACTATCATTATTCCCGGCCTCTTTTTCCAGAGAAAAGTCACTGGCGATTTTCTGAACGTATTTTTGAATGTGCTCCAAGACGGCGGCGATAGATTGGAGTGGCCAGGAAGAAACGCCAGGGCGAGGCGATTCAAAAAAATCCTCCAGCATAAAAGCGACCGTCCTCATGCTGTCGGGATGATCCGGTGAAGCGGCGTTGGAAATTCGACCGAGATCGGCGACGCGCAGCGGGCGAATTCGATAGGCCGTGCCTTGCCACGCCACGGTTAAATCCCATGGCATGACGTCCTGAATTATTTGGCGCTCGATGGCTTCATCGATCATTACAATCCCTTCCGCTGTGAAATAGTCCGCATAGCTGTTGATGTAGAATTTTTCACCTGGTCCACAGCGCGCTGGATGGCCGGATGAATCGCCTTGGCAATCTCACCAGCTGTCTTGTGCGGATCGATAGTGACTTGAACATGAACCACAGATGCCGCGCCGTTGGATGAAGAGGCACCGCTTGAACCTGCTCCGCTTGAACCGCCTGCATTTCCTGAAGAGCCAGAAGATATGGACGATGCTGCGTCGGCAGCGCCATGAGTCAAACCCATGAAGTCAGTGGTTTTGCCAATTGCCTTAGCGAGCCATCCGATGAGACTGGCCAGCTTATCGCAAAGCCATTGAATGGTTTTCCCAATCGCCTCAAACGCTGGCGTCATTTTCTTCAGGTAGTCGCTGAAATCCTGAATTAAATACGAGCCGAATGATTTAAATAAATCCCATAGCACGCGCACCAACGGAGCTAATGAGACAAGCACTGCGCCGACGCCAGCCAGCACTGGCTTGAGAGACTCAAAAGCCACAACCAGCGCTTGGCCAATTACTGGAACAAGCTGATTTTTAATAACGGAAAAAAGATCGAATAGGATGCCTTTCAGCACCTCGAAAATAGGACCAACGCCAGCGATGACCGGCTTTATCGCATCAAATGCTTCAGGCAACGCCTCTTCGATCACGGGAATCGCGGTAGCTTGAATCCACGCCCAAAACTCCTGCATTTTCTGCCAGAGTTCCGTGAAGATTTCCTTGGAGTTGGATACTATCGACGCGCCGGCAAATGCGCCGATTAGCGCCGCCCATGCCGTCGCCAATCCGCCAATCGCTGCACCCACTGTGAGAAGGATCGGACCTATGAGAGCAAATGCGCCAGCGATCGCGCTGCCTGCAATAGCGCCGCCGACAGCGCCCAGCACGGTCAACACGGCCTGCGAATGCTCGCGTAAAAAATTGAACCCTTCCACCACTGCCGGAACGACTGTACTGCTCAAATAAGCAAACGCCTGAGCTATTTCGCCGCGCACCGTCTGCGAAACAGATATAAGCATCGCTTTGAGTTGCGGAAGATGCTCCTCAATAACCGTCAAGGCCGGAATGGCAATGGCATTTTGAATCCCCACTACGAAACTATTCCAATACGCATGGAGCTTGGAGAACGCATCAGCTGCATCAGCAGCGTTGCTCGTGACGGTTGCGCCAAGCTGGTTAGAAGTATCAATCCAATCCCGGATGCCCGCTGATCCCTCTTTTAAGAATGGCAACAAATCCGCCCCACTGCGTCCCATGACATCCATAGCCGCTTTTGCTTGCATTGCAGCATTCGGAAGGCTCTTGATCGCATCGGCGAGATCCATCAACAGATCCTGCGTTGGCCGGATCTGTCCAGTAGCGTCTGTTACTGAAATGCCCAATCGCATAAACGCCGTCGCTGCATCTTTGTTGCCAGAGGCAGCATCCGCCGCGTTGCGATTCAGAAAATTCATCGCTTCAGCGAGCTGCATGGTTCCTACGCCAGCCTCGCTTGCAGCTGCCGAGATACCACTTAGAAACGAAACACTCACCCCCGTCTCAATCGCGGCATTGGACAACTGATGAAGGGACTCGCCTACGTGCTCGATGATCTCCGTTAAACTGCCTCCTAGAACGGCTTCGATCTTCTCAAAAGCTTCCTTAGCCGCCTCCGCCGCCCCGAGCAATGGATTGGCTATGAAATCAGTAACCACCTGGGGAAAGAGCGCTGCAACGCCCTGGGCTTCCAGCATTCCGCCAACGAAGCTGGAAGTATTCAGCCCTAAATCAGCAACAATTGAACCGGCTTGAAATGCCATGTTTTATCCCTTCAAAGCGCCCTTGATCGCGTCCGCGATCATCTGTTTAACTTTTTCCTGGTTGCGCCGGATCGCAGTTTCCAAATATTTCGCCTGGCCATGCGAGTGGCGAAACTCGAGCTGTTCATGCTGCACCGCTGCATAGCGAGTGTTAAACCCAATGACGGCAGATATTTTGTAGCCTTCCGCTTCGGCGGGGAGAGCGACCCCGCTGCTTTGCAGTGTTCCCGGCGCAGGATCGTATTTGGAATAAGGCGGACCGCCCACAGGGGCCAGCTGTTGCGCATCGCCCAGAACATGCTGGGCGGCTTTGTTAGTAGCATCGAGCGCGGCGCGGACGGCTACTTCTTTAGCTTCGCCCATGCCGCGAAAGAACTCTGATAAATCGATGCCGTTTACCATTGTCACTTTTCCGTTGAATCAGGCGATTTGCCACCACTGCCGACCGATGCCCAAATTATCTTTTGAAGTCGGTCCACCGCATTGCACCAGTCTTTCACCTGGCTGATCGCAATGGGCGCAGCGTCGATAACCTTCTGGCCATTGGCACGCAGATCGGCGAGATAACTGCCGGAAAGAGCGCCGCTGGCAATTCCATCCGCAATGCCATTCACCCCACCGGCGGCGATTGCGAAATTTTCGCCAGCCCTGCGAAGGAAATCCGCCAGTTGTTCTAAGTTTTGCATTGGCATGTCTGCTCCTAAAAATCTGCCATGTGCGGTGCACAGTGCGATCAATTGGGTGCTTCGTGCTTGGGTGACGGGGAACGCGAGGCGATTTGAGAGCTGAGCTTTGAACGCTCCTGAACGTAAGCGCCAATGCGCCCTACGACAATGCCTAGCATATCCAGTGACCATTCGTTCACGTCGGGGCGCTTCCCTTCAAAAAGCGATCCAATGAAATCCGCCATTTCTGAACCCTTGCCCAGCGAGTCGGGTTGCAGCTTTTGTAGATCGCCGATGCGCAGCTCGCGAATCGGATAATCAACGCCGCCAATAGATAAAACCAAATTCCACTGTGGAAGTTGGCCGAGTATCTCATCGAGGTTAATTCGTGAATTCATAATATTTGTCTCCTGAAAATGATTCCTGTTTTCGATTCAAGCCGACGGCGGAACGCTTAATTCCAGGACCGCCAGTTTAAGCCGGGCACACACCCAGCCGGTGGAAAGGTTCATTGCGGCATTTTCAAACTGTCGGCATACGCCGCCTGCGCCGAAGTTAATCCCTGCTTTTGGTAATCGCTGAGATTGTTCTGACCAGCAGCGCGATTTTGAGAAGAAATCTCTATGTCCCGCGCCGCCGGTGCTTCGCTCTGGATTTTGGCGTTATGGTCATCCAGTGTCTTCCGAAGCCGAGCGCCTTGCTCGCGCAGCTCTTTCTGCTCGCGCTGGCGGTTCGATTCATTTCGTTGTTGAACATATTCCGAACTGGTCATAAATTATCCCTCAAAACAATCGCAACGATCCCTGCGACTTTGAAAATCCCCTAATGAATCTTGCTACGAATTCCTTTCGCTTAGAAATTCGCCCCCATTGTCGCCGTGGCAGCACTGGCGTTGCCGCTTCCGCTGTTGGTTGCCTCCATGCCGATATATTGCTGCAATTGCTCCGGAGGCGGACGCACTGTGACTGAAGCCGCCGCCGCCCCGGCGCCGCCAGCTCCGGTTTGAATCAGCACGCCAGGGATAATCACGGTCGGCACAGTCAGGTTCGCATTGCCGCCGGTGACAATCGAGTAAGTTATTTTCGATCCATCAGGCAGCTGAGTTGTATTTAGCGCCGGAGCGGAGAGGACAAGCTCATAATTCCCGGGATTAACGGCAAGCTTGGTGGTAGCGCCAATATCAATGCCGCTGCTCACTGTAGTGCCAGAGCCATTGGGAAGTGAGACAGTTGCAATCATCGAAGCATCGGGAACGCGGAAGTGCTCATCAAACATTGCCGCCACGGCCAATGCCAAACTTGAAGCCGCGATTAAGAGAAAATGAGTCATAAATTATCCTTTCGAGAATGGGTCACAGATGGGATATGCGCAGACAGATCGGGATGCATCGCCTTAAGCGTGGCTATTTCCTCAGCTATCGCTTCACGCTGAAACTTCTCACGAGTCTTCGCCAGAGCGTTTCGAAGAGAGAGGATTTCGCGGATGTACAGACGGTCTCCCTCTACATCGTTGGGGTTGCGCCCGACATTGCTGAGCAATAAATGAGCTTCTTTTAGATACTGCAAATCACCCTCGGCCTTGCAAAGCTCGACCACGTATCGAGCGAGCGATTCATGGCGGGAAGGTAAATCGGATTTTGCAGTTCTCTTGTTCATGCCTATACCAAAAAGCTGGACGGCGACGGGTCAGAGCCGAAAATTTGAGACCATCAAGCGGATGGCCTCGTCGATCCGCTCTCCAAGCGAGCGAAGCTCGTTTTCGTTTTGCTCAGTGTTTTCGTAGTGGGAAGAAAGGCTTCTCGCCTGCTCACAGTCAGTAGCGGCGGCGATGTAATCCGGATGCCTTTGAATTAATTCATCCAGCGAGGTGCGCGGCCCACCGCCGACAAGACTTTCTTGATAGCCATCCTTGATTAGAGCTGCCTTGATCTTGCGATTGGTATGCTCAAGCGTATCCAACGATACCTTCCGCGCGGCCGATCGCGCTTCCATCAGTAGCGGCACATATTCCGTCTTGATGCGATGACGCAGCTTGTATTCGCTTCGCAGGATTTCAATGCCATCGATCTTGAGCTGCGGAAGCCGAGCAATGTGCTCTGCCGTCACCATGTGCCGCGCCGCGGGCGATTGTAGCAATCCAACTTCTGAAGAGTAGGTGGTATATTTCCCCGCCAGCTCTGTGATGGCGTGATTCAACTCCCTCTCAAGCTCATCGAGCTGGGGAGATTGCAGGCGGGGTTCATGCGATAGGGGCATAAGCTTCATATCGTGTTTCCTTTTGAAATTTGCCGCGCAAATTTACGGGCCTGCTGGCGGCACAGAGCAGGCCGGTCCGCTAATTCCTTGCGGCACATTTTGTCATCAAGTGGCAAGGCACACTCAGTGCAATAAGGACCATCCCCTGGCCGCCACTGATTTTTGTACCCGCATTCACTGCAAACGATTTTGCGCAGTCGCACGGATACGATTTGCGCATCGCAACGTGCAAGCGCCAGATCGCGAGCTTCCTTTGATCGGATTTCTGCCAGGCGGCGTTCAAAGGATTGGAGAAGGCTTTGCAGCTGAGCGGGAGTGATTTTTAGAAACGCCGCTGCCACAGACGGCGTGACGTTACAAAATTTGCAAAGGGCAATAGCCGAGAACTCCATGCGCGACACGCCGCGCACGAGGATTCGCGACAAGAAGCGCCGATCCTCATCGCTGAAGCCAGCGTTCCCACCGGCCAAGCTCGGGCCTAATCCAGCAGATGGGTAGCTGGCTCTCTCCTGTTGAAATGATTCCGCCATCCTTGGCTCCTGATGATCCTAATTCAGATTACGATTCAGATGCCGCTGTATCGATTACTTCCAGTCCCTGATCCCGGCATTCCTGCGCTTTAACCGGATCATCCGTTCCGCCAGTGGGGACCAGCACAAGTCCATGAGGCAATTTCACTACGTCTTTCGAGCGGATAATGAATCGCGATTTAGATGCACCAGTGGTTTTAGTTTCGGCCATGATCGAATCCTTTCGAGTTGTTTTGCTCCCGTGGCCACGACCCGACGCCGGGAATGGCCCTCAGAGCGATTTTTCTTCTTTGAATGAGCTACGAGTCGTCGAGCGGATAAAAACGAAGCAAATTCGGCCAGCGTGGCCAAATCCTCGCCTTTGAGCGTGGCGGCGCTCTGCGCGATATGCGAACGGGCCGACGCATCCCCGGTGATTCCCAATCGCATCCGCAGTGGCCACGCTGAAGTAGCATGATTGGCGTGGCAAAAATTGCCGACAGCCGTTCGGCTGATGCTTATGCCCTTTTGCTTGAGCCATTCCCAAAGTTGGTCGATGGTCTGCCCGCGACGACGACGACGCTGAAACGCGGCCATATCCGAGTCGCTCAGTTCACTAGAAATTTTAAAATGCCTGCTCATTGTGTTCTTTTTTCGTGGCTCTATTTTGCTCGCAGTTAATCAAACATTTTGATTTTCCATCGCGGAGTACCATCCGTGTCCCATAGCGCTGGCCTGGCGTTGCGGCCAGCTGCTCGATTTTTCTCACCAGCCGCACATTGGCAAAAAGCTCGGCATATTCCGCTTTGCGCTGCCAGTACCCTGCGCCGTTTTTTGCATCAACAAATCCATGCTGCTCAAGGACTGCCAGCACGCGCTCATAATCCGCCTGATTCAATTCCTTCGATGATTCCACGCCGCCGACGCTGCGCAATACCGTGCGATAAGCATCGTCGGTCAGCCCGGCCTGATGCTTGGCAATGTGAATCAGTTGAATCTGTGATTTTGAAAGCATGGTAATTTGCTCCGATTTATCCCGCTGCCATCGCTACAGCGCGACTTTCCATTTGCCCCATAAGAGGGTCAGCCTGGCGGCGTCCCAGCTGTTGCGAAAGAATCCCGTGAAGCATCGCTGCATCAATCGGACGCGCCCCTGCAACTTCCGCCGCGAAGCCCACCAGACTGTCACATGCCCGCAACCCGCCAAGTCGCGGTTCGTTTGCCAGCTTGTGCAAGTAGCGCTCCGCATCCGGTGTGACACGGATTTTCGAGGCGCGAAGCATCTTTTGAATATCTTCGATGGTGTGTAATCCCGGCCCACCATCGGCGCGGGAAGCAATCTCCGAAAGATTCAACCACACACGCACACGACCGAAGATTTGCTCAAGCGGGTCGTAACCCTCTTCATTACCGTTTTGAATATAGCTGGAAATCTTTGACATTCCCGACCAGATCATGGGGCATTTGGTTGCATCGTGAAGATCGCGCAGAGCATGCAAAGCATCATCATTTTTTCGACCGGCAAGCTTTTGGATTTCATCTACGATGATGAGCCGATTGGTATCTTTCAGTGCCATCACCAGCTGGCGATCAAGTTGAAAAGAGGTAAGGCGAACTTGCCCCATGCGTAGCGCCCCTGCGATGGTTTGCAGCACAGAGAGCTTCGATTGCCCGGCTGTGCGGATTGTTACGAAAATCGATCCTGGCGTTTCGGCCGCGATGGCTTGAAGGGTCATTGTTTTGCCGCTGCCAGTTGGACCGTGAATAACGCCGATGCCACCGCGCTTTGCGATCCACTTATGCACGCCGTAGATTTGTGAAGCTACGTTGGTAAGCACAAATCCAGCGGGCTTAGGCGCTTGTTCGCGTAGGATTTGCTGCTCAAGCCAGCGATCCAGATTGCGAATATGCTGCTCAGCATCAGCCTCGTAACTGCCGCTGATAATCTGCGAGAGCGTACCGGCGCTGATGCCGAGCGAGCGCGAGGCCCATTGCATCGATTTATCCGCTCGTTTCAGGAATTCCTGAAAGCGCGTAATGATGATTTTTGAGAGTTCTTCCGTGAGTTGTTGATCGTCGCGCAGCATCCTTGCCTCGCCTAAAATTCTGGCCTGTTCGGCCAACTTTTCGACCCATTTACTATCCCATTGCTGACTCATTCTTCACCCCCGCGAAGGCCCAGATAATCAATTTCTGGCGCAGCTGCTTGCGTGGGCATATCCCAAGTTTCGGCGATGGCAAAAATATCAATCCCCTCACCGCCGACGGCCTTGCGCAACGGCTGGCGATCCCTGGCGGCGCGGAAATTATCCATGTCCGCTTCCATCGGCGAACGAATCATTTTGATTGATGCAGGTCCACCATCCGGATTCGGCGGCGGAGAAGATGCCGCCGCCGCTTCCAAGTTCTGCCGGCGCACTACTTCCATCACTTCGCCCATATCAGGGTTGATCCGCAATCCGGAGCGCCGGCGCTCAGCGTCGATGCGATTGGTCTTGCGCTTCAGCGCGATCGCCGCGGCCAGTTCCTGGTGAGGCGCATTTGCCGCCACGCGGATATTTGCAGTGGCTTCGCAGATAAATCGACCTTCCAGCGTCCAAACAAAAACGCGGCCTACGTTGGATTCGTCGATACGAAGATAAACTTCCTTGCCGAGCATCCGGCGCAATTGCGCATCGTGCTGACCATAGCGCAGGTGATTCCAGGTCACTCCGTTGCGCGTCACCTTGACCGGCTTGCTCTGGCGCATAAGCAACAAATCCAGCAAATCCGCTGATGCCGTGCGCTTCCCCGTGCCATTCCAGCTTTCAGCGTAAACGCGCTCAGGCGTGCGCCCTTCCATCGCATCGCCCGTGTGAATGCGGTTGTGATAATCAGCATCAAGCCACTGCTCAAACGACGCGATAAAATCGACTAACTCCATCGCTCTGCCAGCATCCAGATTCCGCTGCAAATCATCCGGTTTTTCAGATGTAGAACGCCCGCAATAGGTCTCAAAATCCTTGCCGAAACGCTCCTCCATCGTGCCGAAAAATCGCTCGATTGGTTTCGATTGACCGTGGTACGCCCAGCAATGATTTACCGTGCAGCCGAGTTGATGGAAAATGCCAGCGAGGCGCTGCGTGTCGAGACACACTTTGCCCCGCCGGCGTTCCCATTTTGTGCGGCCATTGAGCGTGTAAGAATCGTAATCCTTCCCGTTGTCGATGTAGAAAGTTGATGGCACGCCGTGCGATTCACAGCCATTGCGCAGCGCCGAGAGAATCGATCCGGTATTTGGATCATGGGCACAAATGCACCAGCCAACGATTTTGCGCGATCGCATATCCATCCAGGCAGTCAGCCAGGGGCGCAACAGCTTGCCATGGTGTTTCACGACGACATCGAATTGATGATGATCTCCGCACCATTGCTCATTGCTGGCTAGTTTCGAGTAATCGCGCTCGATATATGTTTCGCCCTGGCGGGTGTAGGCATCTTTCCCCTCTCGCATCTTCAGCACAAGATCGCGAGGAAGATCGAGCAAATAACGCCGCGCCGTGTGATACGGCAGCCGCGTCCATCCATTCAACTTGGCAATCGCCGTCGCTTCAGCGAGGACTTTTGTTATTTTTGGCTTCGCCTTCTTGAGATAGATTTCTCCGAGCGTTTGCCGGAATGGGTCATCAGACTGGTTTTTCTTCCGGTCGATGCGCCAGCGACCGTCTTTCAGACCATCCAAACCGTCGCGACGATAATCATCACACAACCTCCGAAGCGTTCGCGGATGCACGGTGCGGCCATGTTCATCACGGATTTTTTTGAGATAATTCTCTATCGCCTTTTCAATCGTCGGACCAAACTTGAGCGGCGCTCGTTCCCAATCAGTCACGAGCTTATGCAGGAATTCCAGTTCCTCGCACTGAGCTGCGCTCAGATCGCGCGTATTGCATGGCTTTTGTTCAGGCCATTGAATGCTTGCGAGCCGATCATCTGCATCCTGGCGAACTTCCCATCGCGGTTTGCCCCCGTGGGAATTCGGCATCTGACGCGCGAATCCAATGTGCGCCCATTTTGTTCTACAAATTTCGCACGCATGTTGCCGCGTGATTCCCAGCTTCGCGGCGACAACATCGACGCCAAGCCATATCTCCCCGGCATCGGGGCGGTCAGTTTCCGAGCTTGATTTTTCGGACAAAACGCACATAATATGCCCTGTAAAAGTCCAAGGCTTCGCCGCCCATTGCCTGAGCGGCGAAGCCGAAACGCACTAGCGGCGCTTTGCAGCCTTTCGATTCCTACCCTTGCTTTGCGGTGAGGCGGGATTCAAAAGTTTCAAAGTGCCGTTCTTTTTTTCACCAACAAATCCCGGAACGTTGCCGCGCGTGAAGCGGAGATAACCATCCTCGCTAGCGCCGGCGCTTTTCATCAAAATCATGGCAGCGGGAAATGTGCCGCTTTCAAGCTTGCGCCCCGAGCGATCAATCGGAAATAAAATCGATCCATCCGTAAAAGCGCGAATATCGGTATGATCCGACTTTCGAGACAGATAACGAATTGATCCGCCAATGATTGCGGGCAATTTATCAAATGAAACTTTGCGCAAATCCATCGCTCTGCACGCTGCGCCTGGCAATGCTTGAATGAGAGCGGCCAGCGATAGCTGACCTTCTCTATTGCCCTTAATAAAGGCGATAGGTTGCAATCCCTGCGGGCTGTCCGTGACCAAGTATCCAATCGGCCCATCATCGCGCCAGACGCGCCAAAGCGCCCGCGATTCGCCGCGCCGGCGGCGAGTTTTCAATCGTGACATTGCAGCTCCCTTGGAGCGGCATAAGCGTTGCCTGGCACGCGCCAAGACAACGCCGATGCAGTTCCAGTGCGATCCCTCGCAAATGTCCGATGATCCGCGCGGATCAACCCGGCCATTTGGGCATTTCTCCGATCCTCTTGAAGCCGATTTAAATCCCCTTTGATGGGCGTTCATCGCACCTTCAACGCTGAGGCGTCGAAATCGATGCGACGGCCCAGAAGTCATCCGATCGCGCAAACGCTCGCGAGCGGCCAACGTAAAGGGGAATTGTCGCCGCTGGTGAGTCATGGTGCTGAAAACCTCTCCGCTGGAATTTCAGCAAGCGCCACGGCATGGCGGCGAATATTGTGAAGCACGAAGTAACTATCACGGACGAACCGCCCGCAGAATTTGCACTCCCGCGTTATATTTTGAGTCAGTGGCGTGCGCGATCGAAGCATTCGTGCGCGTCGCTTCAGTTCCTCTATATCGCCAGCTGCTGGCACGAATCCTTCAGGGTTGCGCGACCAGCCAGGCGGCAGCTGCTTTTCTGATAGCGCCCGCTCAAGTTCTACAATGCGATTACGCGCGTCCAAAAGCTCGGTCAACAAAATCACGCGATCCGCATTAGCTTCAATTTCGCCTGATTTTTCAGGGACAAATGCGTGACCGTTCGGGCAAAAGATTTGCTCCGCGTTGTCGGATTTGTGAATGAAAAATGCGAAGGAAATCGAAAATGAAACGCCGCATGATGGGCATTCGATTTCGCGCCGCCGCTGAGCCGGCTCTATAGGATCGTGCAAGATCGTGGCTCGCGGGTTCGGGTTGGGGCTTGCGTCTTGGCTCATCGGTTAAGAATTAAAAAGGCCCTCGCGGCACCGCATGTTTGCGTACCTGGCTATCTCCAGATGCCGCGAAGGCCTGCCCACGGGAACCCGCGAGGGAACCCGTTCAATTGAACGCCGCGACCATCGCGGCGAATTCCTTAGAGAAAATTTCAGAGTTGGATTGCTCATCGACTCATACCGCCGTTGCCTGTTCAACTTCTTTTGGCTCGATGCGGACTACTGGAAATTCACTTCTTGGATCGATGAGCCATTTAAAATCCACCTCAAGCGCATTTGCTATAGAGATGGCGGTCTGCATGCGTGGGGACTGACGTCCTGCCAGAATGTTGCACAGAGAAGCGGGGGTTATGCCCGCATCAGCAGCGACTACGGAGTGCTTCATATTTCGTGTGAGCTTGATGAGCTTTTGTTGGAATGTCATATACAACCCACGGATAAATTTTTAATACTGTGGATAAAATAATACATCGGCTGTTAAAGTCAAGCCACTGGATTATTTTTTTATCCATGGATGCAAAGTAAAACTAACCTGCATTCGGTTATATTCCCCTTGGATGAACTTTCAGGAAAAGTTAAAGCTACTTGGCGACGGCGTGAACAAATCGCGTAAGGCGCGTTCAGTGGGACTGCCAGCTACAATGATTTCCACGTATATAGCAAAAGGTTCGATCCCCAGGGGAGATATTGCCCTGAAGATGTCAAAGGCACTGGATGTTCCTCTCGAGTGGCTTTTAGACGACTCACAAAATTGGCCGCCACCAGAAAAGGAAAACAAATCCATTAGAGCTTTTTCTGATGGTGATTTGATCGCGGAAGTTGCACGTCGCCACCGCGATATTGCAAAGGAATTACTGGACGATTTAGCAAAGGCAGCGACTATTGATTGGCAGAAAGCAACGATAGAATTCAAGGCTTCTCTGCCAGGGAAACCATTACCTTCTCATGTCGCCCGGGCGCTGAGCGTCCTTCATTCTTTCGAGCTAAATTTTAATCGGTATCAGCAGAGCTTTGATCCGATCTTCTATGCTTCGGTGCATCACGACGAGCTTCCAGGCAGTGAGCGCGATGTGCAAGATTTTATGAATATCACCGAAGCGTATATGATGATAGCTGATCGACCCGATGTTGGTGCGTTTGCAGAGGTACTAAAAGAACGTCCTGACGCATCCGATCCTGCAACCCATGCTCGCTTTGATCGCCATCGATCCGATGCGATTAAATTCTTTCGGATCGTCGGCGGGAAAACCTCCAATCCGAAGCACGTTCGTAAGTCTTCAGGCGACGTTGAAATTACTTAACTATTGCTAAAACATCAATGAAGGTGCAATGAAGCTTCATTGCAAACCTTCAATGGAACCGCGTTTTCGATAGAGCCAGAGCCATAAAGTTTACACCGATTTGCCCAAACCGCTCCAAAATTATTTACACCGAGTTACCGCCCCTGATTTCACGTAAGTCATTATCCCTTCAAGCCCTCCATCCGCCTATATCCCTTGCGCATCCGGGCGCATCTGCCCTGTCAAATGACAGTCTGGCTGCCAGGACCGTATTGTCGGGCAAATCGAATTGCTTGGCGTGCGGCAGGGGGATCAAACGCTTTATCATTTTGGATCAGCGGATGCGCCGCCGGCCAAAGTTCGGACAAGCGTTCTGCCAGAATATGGGGATCCAGTGCGAGTCGCACAGGATGTCATTACGATTCAAATTGATTCTGCCTACGTGCGCGATTTGCCGCCGCGATGGACCGGGTCGAAGGATATCATTCTCTTCGCCGAGATTCAGGAAGATGCAGCAGCGGGGTATGCGGGGAATAAACTCACGTCGATCGTTTATGTCGGCAAAAACCAGCGCATTCTCGGGCGGCTGAATTTCAATGGGAATCTGGTGTACGGCCCAGTCGCGTACAAAGGCCATCCGATCAAAATCAAATTCACGCTCATGGTGCTGCAAAGCGCGGCTGCAAATCAGGAGCAATCGGTGGTCAGCATTATCGCCAATCTTGCCAGCACAGCCGCGCCGCAATATGCGTCGATCACTTCCACCATTGCAGCGACCGTGCGCGACCTGCTTCTGGCGCAGCCGGATATTGTCGCGTTTGATTACGAAGCGACATTTTTAAGCGATCGTCCCGGGATAGCAGTAGCAGCAATGCCGACAACCATGCCCAGTGAAATGGCGTGGCTGAAATATGGCCGATTTGCATTGCTGGAGACGCTGGAATTCGATCGCCGCGCTCAATCGCTTTGGAATCAAATGCACCCCGCCGACATCTATTGCGATGGCTCGGCACTCTGCAAAAAAAGCACAGGCCAGGCGCTCTCCGCGAATTACCTGGTCTTCAGCATTGTTCCAGGACAAATCTCCGAGCAGGATTCAACACTGGCAGCAGCATCGGCGCAAAGCGCCAAGCTGCTCGCCTCGCTGGCTCAGCCGGAAACGCAGACCGACACTGCGATCACGGATATTGTCAATCAATCCAAAAATATTCTCACTGAATTTGTGCACAGCCGCGCCGATGCCCTGGCCAGCCAGGCCGCGCGCTTCGCCGAGGCGAAAGCTCCAGCCACGCAGCCTTCGCAGCGCAATGCCGCGATTGTCAGGATTTTTCAGCAGCAATTCGACGCGCAGTGGCAATCGCTGGTATCCCATTTACCGCCCGGCAATCCTGATGCAGCGGCGCTTCAATCCATCCATAACGATGTCCTGCAGCAATGGATAACGCTTTATGCAAATCCATGAACAAGGTGAGAAAGTAAGAAGAGTTTGAACGTGTGAAGGGCAGAGGATCGGGGATTTCCAGAATCATTTGGATTTTTTTGAGGGGGAGACATGTTTTTATTTATTCCATCGAATGAGAGCGGCGTCGTTGTTGATCCATACATGCGAGCGAATCTCGAATCCATCGAGATTCCCGAGGATGTATTCATCTATTCCCATGGATGGTGGACCAGCGCTGTCGATGCGATGATTTCTTACAACCGCTTCGCAGCCGGGCTGAATAGTGCCGCGCCTCCCGCGGGCAAATATCTCGCCATCGGTATTCATTGGCCATCCATGCTCAGCGAGAACCAGCGCGATTGGATCAATTGTGTCGAGAGCGCTTCGTTCTTCACGATGGAGCAGCGCGCCGAGCATGTTGGCCGGCATGCGGCAGCCGATGTGCTGCGCTCCATTTTTCAACGGATCAAAACCGGCGTAAATCTGCGCGTGCATTTGCTGGGCCATAGCTTTGGTTGCAAAGTGATTTGCGCAGCACTGGCGGAAATGATTGCAACCACGCCGCGCGATTTGTGGGCCTCGGCGCAATTTAATCTGGTACTGCTGCAGGCAGCGGTTGAAGATGATTGCCTGGCTCCGCAGGGTCGATACGGCACCATCTCGCAGGTGCCCAAGCTGCGGATTTTGATGACCAAGTCTTCACAAGATACAGCCTTGTGCGCGCATTATCCTCGCGCGCACGCTTTGGAATGGTTCGATCACGAAGACCGCGTCGCTCTTGGCGCAAAAGGCCCCGCGCCTGCGATGCTGAGCCAATTTGCGCAGCCGCAGAATATGGTGCTGAACGACGCTGATATGCCGTTTGCCAGGAACATACCGTTTCTCGTGGTCGATCTATCGGAGATTCATCGTCGGCGGGCGCTAGGCGGTTTATTCAAGCCCAGGCCTTTTGCCGGGCAGCATAGTGATATTTATTTTCCGAAGGTTTATGGCCTTTTGGGGCGGTTCTTAAATTCTTTGAAGGTTCCTGATGGGCGCAGCGACTGATATATTCGCGTCGGCAATAAGTCGCCATCCCGAAATTTTTTTGCTCGAGCCCGACATGATTCGCCCGCGCATTGCTCCATGGCTTTATAAATCGCAGCGGCTGCTGGGAAGACCCGCCAGAAATCCTCAGCAAGTGGCCGCGCGCAGCTGGGTGGTCGCGCCTGGAGTTACCGAAGCTCCTTACGATATTTTCATCAAGCAGGATCATTTCGATCGCATCATTGCTGAAGCGTTTGGAAAGCCACGAGAAACGCTGCTGGAAATGATCAAGCCTGCTAAGCACGTGGCCGAGCCGACCAAAGCTTACTTGCTGCGCGATGTGACCTTGTCGGGGGGATGTCTGTATTCCGGGATGTACAAAGAGGACCTCTATCCGCCGGCATGTGAGCAACCAAAGAAGGGAGAACGGCGCGAGGCAGTTCTGGATTCAGCCGTATTTGCCGGGCTTTACACCAGTTCGCGATGGTTTGGCCATTTGCTGCATGATGAGTTTCCGCTTCAATTGCTCGCCGCGGATCACGGCAAAATGGTAGCGCATCGCAGGCGGGTCTATGCCGACGAACCCCGCTGGCGTGAGTTATTGAATCTCCCGCATCCACCCACCTATGACGCCTTTTTCGCGCGCGAGCTGATCTGGATGGAAGATTTCGCGCAGAATCCTTCGAAGCGCCAGCGCTACGCGGAAATGCGACGCCGCCTGCAGCATCTTCCCCCAGGACATCAGCGGATCTATCTTCGCCGCAGTAACAGTGGCGGAGAAACGCGACGACTTATTAACGAAGATGAACTTATCACTCGCCTGGAGCGCGAGGGATTTACGATTGTTGAACCGGCGGCAATCGGGGTGAACGGTGTGATCGATGCATGCATGGATGCGCGATTGGCTTTGTCGGTGGATGGTTCGCACGCAGCACCGCTGTATTACGCCGCAGCGGACAACGCGCATGTAATGTTCATGATTCCGCCGCAACGCGTCACGCCAATCGCCGCATATATGTCGATCATGCACGGCATGCGCGGCGGGATGTTCATCGGCGAGCCCGTGGCCAATGACCCGACGGCATTTTCCGTCGATATTGATGAAATGATGCGCACGCTGGAGGAATTTTGCGCGACGTAAAAACGGGTGGTTGTTTGAAATGCCTGTCCCATTTTCGGCGCTAATGGACATAATTAAGTAATGAATCGGCTTCGCTGGAAAGGTACGCACGCGTTTTCGTTGGTCGAGCTGATTGTAGTGATCGGCATTATCGGAGTGCTGATCGCGCTGCTTCTGCCTGCACTCAACAAAGCGCGGGCGCAGGCCAAGTGCATTACCTGCCAATCCAATTTGAACCAGATCGGCGAGAATCTGCTCATTTACGCAAATAACTGGCACGGGTGGATGTATCCGCCCGAGATGGTGGCGACAAATCCTGAGGAAGATCGCTGGCCGGTGTCGGTATTCAAGCCCGCGGTCTGGAATCCGGAAATTCTTCTGTGTCCCGCTGATTTTCAGCCCGCTCTGGATCATTCGTATGTCCTGAACTACCACCTTTACTTGCGCGGGATTAAATATCAGAGCAAGATGGATGGGGTTACGCCATCAGATGTGGTGATAATGGGTGAAAAGCGGTCCGATCGCATCGATTATTACATGACCACAGGCGAATTCGATGATGTGGTCGAGCCCTACCGGCACGGAGCGACGCTAGGGTCGAATTATCTTTTTCTCGATCTGCACGTGGGTTTGCTGCTGAAACAGCAGGCCATCGACGCAATCGACCCCTGGGATGTGGTCACCAGTACGACACAGCCGAGCGATGGACAATAGGCATTGCTTCTGCCGATGTGGTAAAAAGATGGCATGAGCAAAATCGCCCCATTCTTATGGTTCGACCTAAATGCAGAGGAAGCGGTTAACTTCTATCTGAGCGTTTTTAAGAACGCCAAAATTCATGCCGTGCATCGTAACCCCGGCACATTGCCCGGGCCCAAGGGAAGCGTCGTCACGATTGATTTTGAACTGGACGGCCAGCAGTTCGTGGCGCTCAATGGCGGCCCAAAATTCAAATTCACCGAAGCCATTTCGTTTTTCGTGCAGTGCAAAGATCAGGCGGAAATCGACTATTACTGGGAGAAACTGACCAGCGATGGCGGCAAGCCCGTGCAATGCGGATGGCTCAAGGACAAATATGGACTCTTCTGGCAAATCGTGCCGGAGGATATTGGTGAATTGGTTGCTAATCCCGCAGCGATGAAGGCGATGATGCAGATGATCAAGCTGGATATCGCAGCGATGCGGAATGCAAAATAGATCAACTTATTCAACTGCTGTGGGATTATGCGCTAACACTTCCTGCAACGGAATCTACAATAATTTTTGCGTTCCTTATTGTTGTCAACCGTTTCAGATCTCGCGATGAAAAAGTTTCAGCGCATTGCATATAAAGCAGAACAGATTGCCTCTTTCTTTGGCAATACACGTACACCACTGCAACTGACATTAGATACTCTCAAGCTCAAGCGACAGACTTTTGCGGCTGTTGCGCGAAACGGCGTTCGGCTGAAGATCAAACCGCATGCTTGAGAAAGTTTTACCTTCTTCGAAAATTTGGTTTGCCGCCATTATCTGCTCAATGGAATCACCTTGCGGACAGGCGATACGGTCGTAGATATTGGAGCGAATATTGGCTCGTTTGCCGTGCTCGCTGCTTCGCTGGTTGGAACAGCGGGCGAGTTATCGCCATCGAACCAGTGGATGCCACTTTCAAGCGACTTGTGGAGAACGTATCACTGAATCATTTGCAGAATGTCACCACTATCCGCGGAGCGGTCGACGAGCAACCCGGGACTATTCGCTTGCATATTGATCCGAAATCAGCGCTGACCTCCGCGCACGGAGTGAATGCTACCCATGGTGATCAGTTCGAAACCGCGCCATGTTTTACGCTCGCGCAAATCGCGCAAGATTAACATCTCGAAAGAATCGCACTGCTGAAAGTCGATTGCGAAGGCAGTTAGTATGGAATTTTCGAATCGATGCCATTGGAACTGGCGCTGCGCATCGATCAGATTTCCATGGAAGTACACCCAATTACGGGGAAAAGTTTGGACGGTTTGGAAAAAAGGTTGGCGGAATTGGGATTTGAGCTGCATAAATATCCCATGCTGCCATGGGTGGGGTTCAATCGTAAGCATCGGAACAGCGCTTGAGCGGTTACTGTAATCCGATAGCTCCGGCGATAGTTTGACCGAGATTGGCGGGGGAATCAGAAACGGCGATACCGGCAGCTTTGAGCGCGGCGATTTTGGATTCCGCCGAGCCTTCACCGCCACTAATGATCGCGCCAGCGTGGCCCATGCGGCGTCCTGGCGGTGCGGTGCGGCCGGCGATGAATGCGGCGACGGGTTTTTTCACGTTCACTTTAACAAATGCCGCAGCGGCTTCTTCGTCACTCCCGCCGATCTCGCCGATCATGATGATGCCGTCGGTTTCGGGGTCTTTGGAAAACATACCGAGCACTTCGATAAAGTTCAGGCCTTTGACCGGATCGCCGCCGATACCGACGCAGGTGGTTTGGCCGATGCCGAGGTTGGAGCATTGCCAGACCGCTTCATAAGTGAGCGTGCCGGAGCGCGAGATGATGCCGACTTTCTTTTTGGTTTTGGATTCTTTGGCGGGCGTGTGAATGTAGCCGGGCATGATGCCGATCTTGCATTCGCCAGGAGTGATGATGCCGGGACAATTCGGGCCAATCAAAACCGAGTTGGGGTAATCTTTCAGGGCAGATTTGACTTTGACCATGTCGAGCACAGGAATGCCTTCGGTGATGGCGACGATGGTATGGATGCCAGCGGCGGCGGCTTCGAGAATAGCATCGGCGGCGAACGGGGGCGGAACGAAGATCATCGTTGCATTCGCGCCAGTTTCTTTGACCGCTTCGGCAACGGTGTTAAAGACGGGCAGGCCATTGGCGTCTTTGGTGCCGCCTTTGCCAGGCGTCGTGCCGCCGACCATTTTGGTGCCGTATTCGAGGCAGCCCTTGGTGTGGAAAGCCCCGGCCGAACCGGTGATGCCTTGGGTGATGACGCGCGTGTTGTGGTTGACGAGGATGCTCATACGAAAAGGTCAGGGTATCGGATGTTTAGCGGCGTCGCAAACGCCACGAGATTGGTAATTGATAGTTGATAGTGGTTAGTTGATAGCTGTCAAATGCCAAGACAACTACCCACTAATCACTATCAACTAACAGAATTCATTCATCGCGTTGTCGCGTAACCGCGCTGGCGACAGACGCCGCCGCTAGCCGTATGATCCGGGCGAATGAGTTTGCTCTCTAAATTGGAACGCCGGTTCGGACGGATGGCGATTCCCAACATTACCTTGATTATCGTTCTTGGCCAGGCCGTTGCGTATCTGCTGGCCATGATGCAGCCGGGAACGGCCGGCGATCCAACCTCCAGCTTTCGTTTCAAGATGGCTCTGATCCCGACGCTGGTGCTTCACGGTGAAGTGTGGCGGCTGTTTTCGTTTATCTTCTTTCCGTCGTCGGAAAATATTCTGTTCCTTTTTTTCGACCTCTATTTCTTTTATTTCATGGGCCAGGCTCTTGAAGCCAACTGGGGAGCATTTCGCTACAACGTCTATCTGCTGATTGCTTATGTGATGACCGTGGCGGCGGCGTTTGTGCAGCCGGATTACGCCGCGACCAATCTCTATATTGGTATCTCGGTTTTTCTTGCCTTTGCGTTTTTGTTTCCCGAATTCGTGATGCTGCTGTTTTTAGTTCTGCCAGTGAAAATGAAGTGGGCCTCGTGGCTGGCGTGGGCTTATTTGCTGTTCATGTTCGTCATCGGCGATGTGCAAACCAAATTGCTCATTGTCGCCTCTGTGCTGAATTTTCTCCTTTTCTTCGGCAAAGATATCATCCATCACGCCAAAACCGGCCATCGCCGGCTGAAAAACCAGGCCGAGAAAGTCCAGCAGCGCGATAAGCCGTTTCATGTTTGCGCCGTCTGCGGCATCACCGATAAAACCAATCCGAAAATGGATTTCCGCTATTGCCCGCTATGCGTGGGATCCTGGGGATATTGCACGGAACACCTGCTGCATCATGAGCATAAGACGCAGCCGCCGGAGTAGACAATCCAGCGAGTTTGAAGGCCATCGGAAGGCTCTGGCGTTGAGGCTTTAAGGTGCGCATTTCTTTAAGTGAAATCGCGCATCCAGCGAATTTCTTTATCAAGCATATCGAATGCTAGGTCACGGTCCACGATTGCATGATAGTCATCACTGGATAGAAGGCTTGGCTTCCAGTGTTCGCCACTGCCTGTGATATCTCGGATTGCAATTGGTGTATCGTGAAGGCGCGATAGAGTTTCAATCCAGCGAGCGGGGAATAGAGGCGCGAAGCATTCTTGCCATCGCTTTAGGTGCGCGCGAATTTCTGTCTCCACTTCCGGGTCACAATAGATTACATACTCTAGCATTTGTCGGTAAAGCGAACCGATAAAGTTGGGCGCATAGAACTCTCCCACATAGTAATCTCGCGGACATAAAACGACAGGGGCGACGCAATTAGTGCTGGCAGGGGTGTACCAGCACCAATGATCGCCACCAGCGCTAATGGCGAATGGCGCAAAACCAGGTTTTGTCCACTCGTCAAGGCGAGTGTAATCGCGAATTTCGTTCGGGGTGAGCCATTCCATGTCATTGACCCACATGTAATTTGGTCCGCCATACTTTATTCCCACTTCAGCCTCAAACCAACCTTTTTCGTCCATGTAGCGGTAGTCTGCGGGAATGTTAAAGCCATATCGATGCTTGATCTGCAGGTAAATGCTCGGTGATGATGGCATTTGATCGTCGCCTCCGCTGACTTTGGTCTTGAACGAAAACCCGAGAGGAAGTGAAAAAGTGCTCTCGGAATATGGCGCAAATTAAACGTGTCCCAAATTGTATCGCCGGGAATCATTGATTTCATCAAATTGAGTTGCCGAGTAGCGATCAGCCGCTACACTCATAATGCCTATGTCGTACACCGTCCTGGCCCGCCGATATCGCTCGAACAATTTCGACCAATTGGTCGGGCAGAACCACATTGCGCAAACGCTCAAAAAAGCGATCACCTCGGAACGATTGGCCCATGCTTATCTCTTCTGCGGCACGCGCGGGACAGGCAAAACTTCGACGGCCCGCATCATGGCCAAGGCGCTGAATTGCCAATCCAGCGACAAGCCCACGCCCAACCCCTGCGGCAAATGTGCCTCCTGCCTGGCGATAGCGCGCGGCGATGACATGGACGTGATCGAAATCGACGCTGCCAGCAATACCGGCGTCGACAACATCCGCGAGGTCATTGAAAATTCACAATATCGTCCCGCTCATTCGCGGTTCAAGATTTACATCATTGACGAAGTGCACATGCTCTCCAAGAGCGCGTTCAATGCGTTGCTGAAGACCTTGGAAGAGCCGCCCGAGCATGTGAAATTTATTCTGGCGACGACAGAGCCGGAGAAAGTTCTTCCGACGATCCTCTCGCGCTGCCAGCGGTATGATTTTCGCAATATCTCCACACGCGAAATCGCCGGGCATCTTTCGGCTATCTGCAAGCAGGAAAAAATTGATGCCGATGAAGAGGCATTGTTCCTGGTCGCCAAGGCCGGGGCCGGGTCGATGCGCGATGCGTTGTCGCTCCTTGATCGTCTGCTGTCATTGGGGCAAAAGAAACTGGATGTGGAATTGATCGAGCAGATGCTGGGGATGCCCAAGTCATCTCTGGTTTTTGAATTGGTTGAGCGGATTGGCGGTGGCGATGTGAAGGGCACGCTCGAGCAGGCCGAGAAGATGATTGATGGAGGTTTGTCGACGGATGTGTTGATTGGTGCCCTTGTAGATCATCTTCGCAATCTGCTGATTCTGCGGACGTGCGGCCCCGATTCGCGACTCGTGGAAGTGCCCGGGACGCCAGTGAAAGATCTGCTCGAGCAGGCGCGCAAATTCGAGGCCACGGTTTTGAGCCAGGACATTACGATTCTCGAAGAGCTGCGCCGAACCCTGCGGCAAATTCAGTCAAGCCGGGCTTTGTTAGACGCCACGCTGGTGCGATTATCCCTAGCAGACCAGTTTGTGCCGCTAAGTGCCGCTGTTAACGAATCTGAATCCGCGGCTGCTCCCGCGCAAAAAAAAAACGATGAGTCGAACATAGCCGGCGGTCAACTACCGCCGGAAACTACGGATTTCCGAACCTCTTCGATTCCCCAAAATTCTGAATCTCCCGCAGTGCCAGCGGCTCAATCTTTGCCTGCTTCCGAAGATGGCGATGATGATCTTCCCGCTGTGGGGAAAGTTTGGGACGGGCCGGCGCTGGAGACAGGGGCTTTTAAGCGCGGAGGCTGGGGCAAGAGAGATGCCGACCAAGGTCCACGGCTAAACGAAGTGCGGGAACCACCCCAGATAGTTGAGAATGTTGATCCATCCGATCTCCCAGGCGTATGGCGCGCGGCGCTGCGGCGCTTGAATGAGCATGGACTAAGCCTGCAGGCGATGCTTTCCCACGCGCGGTTTCGCGAGATTGTTGATGATTGTGCGGTGCTGGAATATTCCAGCCATTACGAAACCTTTGCCAAGCGGCTCGATCAGAACGGCAAGAAAGATTTGGTGCGTCAGGAATTGAGCCGACTATTAGATCGCCCGGTGGGACTTCGTGTGGAGGTGGTGCAAGGCGAAGCGCCGCCGAAAATTGAATCTCCCTCGCAATCGCCCGGCGTTGTAAAATTAACTCCGGAGCTGCGAGCAAAATTGGCTGAAGACCCCTTAATTAAAACTGTTCTCGCCGAATTCGGCGGAGAGATTGTGAGGCTGGAAGATGAGCATGTTTGATGCATTCAAAAATATGGGTGGCATGGGTGATCTCATGCGCAAGGCCGGTGAGATGCGGCAGAAGATGCAGGAAGTTCAAGAGAACCTGGCTCGCCGCCAAGTCACCGCCGATGCCGGAGGCGGCATGGTGCAGGCTACCGTCAACGGAAAGCTCGAGCTGGTGAAAATCCGCATCGACAAAAGCAAAATCGATGTAAACGATACCGAGATGCTGGAAGATTTGATCGTGGCCGCGGTGACCGGCGCCCAGCAGCGCGCCGCCGATGTAATGAAACAGGAGATGGAAAAAACCGCCGGCGACATGGGCCTTCCGCCGGGATTGCTGAATGGTTAATTGTTAATGGTTAGTCGTTAGCTGTATTGGGTTTTGGCTACTATCCATTAACCACTATCAACTAACAATTTACTTTTCCAGAATTCGCACCAGTACCGACAATGCCACCGCCGCCGCTCCCAGTGAAATCAAAATCCAGAACGTGATTGATGCCGCCTGCCAGGGGACCTGTCGCATCGAATCGCATTTAATTCCCTTGTAAGCCACGGAGATGCAGGCCACGAGGGGAAACAGCGTAACCCACCAGTAGTTCCAGATGGGCAGGGGGGTGAAGAAGAGTGTATAGGGGTGCATTTACGCCGACTCTTTCTGCGCACGATGGCCGGCATCGATCATGGCCAGCAGGTTGAGCATGCCGGCAATCGCGGTGTAGAGCGTCCCGATCTCGCCAATCCGCGCTTTTACTTTTGGATACGGGTTATCTCCCTGCGAGGCATCGACAGAAAGCTTAGAGCAAATCAGCGTCACCGGCCCGGTTAAAATCTGCGCCACATACCATGGCTTATCCACGATCGTGCCGGTGAAATTTCCATACAGCACCCAGGTATCCGTGCGGTCGACGAGCGCCTTCTGCCCGTGATCGTTAAAGCCCGGCACATCGATCACGCGCATCCCGCCAATCAAAATGCCCAGGAGAAACAGCACGATCACTGCGATGCCGACGACCATCGCGCGCGCGCGCTGCCCCAATAGCCAATACCCCGCCCCCGGGATCAGCCAGCCAACAACCACAACCGCAAATGGAGAACTCCGCATGAGTCGAGGTACTTTAACGAATTAGGGGCAAGGGACAAGGCAGAAAAGCAGGGACAAGGGAATACCAATGCAAAAACTTTGCGGGCTAGCTGCTACAGCGGCTAGCGTATTAAGCACAAAATCCGAAACTCGAAATACGAAACAAATCCAAAATTCCAAAAAGGCCAAATCCAAAACGCAGGAGATTTTGAACTTTTCTACTTTGAATTTCGAATTTGTTTCAGATTTCGGATTTCGGATTTCGGATTTCGAGTTTGGAATTTGGCACTTCCCTTGTCCCTTCAGTCCCCATCCCCTAGGCTTTAGTTATGAATCTTGCCGATGGGCGTTTGTTAGTTATCGCCGGCCCGTGCGTGATCGAGAGCCGTGAGTTATGCCTGAAAGTTGGGGAATTTGTCCGCAGCGCGTGCGATAACTTGGGCTTTCAATATGTGTTTAAAGCATCGTTTGATAAGGCCAATCGTTCCAGTGGCGATTCGTTCCGTGGGCCGGGATTGGAAGGGGGCTTGAAAATTCTGGAGGAAGTTCGAAAACAGCTTGGCGTGCCGGTGCTGACCGATGTACATGAAGCACAGCAAGCCGAAGTCGCGGGGCAGACCGTCGATGTACTGCAAGTTCCCGCTTTTCTCGCTCGCCAGACAGATTTACTTTTAGCCTGCGGCAAAACCGGCAAATGGATCAATGTCAAAAAGGGGCAGTTCATGTCCCCCCAGGAAATGGGCAACGCGGTCGAAAAAATTAAATCGACTGGCAATTCCAATATCCTCCTTACCGAGCGCGGTACCTTTTTCGGCTACAACCGATTGGTCAATGATTTCACCGGCCTCGCCGTCATGAAAACCTTCGGCTGCCCTGTCATCTTCGACGTCACCCACTCCACCCAACAACCCGGCGGCCTGGGCACCTCCAGTGGCGGGAACCCCCAATATTCTCCGCTCCTCGCCCGAGCCGCGGTTGCTGCTGGCGTGGATGGATTATTTTTGGAATGTCATCCCGAACCCAAAAAAGCCAAGAGCGATGCGAGCACGATGCTCTCGTTTGATGAAGCAAAAAAACTTCTGGAGCAATGCAAAGTCATCTGGGACATCCGGGATAAGCTGTCATGATACGGCGTCCACGACTCAGTCACGTCGATTCCGCCGGCCAAGCGCACATGGTCGACGTCAGCGAAAAAAACATCACTTCGCGCGAAGCGGTCGCTGAAGGATATGTGCGGATGGCAGCTGATACGCTTCGCGCCATCACTGCGAATAATCTTCCTAAAGGCGAAGTGCTGGGGGTCGCGCGGGTCGCCGGGATCATGGCTGCCAAAAAAGTGAGCGAATTGATTCCACTCTGCCATGGCCTGAATGTCGAAAGTGTCGAAATTCAATTTGATTTTCCGGATGTGAAGAAGTCGAAAGAGAATTCCGTACGCATTGGAATTTCCGCTACTGCGCGCATTACCGCAAAAACCGGCGTGGAAATGGAAGCGCTCACTGCGGTCAGCGTCGCAGCGTTGACCATTTACGATATGTGCAAAGCCATCGATAAAGCGATGGTTATCGAAGGCATTTGTCTTTTGAAAAAAACCGGCGGGAAAAGCGGCACGTATCTTGCGCCGAAATAGCGGCAACGTACTCATTGCGGAATTCCGGTGCGGATACGTCGCGGTCATAATCATCTGTGATTTAAAAAATGAGGAGATTCAAACGCAAATTCCTCTTCAAGATTTTTATCCCGACGGTTGTGGGGGTTGCTGTAGCATATCTGCTCGCATTGTTCTTCTGGGGTATTTGGATGCCACTGGAGCCGGCATATCAGCTAAAAAACCTGCAAGGTCTGACTCCGTCAGAAGTAATTAAACGTTTAGGGACGCCGTGGAATGACCCTCGCGTTGTTCCGTGGTATGCATCAAAAAGCACGACATGGCACGTCTGGAAAAATGAGGAGGAGGATGGCCCACTTTATATTGACTACGTTGAAGGCTGGGATATGTGTGTTATTGGTTTTCATAATAATCAGGTCGTTTCAGTAAAGTTCTACCAAAAATGATCGGCAGCGACGCACCCCGCCGAATTCCGCAATGCGTTGTATCGCGGCTATCATCTTCGACCGTGAAGATTGCACTTATTGTTGAACATGCCGATAGCCAGCACGGCGGTGCGGAACGATACACCGTACAGCTTGCGGCGGCACTGGTGGAGCGTGGGCACGAGGTTGCGCTGATTGCTCGTGAAGGAACTGCCGCGCCGCCGGGCGTGGAATTGATCATTCTGCCCGCTCGTGCTGTCGCTAAAACCGCGCGCTACGCGCGGTTCCTGCAAATGATCGATGCGCATCTTCGCGAGAACCAATATGACATCGTCCATGCGATGATGCCTGTGCATCATTGCGATATTTATCATCCTCATGCGGGGCTGGCTGCTGAAGGGATTGCGCATGGACATCGCAAACACGCCGGCAGAATTCGTCAGAAGGTTTCTCGCCTGAGCAATCAGTTGCACATCCGCCGCCGTTATTTCCGAGCCGTTGAAAAAAAACTGCTGCAAAGCACCCATCCGCCAATTGTTTTATGTGTTTCTGAATTGGTAAAACGCGAAGCGAAACAGCATTATCCGTTGCCGGATGATCGGCTGGCGGTGCTATTTAACGCGGTCGATCTGGAGCAATTCAATCTCCAGCGCGATCCCCAGGCTGGCGCGAAGCTCCGCCAGCAGCTTAAAATCTCTTCCGACAAAATCATCGCCCTCTTCGTCGCCCAGAACTTTCAGCTCAAAGGCTTGGCCATCACCATTGCTGCCATTGCTCAGTTGCGCGATCCGCGCATCCTGCTTTTGGTTGTCGGCAAGGAATCACCCAGTCCCTATCTACAACAAGCGCGGGAGCTTGGCATCGAGAAACAAATCCTTTTCGCTGGCAGCACTTTGGACATTTACGCTTATTACTCCGCTGCCGATTTCCTCGTCCTGCCTACGATGCGCGATTCCTGCAGTCTGGTTGTCCTCGAAGCTCTCGCCATGGGCCTGCCTGTTATCTCCACGGCATCCAACGGCGCCTGCGAAATCATGACCAATGGCCAGCACGGATTTGTCCTGCCTCATCCTAAAGATATTCCAGCCCTCACCGAAGCGATGGGCCACCTGATCGACCCAAGCACTCGCGCAAATTTCGCTGGAAACTGTCGATCCCTTCGTTCGAAATTGTCCTATGACCATCATCTGTCGCAGATGCTGGATATCTATAGCCAAGCGGTTCTAAATCGCTCTAAATAGATGGTTTTAATGTTTCATCTTTCCACCATTGCAACTAGGCGGTCTTTTTGCTAACAAGAAAGGCACTTAGTGCGTTGTTTTAGGTAGCGGGGTAACGAAGGAAGAATGTCGCTTCATACAGCCAGCTTCCCGGCCGTCGATAAGCCGGCGTACATTGCCAAGCGGCCCGCCGGGCTAGTATACGAAGCGCTGCGCCAATGGGCGGACGACCATCGCCATTGGCTCCTGGCTCTGGTGATCGTTTTTTATCTGCTGGCTTTTACCGGCAAATGGCAGCCTGAATCGGATAGCGCCCTTTACCTGTCTCTTGGCAAAAGTCTCGCCACTGGCAATGGTTACACGGAACTGGGCCAGCCCAATCATCTGGTCTATCCCGGCCTTCCGTGGATGATCGCCGGCACCTTCAAAATCTTTGGCGTCGATCATCTTTTGCCCATCCACATCGTGCTGCTTTTCTTCGCTGCTGTTTCACTGATCATGATCTATGCGATGATCCAGCGGCGCGTGGATCGCCCCACTGCGGTGATCGTCACCACGATCGTCGCTCTTTCAGATACGTTCTTCCGTTATTCGATGAAAATTCTTACTGATATGCCCTTCATGGCTGGGGTCATGGCGGTGCTGCTCGGGTGTGAATTGATCGGCTGGTATCGCCGTGCGGATACCGATCCACTCGTACGCCGTGAAAATCCCATAGCGGGTTGGATTTTGATCATCGCTGGTTTGGCGCTTGCCACGATTATGCGTCCCGTGATCTGGGCTCTCCTGCTCACCCTGATCGCTGCTGCCGTCGTGACCTCGCTGAGCAAAAAAGGTTCCTGGAAATTCGGATTGATCGCGCTGGTCGGGGTTCTCATTATCAGCGGATTTTTCACCCTCGACCCGCGTCGCAATGGCAACTCAGGATTCGCGGGCGGCTACGAATCTTCAGTCATATATTCCCTTCGCAGCGGCGAAATGTTTCACCATTTGATTCACGATAATCTCCTGCAGGTCATAGGCGGCACCACCACCGAAGCGCTCCTGGGCATGCGTGTCGGTCCGGGGTTGAACCAAATCGTCGCGATCGTGGCTATTCTTGTGGGCGTTGGCATATGGCGCCGGCAGCCGCTGTGGGGTGTGTGGGTGGCG
>DASXDR010000068.1:0-10659 GCA_036490535.1 Tepidisphaeraceae bacterium | reverse complement strand
AGCATGTCAAGCCCAGGTAAGGTTCTGCGCGTTGCTTCGAATTGAACCACATGCTCCACCGCTTGTGTGAGCCCCCGTCAATTCCTTTGAGTTTTAGCCTTGCGACCGTACTTCCCAGGCGGTCCACTTAGCACTTTTGCTTCGACCATAATCACGTCAGAGCGACTACGATCTAGTGGACATCGTTTATGGCCAGGACTACCGGGGTATCTAATCCCGTTTGCTCCCCTGGCTTTCGTGTCTCAGCGTCAGCACAATCCCAGCGATCTGTTTTCACCATTGGCGTTCCAAACGATATCTACGCATTTCACCGCTCCACCGTTTGTTCCGATCGCCCCTAATTGGCTCAAGATACCCAGTATACCAAGCAGTTCCCGGGTTGAGCCCGGGGATTTCACAAGGTACTTAGGAATCCGCCTACACACGCTTTAAGCCCAGTGATTCCGCCTAACGCTCGGGGCCTCTGTCTTACCGCGACTGCTGGCACAGAGTTAGTCGCCCCTTCCTCTGGGGATCCTCAGAACTTGGTATCCCCTGACAGAAGTTTACATTCCGAAGAACTTCGTCCTCCACGCGGCGTCGCTCCGTCACACTTTCGTGCATTGCGGAAGATTCGTTACTGCAGCCCCCCGTAGGAGTCTGGGCAGTGTCTCAGTCCCAATGTGGCTGGCCGTCCTCTCAGACCAGCTACGCGTCGTCGCCTTGGTGAGCCGTTACCTCACCAACAAGCTGATACGTTATCGCCTGCTCACAGAGTGCATTGCTGCTTTGAGAACAAAAAGATGCCTTTTCGTTATATCATCTGGTATTACCCGCCCTTTCGGTCGGCTATCCCAGGCTCCGCGGCACATTAGCGATATATTACTCACCCGTCCGCCACTGATGTATTGCTACATCCGTTCGACTTGCATGTCTTAACCACGCCGCCAGCGTTCAGGCTGAGCCAGGATCAAACTCTTCAATTAAATTTCTTGGCCACAATCACTCCTGATGCATAGCTTAACGCCATGACTAACACTTTCGTGATTGGGTTTATCCTCGAAATAGAGTTTGTCCCATCTGTCTCTAGACGAAACAGATGTTTTTACTGCTCGGAAATTGACTAAAGTTTCCGAGTCAGCTGAATTCAACTCGGTGTTACCCTCATTGAACTCAGGCAAGGCTCAAACAACTAAACTAAATGGCTTTCAAAGGAAATGATCTTGGGGAAGATCATTTCTAATGTGTATAAATACCACGAAGGATAGTGTTTGAGATCTTTGGTGCGCCCATACATAGTATAGACGTCTTGGATCGCTTGTTTAGCCTCTGTACACAGAGGTTAACGCAAGCACACATCCTCGCGGCACCGACTATTCACTTGTCAAAGAGCTTCTTAAAACCACTCAACTTCCTTGAGTGGGGCGGCGAATGATATCGTCGCATTTTGTTCTGTCAACCCCCTTTAAAAATATTTTTTTAAGGTTTGTTAACAATGGATATACGTAAAAAAACGCACATCTCATTCAGCAAATTGTATCGATTCGGGATTCGGCTAATTTTGAGTTGTTTTAGCGAAGTCGTTAAAGCACAACTTCAAACTCAAGGCCGGTGTGATTCCAAACCGTAGCGAGAGAGATAGTAGCCGACTAAATCAAAACGTCAAGCAAATGCAATCCAAAATTATTTGCGACGCATGCGGCATCTCAGGCAACTGGTACCAATGGCATGCAAAAATGAAGAAGTATTGTTTTAGCGCTTTAACTTTCGGTCACAAATCCCCATCGCTATATTTTGCGATGTGAAATACAAATCATTGAGTTGGGCGGTTCGGGTTTTTGGAGTTTGCATTGTTTTGACGGCTCTCTGCCATGCAGCCGAATTGGCATCATATGTAGACCCGTTTGTGGGAACCGCATGGACCGAATTTCCGACCCATCATCGGGGATTTGATTGTGGGAATACTTTTCCGGGAGCGGCCTGGCCGATGGGGATGGTGCAGTGGAGCCCGGATACGCCAGCAACCCAGGGCGTGATGGGTGGGTACTGGTATCCGGATAAAATCATCACTGGATTTCCGCTCACGCATTTCAGCGGGCGCGGCGTGAAATATCTGCAGGACATCCCGATCATGCCGACAAGCAAGGCGATTAAATCGTCGCCGGGCACGCATTGGGCGGATTACAGCGCTAGCTTCTCACACAAGAATGAGCAGGCGCTGCCGGGTTACTATCGAGTGCAGTTCGATAATGGAATGCGGGTTGAATTAACTGCAACGCCGCGGACGGGATTGGCGCGAATTCATTTTCCTGGCAATGCGTCACGAACGGTGCTGATTCGTGCTGATTCCCGGATCAATATTGTCGGCGATGATCAGATCACCGGTTATCACACGTCGAAGATCGGCGCCAGCAGCCATCCCTATACGGTTTATTTTGCGGCGCAGTTTAATCAGCCGTTTACCAATTGCGGAACATGGAATGGAGATGATTGTAAATCTGGCCAATCCAGCGCTACGAGCGAGAATTGCGGCGCGTGGGTTTGTTTTGCGGACAAATCTGATTCCGCAGTGGAAATGAAAGTGGGTCTTTCGTTTATCAGCATCGAAAATGCCAAAGCGAATCTGGCCGCGGAAAATGTTGGCTGGGATTTCGATTCGATGCGGCACAAGGCAGATCAGGCCTGGAATGCGTTGCTGAATCGAATACGGGTTAAAGGCGGATCGCTGGAAGATCGGCGCACGTTTTACACGGCGCTCTATCATTGTTTCTTTCATCCGAACCTGCTCAACGATGCCAATGGGCAATACCCGGGCATGGATGGGAAGATTCACACGGTAGAACCGGGGCGCAATCAATATCAGAACATTCCGGCGTGGGATCAATATCGATCATTTGCAGCATTGCGCGCGCTCCTTACGCCCAGGGAAATGTCGGATATCGTGCAGTCGCTGGTGAATTATGCCCAGCAGGATGCTGAGGCGCGAGCTGATGGAGGCGGGCTGCCGCGCTGGGAGCAGGTGAATCGTAATTCAGGCGGGATGATAGGTGATGGCGACGATGCCATCATCGCCACGTCGTATGCACTGGGGGCGAAAATTTTCGATACGGCTGCTGCGCTCCGCGCGATGGACAAAGGAGCGAGTGTGGTGGGATGCACTTCGGATGGACAGGAAGTGCGCGCCGGTTTGGATGAATATTTATCGCGCGGCTACGTGCCGCGATGGGTTTCGATTACGCAGGAATATTGTGTGAACGATTTTGCGATCTCGCAATTTGCGGGTGCGCTGGGGGATAACCAGAAACGCACCGAGTATCAGAACCGCGCGCAAAACTGGAAAAATCTTTTCAATCCAGCGACCGGATATATCGAGCCGCGCGAGGAAAATGGCGCCTTCAGGAAAGGATTCAAACCTGCGATGACAGCAGGTTACGCGGAAGGTTCAGCAGCGCAATATCGCTGGCTGGTAAACTTTAATTTCCGAGGGCTCTTCGATCTCATGGGCGGTAATGACGTCGCGGTGGCGCAGCTGGATAAATTTTTTGTAAAACTGAATGGGCCTATGAATTCCGCCAATGCGTTCATGGGGAATGAGCCTTGCGAAGCCGCGCCATGGGCATACGCGTTTGCTGGAGCGCCGGCAAAGACGCAGGAAGTGGTGCGGCGAATTCAGAACCAATTATTCTTTGATCGCCCCGGCGGTCTTCCCGGCAACGATGATGCCGGCGCGCTTTCATCCTGGTACGTGTTTTCCGCGTTGGGTTTATATCCCGCAATTCCAGGCGTCGGTGGTTTCGTGATCGGCAGTCCACGTTTCGCCGAAGCCGATATTGTTCTCGACAATGGCGCGGTCATTCACATCCAGGCCTACAACGCTGCGCCCGCCTCGCCTTATGTGCAAAGCCTGAATTTGAATGAGAAACAATGGAATAGCCCGTGGATCGCCTGGAGCCAGTTATCCAAAGGAGCAACGCTTTATTTCGTCTTGGGAAAGTCGGCCTCAACATGGGGGAGCGCAGCGAAAGATGCGCCGCCATCATTTGATCGGATTGACACGAAGAAATAAGACCCATTGAAATTGCGGTTCGCCCTTTTTATCTTGACGCATCTGACTTTACGACATAAAGTCATTATTAAAGGAGTTCGTTTATGGAACTTCGACAGGCCTTGACGCAGATCGCGGATATTCGCAGGCAGATGGTGGTGGCGCGGCAGTTTCGCGGGTTTCGGGCGGCCAGCACACTGGCGACTGCGATGGCGGCGGTGGGAGCGGGGGTTTGGCAATCGTTTGGACATGTGCCTGATGCGGCGAGTGATCCGCTGCCGTTTGTGGCACTGTGGGTCAGCGTGGCGATGGCATCGGTGTTTGTTTGCGGCGGTGAGATCGCCTGGCTGTATCGCGGTTTTGAATCGCCTTCGCAGCGGGAGCTCGCGTTGCTGGCGGTGGAACAGTTTCTGCCATGTATCCTGGTAGGGGGGCTGGTGACTTTTGTTTTGAGTCGATATGCACCCGCGGAGATATGGATGCTGCCGGGGTTGTGGCAGATTCTATTTGGGCTGGGAATTTTTGCGCTCAGGCGATTGGCGCCGGGGCCGATTATTTATGTCGGGGCGTTTTATGTACTCTGGGGATTGATGAATTTAAGCGGCGGCGTACCACGATTTTCGGTCTGGTCGATGGCGGTGCCGTTTGGTCTGGGGCAGGCGGCTTGTGCGGGAATTTTTTACTGGTACCTGGAGCGACGCCATGCCGCGTGATACGAACGATCTCAAAACACCCGGGCAATTTGCGTACGAGGGGCTCGAGCGAGTTATTCATGAGAAAGCGCGGCTGAGCGTGCTTTCATCGCTGGCGGCAAATCCGGATGGGCTGATTTTCACGGAATTGAAATCGCTTTGCAGTCTGACGGATGGAAATTTGAGTCGTCAGATTCAGTTTTTGCAGTCAGCGGGATTGGTCGAGGTGTGGAAGCGATCCCATAACAATCGGCCACAGACGCTGTGCCGGTTAACTGAGGCTGGCCGAGAGCGATTTTTGGAATACGTTGCGGAGCTTGAGAAAGTCGTTGCCAGCGCTCAGCGGGGAAAAACTAAATCCTCTTCCCGGCAATCCCGGCGCGACGCGGGGTCGTGGGGCAGAACCGCGCCATCTTTTTGAAATCTGATTGCCTGCAACTTTCCGTATCACTCCGCATATTAACTTTACATTGTAAAGTTAATCACTTGGGAAAGGAAAGACCATGTTAATGTGGATTCAATCTTTGGATCGGCTGCTACGGGGAGAATCGACGCGATTGCCGGCGCTGCGGGCGGGAAAACTAGAAGTGCCAGCGTGGGGATTTCTGGTTCTGATTAATTTACTGGGCGCGATTTATGGTATTTGCATGGGGTTGTTTGCGGTCACGCCGGGAGGAAGCGGGCATGCGATGCAGATCGTGGCGGCAGCGGTAAAAACGCCGGCGCTTTTCCTGCTCACCCTCATGGTGACGTTTCCATCGCTTTATGTTTTTAATGCGCTGGTGGGATCGTCCATTCTTTTGCCATCGGTTTGGCGGCTGCTCATTGCATCACTTGCGGTGATGTTGTCGATCCTCTCGTCGCTCGGCACGGTCGTCGCATTCTTTTCATTCACCACCACGAGCTATCCATTCATGATTCTGCTGAACGTGGCCGTGTTCTCTATCGCGGGACTGTTGGGATTGTCATTCTTGCTGCAAACACTTCATAGGTTATCGAGCGTGGATACGGCATTTCCGGAAATAGTTTTGCCTTCGGATGCGGAGGGAGAAAAATCTGGTCCACTGCATAAGCCAGGCGAACAAATTCTCGCGCCGCAGGTCAAAGTGATTTTTCGCATTTGGGTTTTTGTGTTCGGCCTGGTCGGGGCGCAGATGAGTTGGATATTGCGACCATTCATTGGTCATCCCGGCCAGCCATTCACGTGGTTTCGCCACACCGAATCCAATTTCTTCCAGGCCGTGTTCCATGCTGTGCTGGCCCTGTTTTCCAAGTGAGCGCACCCGCCATGTCATTGGTTGAAATATATCTCGTGGAACTGCTGGCGCGCATCGATCGACTGTTGCGCGGGGAGAGAAATGAGATGGAGCAACAGCGAATCAGCGACGTGCTGATTCTGCTGATCGCCGCGGGGTGCTGGTATGGGATGGTAATGGGCAGCTATGGCGGGATCGGCCCGGCGCATTGGCGGCAGATTTTTTATTCTGCTGTCAAAGTACCGCTGCTATTGTCGGTGACTTTCTGGCTGAGCGTTCCGAGTTTTTATGTGCTGAATTCGCTGTTGGGATTGCGAGCGGATTTTGGGCAGGCGATGCGAGCGATCGTGGGCGCGCAGGCGGCACTCACTATTATCCTGGCGGCACTGGCGCCATTGACGGGATTCATCTATCTATCCGGATGTGCTTATAGCAATTCGATTTTGTTTAACGGGATGATGTTTTGCATTGCGAGCGTGGGCGGACAATTGGTTTTGAGGCGGTCGTATTTGTTTCTGATTGCGCGCAATCCGCGACACCGATGGGCGGTCGGCGCCTGGTTGGTAATTTATGTTTTTATGGGGATTCAGATGGGATGGGTCTTGCGGCCGTTCGTGGGTAATCCGGATTTGCCAACGAGATTTCTGCGAAGCGACGCATTGACGAATGCGTATGTGGAAGTGGGTCGATTGGTTTGGAATGGATTGCGCTAGCGAAAAAGCTTTTTGCGCGACACACAGAGAATCGCAAACGCTTCATCCCTCCGACGCCGGCGACAGATCAAGGGCGCGAGACAAATGGCCGACAGAGAGAGCTTGGGTTCAGGCAATTTGGTGGAAATATTCGCCCCGGCACTTTCAGCATCGCCGAGCATGAAAAGGGCATAATCATCGCCATTCACTTTGCCGTCGTAATTGAAATCGCCGGTTTGCCAGGTGGTTCCGGTGGGGGAAATGGCAGCGAGATCAGCCGAATTCACTACGCCATCGTCATTGGCGTCGCCGAGCCAGGTGTATTTGATGAGGAGACTGGTAGACGTGGCAGCGATGCCGTCGAGGGTGGATTGGATGTGGATGCTGTTGTCGTAAATACCCAACGACATTCCGGTTTTGAGGGAGCTGGAATAGATGCCAACACCATCCCATTTACCGGCGTCGTAGGCGGATTTGAGCGAGGACAGGAGCGAGGAATAGGGATTGGTTCCGGTGTACTTGATGAGCAAATCGGTCTTTCCGGTGTCGAGCGAGCCACCGGAGATAGCGAGAGAGGGAATGGTGAGCGTGCCGTGAAAGGTGTTGGCGAATTGCAGCAGGCCGCCGGTGATGGTGATGCCGCCGCTGCCGAGAGCGGAGAGGTTTTGCGCGATAAGGGTACCGGCATTGACAGTGGTGCCGCCGGTGTAGGAATCATTGCCATTGAGGTCGAAGCTCGTGGCGCTGGCGGTGCCTAATGTCAGCGCGCCGGAGCCGGAGATAGCGCCGGAGAAAGTCGCGGCGTTGCCGATGGTGAGATACAGGCTGCCGATGTTGGTGATGGAGCCTGATCCGGAAATGGTGCCGATGGCGTCGGAGTAGCCGTTGAAGTTGAGCGTGCCGCCGGAGTTGATGGTGAGGAGGGAGGAATTTTTAACGATGTTGCCAGCTTTGTAGAGTAGCGTGCCGCCGGAGTTGATGATGACATTGCCTTGGAGCGCGCCATCACCAGTAGCGCCGGTGCCGATGCTGACGTTAGTATTGACGGTGAGCGTGCCAGTGAAGGAGTTGTTGCCGTTGAGTTCGAGGTATCCCGTGCCTGCTCCATGAAGCGGGCCGTTGGAGACGGTGAGGTTGTAGGCGCCGGAGATGTTGGTCAGGCCGGAGTCATAGTTGGCGACACCATCGGGGTTATCGAGGTAAACCGTTGAATCGGATTTGAGCGTGGTGGCTCCGGTGAAATAAGTTTCCCGGCCAAGGGCAACGCTGCCATTGATGGCCACCGGATTTGTCATCGTGCGGGCCGCGCCGCCAGCACGGATGGTGCCGCCGTTTAGGGTGATCGTGCCGGAGGAGGGAATCGCAGTGTTGCTGTCGATCTCAAGCGTGCCAGCGTTCACGGTAGTGCCACCAGTGTAGGTATCGGTACCGAAGAGACAGAGATAGCCGTTGCCGGTTTTGGTCAGTGCATCGGTTGCAGTTTGGCCAGCGATGTTGCCATAGATGTCGAAATCGACGCCGTTGGAGGTGGTGCCTTGAGCGACGTCAATTGTACCGCCGACGCCGTTCACACCGTTGTCGTTGCGCAGGACGATCGTTGTACCGGCACCGATGTCAGAAAGGGTGGAAGAGGCAGCGGTGTGAAGCGTTTGATCGAGGACGAATTCGCCGTTCTGAATCGTCCCACCGGTGAGCGTGATATTGCCGATGTTCTGCTGGGTTCCCGTGCCGGCAGAGAGAATACCGCCGTTGTTGATAAAGAGATTGGGTAGCCCTGCGTTGTAACCCAGTGAGTTGTATTGGCCGTTGAGATTCAGGATGGAACCAGAGCCGACGGTGACGGATTGACCGCCGGGAAAAGCCCCGCCTGTAGTAGTAGTGGTCGAGGTCGTGCAGGTGACCAAGCCGGAGATCGTGGTCGGGCCGCTGTAGGAAGAGATGTTGCTGATGACGATATCGCCATTGCCGACAGTGGAGAGCGCCAAGCCGCAGTTGCCGCTGATCCCGCCGGAGAGGGTCAGGGTCGTGCCCAGAGCCGTATTAATGTGAGCGATGCTTGACGATGTGCCAGTCAGAGTGATCGCACCAGGGAGAGTCAGGCTGTTGGAACCGCCGCCGGTATAAGCGAGCGTGGCGACAAACTGCGTGTACATGGTGATCGGCCCATTCACCGTGGCCGAATTGGAAATGTTTAAGGTGTTATAAATGATTTGGACGGGGGTCGTGCCAAGTGATGTGCCGGAGAGGTTGATGGGACTGGTTCCGCTGAAAATAATTTGGCTGAATCCGGTCCCGGAGATAGCGCTGGAGAAGGTGTTGGCCGAGGTACCTGAGGTTTCGAATTCCAGGGTAGGAGAATTGGTGGTGGTGATGCCGCCCGTGAAATTAATCGGGCCGGCATTGAGGCTTTCGATGGTTGTATTCGCCTGGACATTATAGGTGCCGCTGAGGTTAACGGCAGTGGTGAAACCGTAAAAGCTCAGGTTACCACCCTTGAAGGTCATGGCGTTGGAAAGAGCGCTCCCAGCCGCGTCGAATTCAAGCGTCCCTGCATTGATGGTGATCGGCCCGTGAAAATTAGCAGCGTCGCTGAGAGTAAGAGTTCCGCTGCCGTTTTTAGTCAGGCCGCCATCGGTGCCGCTGGTCCCATTAGTGCCCGGGTCGTGGTTGACGGGGACAGCGATGAACGCGTTGGTGCCGTGCGTATCGACGATGAATCCGCCCGCGCCGACATTCACCATGCCGCCGCTACCGAGCGAGTCGTTGATAAACTCGCCGCCGGCGTAATTGGTAGCCGTTTCAAAAGTGCCGCCACTGGCGTAAAGAGAGGTATTGAGATTGACGTAACCAGTGAACGTTCCGCCCGTGACGGCGACACTGCCGCCACGGGCGGTGAGCGTGCCGGCGTTAACCATCCCGCCAGTGACGGAGATATTACCCCCATTGACTGTGAGTGCGCTGGTACCGAAGTTGCCGCCGCTGACGGAGATATTGCCTGTATTGAGTGTGAGCCCGCTGGAACTGAAAGTACCACCGGTAACAGTAAATGTGCCGTTATTGATGGTGGTGGTATCGGAGCTAATGCTTCCGGCGGATTGAGCGAAAGAGTTGGAGGCGCTGGAGCCGAGAGACAGTGCATTGCTGATCGTAACGGTTCCCGTCCACGCAGGAGCGGAAGTGTCGCCGGGATCATAGGTGCTGAAGATGCCTCCCTGGCCACTGGCGCCGAGGATCAGGTTGAAAGTGGTAAAACCAGAGGCATTGTTCATGATCCAGGTACTGGTGTAGCCGGCGGTCGTGCCATTGGCGATATAAACGCTATCAGGCAGGGTGAGGGTGCCACTGTTGTCATCCACGGTCGTGTTGTGGCTGATACCATCAATGAACCCCGTGGAGGTGTTGCTGGAATTAACGATGTTCAGGCCGCTGTCGTAGGTTTGTACGGTCGCATAGGCAGACGTGAGGGGCAGACAGAGAACCGAAGCGCAAGCGAGCGCAAGAAAAGGGCAGACACGGCGCATAGGGAGATTCTCCTGCTCCAGGGACCAACATAGCGAACAAAATAAATCGGAAGCCCGCAACAAACGGAAAGATAGCGAGGATCGGCGTCAAAAGGTATGAAAAAATCTATTGTTTTTTCGTACCCATAGGCAGGATGGTCAAGATGGGTGAGATATACCACAGAGAATGGGTGGGCCAGCTATAAAGATGCTGGAACCGCGAGCGGTTTGAAATGCATCCGCCGCTGGCGCACGCCAAGCGCTAGCAATGCCGCGCCGCCAGCAGTTAGCACGAAGGTAGGCTCGGGAAGCGTCGCCGAAATATCAACCAAGCCGCAAATTCAACACGTCCACAGGCGAAACCAACGAAAAACAGCCAAAACCGAATTTTTTGTTTGCGATGCCCTTCACATGGTGTCAAACTACGAAGTGTCTACCGGGAGATCATGCACCATGAAGAGTTGTCGTAAGTTCAGGCGTTTTCGCAGCAAGGGT
>DASXDR010000058.1:0-59949 GCA_036490535.1 Tepidisphaeraceae bacterium | reverse complement strand
GCCAGGAACGGAATCGAGCCGGCGGTGAACTGAATCTCCGCTGCGCCCCACACCTGGACGCTGGGCGTGAATTGCAGCACGAACGAACCAGCCGCGGTGACAATATTGTTCGCCTGGATGAAATTCTCAATGTTCGCCGACAGCGTCGCATCAAAGCCCAGCAGCATGCGCGTCGAGGTCTGGCTGTTCACGGTTGTCGTGACAAACGCGATATCCGCCTCACCCGTAAAGGTCAGCGAAATGCCCGGCAGGAACGAGTAGATAATCTCGCCGCTCAGGTGGAAGCCAAAACCTGCCACATTTGGATCGCCCAGATTGATGAAATTACCCAACGCATCCGTCAATCCCATCTCCACGCCGCCCGCCACGACCAGTTCCGGGAATGTCAGCGAAGGATCGCCCGGCACAGCTACATCCTGCTCGAAGTAGAACAGAATGCTTACCTGTCCGTTGGTTACTTTCGACAGATCCAGATAAAGCTTGAAACTCACATTCAGGCTGCTGCCAAACGTTGCGTTGACGCTCAGCAGAATCTTTCCATCCGTCTCGATGATGATGTCGCCGGTGGCGCTGAATTCACTTGCTGGCACGCCTTCAAGGCCCAGCGATACTGAAGCTTCGATGCGGATCACGCCATTGAGAGCGCTCATCGACCCGCCCTGCGAGAGCACGGTCAATAGGCCCGCTGAATCTTTGGTCACGTAATACTTAAATCCGCCCACCGCGATGACCCATGTGTTGGCCGTTTGACCAGGGGTGGGCGCCTGCGTGGTCACCGTCGCGCCACTGGTGGGGAGCGTGATGCCATAAGCAGCAAAAGCATTGATCACGTTCTGCGTCACTTGTCCGCTATTCAGATCAGTGACGATCTGCGAGATCATCGGCACCGTGCTGGTGGCGCCGGTCGGGTCGCCAGAGGGCGGTGCGTCGATCACGAAGCGATATTCGCTGACCTCAAGATTGCCGCTGCCATCCTTCACGATCAGATACCAGCTTCCGCTGTCATGGATCAGCCATTCCGTGCTGTCAACTTCCTTGACCGATGTCACGGTTTTCGAGAGCACATCGCCGTTATTCAGGAACGTGTTGATGATATTGGTGTCACTGGCAATCGTGCCGTCGTTCAAAGCAGTAATGTCGGTGCTGCTTGGCGAGGTAATGCTGAAGAGATAACCCCCACCGCCGCCGCCCGCCTGATTCACCGTCTCCTGCCGCAGCTGCGCTTCCCATTGCGTTAAGCTAAGCAATACGCCGGAGGTAAACACCGGGTCCTTCAGATCCATCGCGTTGGAAATGGTCGGGAACGGAGTCGCATCGAAAGTGATTCCACCCGACAAGCCAACAATCGCCAATCCAATCGGCGGCACAATCGGAATGCCCGGCCCCGGATCAAGCTGAATGTATGCTTCCAACGGCCCGTTCTGCGACATGCCAAAGCGGATATCCAACCCGCCCAACTCCGGCATCACAAACCCACCCTCGACACCGAAATACATAATCCTATTTGCAGCGGAGCCGGCCGGTGCGGTGGGCGGGAGCTGATGCCCCGAAGCATCGAGTTGGACGATGCCCATCACGATGCTGGCGCTGAGCGTTCCGCCAAATACATTGCCCGTAGCCGAGACGCCGAAGGAACCAATCCCGATGATCGGGAAAGACCCGTCGATCAAATCTTCAATGCTGATCTGCACATCCTGCACTGAGCCGGAGAGCTGGATGGGGCCAATCGACCCATTCATGCTTGCGGAGAAATCGAGGATGATATTTTCTTCGTCGCTTTCGAAGCTGGGCCAGGTGAGCGAGATGCTCTGAATCTGAATCGGAATCCAGGACGGCCAACCGAGCCCGCCCGAAGTACCCGCCGAAATCGTAACGCCAATCGTAAAGTTGTCGGGGATAACCACCGTGCCATCGCCTTGGATAACGATTGGATTGGTCGGCGAGCCAGCGGTGCCGGTGAGAGTCAGGGCACTGAGCGAGACGGTGACTTGAACGCTGCTGAGCGAAAGGAGCGCATCGCTCGATCCTGCATCCGGATTGAAGTAAACATTGCTCGCTGACATCTTCAGGATGCCGGCGAGGCTAAACCCAATCTGACCAGCCTGGAAGACAAAGCTCCAGTTGCCGCCATTGTCCGTAAGAGTCGCTTTGACGCTGGTCCCAGTCACCTGGAAGCTGCTTGGACCCAGTGTGACACTGTCAGCTCCGATGCTGATTGATCCATTGAAATCGAGCGAACCATTGAACGAAACAGACAGATCGCTGACGGAAATATACGGATTGACGAATTGGACAATGCTGCCGATGGAAAGCGTGCCGAGGTATTTGATGGTGGCCGTACCAAGCACGAAGTGATCGCCGTAGACGACCAGGCCAGGAATAATGTTGCCGCTGGAATCCGTGTAGGGCGAAATCTGGCCCTGAATGCCATTACCGCCTGAACCCAGCGGCACAGTCACGGTCGCGGTGCCGATGGAGATAATCTGCTGGGTGTCGTCGGCCTTGGGATCGTAAGTGATCGCGATGTTCTGCGCGGTGACGTTTACGACGTTGGGAACATTCAGATAGAACTCGCCGGCGGTGAAGCTGAATTTTCCGGTCGGACCAAAGCTGGTAACGCGGAAGCTGGAGAGATCGAGGCCGACTTCCATCTGGAGCGAGCCAGCGAAGTTGGTGAGGATGGCCTCGGTGTTGCCGGGGTTATTGCCGTTGGAATTGGAGCCGAAGCTCAGGGCTGCCGCATCAGCGGACAGGCCCAGGGTGACTTCGAGCTCGCCGCCGCTGAAGGAGAAATCCTTGAAGATCGGAGCGAGGCCGTAAACAGTCAGGGGGCCAAGTTTATAAGAAGATTCGGATGGAAGCGTTGGAGCAGCGGGGATGCTGCTGGGTGCGCCGCTGGAGCCGGGGGTGGTGGATGGACTGGTGGCTGGACCGGCGGCGGGAGGAGCGTGCGATGATCCGGTACCCTGCGGGGGTGCAATAATGGGCTGATCGAGAATCGAGAAGCCGTTGAGGGCATAGCCCGAGCCGAGCTTAAACCCATCGGGGCCGAGGGTGAAATTGACCATGCCCTGGAGCTGGAAGATCTGCGTGCCGTTGATATTCAGGGTGAACGAGACATTAGTCGCATTGATAGCCAGATCGCTGCCGGACTTGGTGATCGTGGCGGTGACGCCGATATCGATCACTTTGTTGCCGCTGGAATCGAGAATGGCGAAGTCGCCGTTATCCAGTTGCACGGTGAATGCGCCTGAGGGAATGTTGGTCGTGCCATCAGCAGGGTTGGTCTGGTTCTGGCCAGTGGTATTGGACATGACCGTGAGCGTGCCGCTGACAATCAGGCCGGGCAGGCCGACCAGCGAGATCGTGCCACTGGCGTCGAGAGCATAGGTAGTGGAAGAACCGCTGTGGATCAGGAGCAGGCCGAGCGAGCCGTTAGCGATTTGCAGGCCGACGGGAGTGGCACCGCCGATGCCGACAAAAGCATTAACATTGGTGACAGCAACACTGATGGTGTTGGCATCTGGCTGGGTGAAATTGAAATCGCCGCTGAAGGTGACGAATTGCTGCGTGAGATCGCTGGGGTTGGCGACAATTAAGTTCACGCTGCCAGCAAAACTCGGGAGCTGGTTGCCGGTGAAATCGAGATTGACCGGGATGGTCGAGCCGGGGTTGATCGGATCTGGGACGTTGACGTCGATGGGATAATATTGAGACCCTGCGGTGTTGTCTTGAACGGAGAGCGTGCCGCTCAGGGTCAATCCCGGAATGCCAAGGATCGAAGCCGCACCGCTGGCGGTCAGGCCAAACGTGGTGGTCTTCACCGGGCTATTGGGATTGGTGTTATCGACAGAGCTGAAGATCGCCAGGCCCAGATCAGCATTTTGAATCAGCACGCCCTGGGCATTGGTGGTATCGAGCGAGCCATCAGAATTGGTGACCGCGCCGTTGCCAATGAAAGCGTTCAAACCCGCAGCAGCGAGGACGACCTGCGTGAGCGTCGTGTTGCCAGTGGTGCTGGAGGTCTTGCTGATATAGAACCCGCCGGTCAGCGAGACAAACGTGTTGCCGTTGTTCTGGATACCGAGAGTCGCGGTACCTTCGACCGTGCTGGCGCCATCGGCCACATCAAGATTAAAGGTGGTATTGCCAGGAGCGGGAAGCGATTCGTTTACATCACTGCCCGTATTGTTGTAGAGGACATGGACCGTGCCGCCCAGGGTCAGATTGCTCACGCCAATCAGGGCAGCCGTTCCGGAAACATCCAGCGCCACGCCGGTGGAAAGAATCAGCACCGCGCCGTTGCCATCGGTCACGTCAACGCCGGTAGCATTGGTTGTATCTACCGTGCCGTCGCTGTTGAAGACCGCCCCCGCCCCGACAAACGCGGTGGCATTGCTGACCACGAGGCTCATGGTCGAAACGCCTTTGGCGGTCGTTACTTTCTGGAGCGTGAAATTGCCGGAAAGGCTCTGGCCGGCGAAGTTGAGGACGACCGGATTGCCGCTGATGACGAACGTGGATTGATTATTCGTGGTGTCGATGTTGAGCGACAAATCACTGGCGAAGCTGACGTCCGGAACATTGATAGCCACCTGAGCGGAGGCTGTGCCCTTGATCCCCTTTTCCGCCCCCTCAGATCCGATCTCAAAATCACCCGAGCCGTCGGTGACTGAAACCACTCCGCCCGCAAGAGAAAGGTTGAGGTGATCGACACCAACTTTGATGGTGCCGTCGCCGTTGTCAGAGAAGGAGAAATCACCGGAGAGTGTCTGGCCCAGAACCGAGAGGTTCATGTCCGTCCCGGTAACGGACAGACTGCTGGGGGTGAAATCAAGCGAGACGGTGCCGGAGAGCGAGACATCCGGAACGCCATTGAGCATCACCGTGCCGATTGCACTTCCGGAAAGAGTGTGGCCGTCAGTATTCAATTTCGCCTGTCCGCCGGTGATGGTGAGCAGACCATTACCCATATCGACAGTGAGATTATCGAGAACGATCTGGCCGGCGGTGCCTTGACTGCCTGTGGAGACCGAAGCATCAACGGTGCCGCTGATGGAAATCGGCCCGAGGGTTTCGGAGAAAGAGGTGGAGATACCGGCGGCGATTTGGTATTGGCCGTTGCCGAAGGAAACGGTGATCGTTGCCGGGCCGACGGCAGCGGTCATGGTGCCGCTGAGGCCCGCGGCCATGACTAGAAGCTGGCCACTAAAGCTGACGGGGGCAGGTTGGCCGGAGAGAGAGAGACTGACATTGGTCACCGTGACCGCCAAGTCGCCAGTAGCGGAATCGCGCGAGAAGAGAAGCTTATCAGCCGAGAGGGTCAGGCCCATGTCGGGCAGAGTAAAGGTCGCATTGTCATCTTCGACGGTCAGATTGGTCGGGCTGAAATTGACGCTGACCGTTCCGCCGATGGTGAAGCCAGCTTCGGAAGAGCCGACGGAAATGGTCCCGCTGGCGTCACCCGTAATGCCGGTGGAATCGACGGTGAGATCAGCCGCACCGCCAGTGACCATCACTAGGCCACCGCCGAGCGAAAGATCGAGCGAGTTAATGTGTAGGTCAACACTATCAGCAGTCTTGGTGAAGCTGAAATTACCAATGAGCTTTTGGCCAAAGATCGTCAACGAATCGCCGGTACCGCTGACTGATGTCGTGCCGTTGCCAATGCTGACGGCATAGGTCCCGCCAAATTGGATGGAGTTACCCAACCCGGTGATCGAGACATTGCCGCTGGCAGAGCCAGTCATGCCACCATTGGTGCCCGTGGTCAGAGTGAAGTTACCAGTTCCATTGGTGACGTTGACGATGTTGGCGATGGAGAGGGCGAGGTTATCGATTTCTAAACTGAGGGTGTTATTCGAATCACTGAAAGTGAAATTGCCGCTGATGGTTTGGCCGTATGCGGTCAGGCTCACGCCGGTGCCGCTGATGGCTAGCGAGGTGGGATCGAAGGCGATGGAGAAATTGGTCGCATTGAAGGTGACGTTGGGGATGTTGGCCGAAAGGCCCCCCATGATGGAGCCGCTGATGCCGGACTTGGACACATTAACCGTGCCGCCTGCGTTGATGACCTGAATCGCCCCACCCGCGAAGGACAGATTCACATCAGATAGTGTCAGGTGGACGCCCGTGGAATCTTCGCTGAAGTCGAACCCAGCCGAGAGGGTTTGACCGAGGACGATCAGCGTGTCGGTTTGGCCGTCGGGAGTCGAGGCGCTGAAGCTGCCACCGCCAAAGCTGACAGCAATCGGCCCGCTGAAAGAGAAGCCAGAATCGCCGGTTCCAGCAGCAACGGTTCCGCTGAACGATCCGCTGATAGCCCCACTGACAATGTCGAGCGTGCCCGACCCGCCGCTGATGACCACTATGCCGTTGCCGAAATTAGCGCCGAAGTTATTGGCCGTCAGGTGCACGCCGGTGCTGTCGTCGAGGAAGGTGAAATCGCCGGTGATGGTTTGGCCGCCAGCGGTGAGCGAGTCATTGGTGCCGCTGACCTGGATCGTGCCGGGAGCAAAGGTCACAGCCAGCGTGCCAGCGAAGGTGAATCCGGTAAAGCTCGTGGAGATGGTTCCCATCACCGAGCCGGAGACGCCGTCGGAGGCAACATTCAATGTGCCGCTGCCGTCGGTGAGATTGACTACACCGCCAACCGAGAAGCTTAGATCGCTGAGAGTCAACTGCAGGCCGCTGGAATTTTTGACAAAGCTGAATCCCGCGGTGATTTGCTGGCCGGCCACAGCGAGGGTGTCGTCCTGTCCCGGGATGGTCGCAGCACTGATCGTTCCGTTGCCGACCGAAACCGCGATCGATCCGCTCAGGGAGAAACCGGTATCGCCGCCGCCGACCGCCAGGCTTCCGCTGAAGCTGCCGGTGACGCTGCCGTTAGTAATATCCAGCGTGCCGCTTCCATTGCTGATGGTCACCAGGCCGTTGCCGAGCGAGGCCTGGAAGTTGGAAGCCGAAAGATGCAGGCCGGTTGAATCGCTGGTGAAGTTGAAGCTGCCGGAAATAGTTTGGCCGCCGGCGGTGAGCGTGTCGTTGGTGCCGGTGATAGAGATCGATCCGCCGCCAAAGGTGATGGCCAGATCGCCGCCGAGGGTGACGCTGGAAAGGTTCGTGGCAATGGTCCCGCTGGCCGAACCCGTGATACCAGTAGAGGTAACCTGGAGAGTGCCCGAGGCCTGGGAGATAGAGACTGCGTTGTTAGCCAGAGACAGGCTTAGGTTGCTGACGCCCATTTGGATACCGGTGGCGTCTTTGGAGAAGGAGAAGTTGGTAATGAGTTTATTGCCAGCAATGGTCAGGGTGTCATTCGTGCCGGAGGCAGAGATGCTGCCTGCTGCGACAGTGACGGTGACGGTGCCGCTGAAGCCAACTCCACTGGCGGTGAAGTTGGTTCCTGCCTGAACGGTAGCGGTAAAGCTGCCGGTGATGACGCCAGCGGTTGAGACATTGAGGTTGGCAGAGCCGTTGGTGACGCTAACCAGTCCGCCGCCCAGATCAGCGGTCATATTGGAACTGGTGAGGTGGATGCCGGAGGTATCTTTGACGAAGTCAAAATCGCCGCCGAGCGATTGGCCGCCGATGTTCAGGGCAGCACCCGTAACGCTGATGCCGATGGAGCTGGGCGAGAACATGATGCCAAAGGCCGTGCTTCCCGAAAAGTTCAGGGAGCTCGAGGCGAGTGAGCCGGTGACACTCCCACTGACGCCAGCCGACGTGATATCGACGGTGCCAGTAATAATGTTCACCGAGATAATCGAGCCAATCGAAAGCGAGACGCCCGACAGGCCCAGATCAATTTCTTTATTAGTGGAGTCGTAAGCGAAAGAGAAACTGCCAGTCAGGGATTGGCCGGCGATGGTGACGGTGTCGCCAGAGCCGCTGGCGGTTATGGAGGTGGGGGTGATCGTGCCCGTTACGGGACCACTGAACTGGGCGGTGGAGGCAGTGCCGATTGACAGCGAGCCGCTGAACGAGCCGCTGGTAAGCGTGGTGCCGGTGAAGGCGACCGAGGCCGTACCGTTGGTGACTTGGACAAATCCGCCGCCAAGGTTGACCGAAGCATTGGCGATATTCAGTGTGGCATTCGATCCGCTGAGGGTGAAATCAAAATCGCCGCTGATGGATTGACCGCCAACGGCAAGAGTGTCATTGGTACCACTGACGGATAGGCCGTTGACGGGGTCGAAGCCGACGCCGAAGGTTCCGCTCAGGCCAGCCAGGGTAGAAGAAATATTACCACTCGTGCTGCCGGAGATTCCACTGCTGTCGACATGCAGAGTTCCACTGGCGCTGGTGATCGAGAATGCGCTGCCCGCCGGGGAGAAATTCAGACCGGTTACCGCCAGATCGAGGTTGCCGCTGGCATCTTCGCTGAAGGTAAATCCGCCGCTGAGAGTGATGCCAAAGAGTGTGACCGAATCGCCGGTGCCGCTGGCGGTGATCCCACCGTTGCCAACCGCGACGCTGATCGTGCCAGCCAGGCTGAAATTGCTCGTGGTAGCCGACAGGTCGCCGCTGAAGGAGCCGGTGATCGCGCCGGTCGTGCTGTTAACGCTCAGGGTTGCCGAGCCGTTCTGCACCAGGACTAAACCGTTAGCGAAGGAGGCTTCAAAGTTATTGGCCGAGAGCTGCAGGCCGGAGGCGTTATCGGTGAAGTTGAAATCACCGGAGATAAATTCGTTGGAGCCGAAGGTAATTTTGTCGCCGGTGCCGGAAATATCGATCGAGCCGGGAGCGAAGCCGACGCCGAGAGAGCCGGTGAATCCAGCAATGCTCTGAGTAACCGTTCCGCTGGCCGAGCCGGTGACGCCCGTGGAGGTGACTTGCAACGTGCCGCTCGCCCCGCTGACGGAGATCAGCGAGCCAATCGCGAAACTCACCCCGCTGATATCCAGATCAAGGGTGCTGCCGGAATGTTCGAAATCGAAGCTGGCCGAGATATTTTGGCCGGCGATGGTGAGGGTGTCGCCGTTGCCGCTGGCGCTGATCGAGGAGTTAGAGACGCTGACCGTGATTGGGCCGCTGAATCCAACGCCGGTAGCCGAGCCGACACTCACCACGCCGGTGAACGTGCCGGAGAAATTACCGTTATCAATTTGCAGGGTACTCGAAGCCGTGCCGCCAACGGGTGGTCCAATGGTGACCAGGCCATTGCCAAGCGAGGCCTGAAGGTTGGTGGCAGCCATATTAAGGGTGCTGCCGCTGACGGTGATGGTCATGTCGCCGGTGACGGAGTCGCCGTTGCCATCATTAAAGGTAGTGTCGGTTGCCGCGAGAGTGTAAGTGCCGTCGGTGTTAAAGGTGATTTCGAGGGTGCCCTGGAAACTGGCGACGTTGGAGGTAAAGGTCGCGCCGAAGTCGCCGGAGACGCTGGTGTCGGAGGTGACCGAGTCTTTCGAAACCAGCAAGGTGCCATGGGCATTGGTGATGCTCAAAGCGCCGCTGCCGACATCGAGCGAGATATCGCTTACAGCGATCTCAAGACCCAGGCCGGATTCGGAGAAGGCAAAAATGCCGCCAAAATTAGCGCCGTTGACGGTGAGAGTGTCAGGTGTGCCAATCGATCCGCCGGTAGCCGAGATGCCATCGGTGGAATCGATGCTGACCGTGAATGGGCCGGTGAAGCTGAATTCCTGTCCCGAGCCAGCGGAAACGGTGCCGCTGAAGCTGCCGCTGACGGAATTGGTTCCGATGCTGATGCTGAAAGAAGAAGCGCCGCCGATAGTCACCAAGCCGTTGCCGAGGGAGGCGGAGATATTCGAGCCACCCAGGGTGATCGTGCCTGCAGAATCGCTGGCGGTGAAATCGCCAGTGACGGTCTGGTCGCCGATGGTCAGAGTGTCGGTGTTGCCGCTGAGGGTAATGTCAGAATCGGAAACGGTGATGCCGGCTTCGCCGGTGAAACTCACACCGCCGATGCTGGCATCAAAATCACCCTGCAGGTTGTCACTGCTGGAGGAGCTGCCCAGGGTGAAGCTGCCCGAGAGATTGTTGATCTGCATCGCAGCGCTGCCAAAGAAGAGCGAGGCGTCGGTGACGTCGAATTCGGTGGACGTGCTGCCAGCGATGATGCTGAAATTGCCGGTAAATTTTTCGCTGTCGACTGTGATGGTAACGTCGGTGCCGACGACGGTGACACTGCCGTCAGCGATGCTCACGCCGAAAGTGCCGGAAGCATTGACTCCGCCGGAGGTGAAGGTGACATCGCCGCTGACCGAGCCGGTGATTCCACCGGAATCGATGGTGAGATTGCCGGTGCCGTTGGCGAGCGAGACATCGCCGAAATTGGCAGTGACATTAGCCGCCGAAAAAGTAACCGTGCTGGCGGTGGCGGCGAAGTAGAAATCGCCGGTGATCTCCTGGCTGGAATTCAGATGAAGATCCAGGCCGCGGGCAAATATCTGCAGGCCGCTGTCCCCGAGAATAGGAACTGTTGCCGGCGGAGTTTGCCCTGTGTTGAACGGATCGGGGTAATCAAAGTTATTCGCGGTAGTGGTGCTGTTGACCACCGACGTGGCCGGGAGCGTGTTAATCTCAATCAGTGCTTCGACACTGTCGCTGGCTCCGCCGGTGCCGGAGGCGGTGACGGTGATGGTGCCGGCGATGTCGCCGACCATGCCGGTTTCACCCGCATTGTTACCCGGATCCTGAAAGAGGAAATAGCCCTGCTGCTGGCTGCCGCTGATTTCGGAGCTAAAGCTCACAACCTGATTGCCACCCACACTAATCGAGGCGGTGGTATTCTGCAGTTCAGCGCCAATGTAGGTTTGCCCGGCGCCGGTTTGCACTTCGAGGTCGATATCAGTGGTGATGCTGATATTACTGAGGGTGAGCGTAGCACCCGTGGCGTGGATTTTGAAATTCTTATCGCTGCTGGTGGTGTCGACAGAGACGCCGAAGTTTCCAGAGAAAGCGATGCCGTCGGCGTTAAAGGACTGGGCCGACCCGCTAACTGTGCCTACAACGCCATTGCTTTGAACGGTCAGCGTGCCGCTGATACCGCTGGCAGAGAAACTGGCTCCCCCTGCCGAGAGCGTGATGCTCCCGCCAGCAATGGTGACCGAGACATTCGATCCGCTGGAGCCCAGAGTAAAGGTGCCGGAAACCGATCCCGAGCCGGCGGTGACTGAACCGCTGGTGCCGAGACTGACATTGCCGCCGGAATTCCAGGAAAGGCTTGTTGGGCTCAGGCTGACGGCACTGAACTCGCTGACCGACACGCTGCCGCTGGCCAGATTACCGGAGATATTGCCGCCAGAAGTCAGCGACCAGGGGCTACCAGAAGAGACCGAACCTGATGATAGCGAAGCCAGGCTGCTGGCTAATGTCGTTGCGACCGACGAATCCTGCGACCAGATCTGATAATTGGTTTCGGTGTTATCCAGCGCTTTAATCTCGAAATTGCCGGAGATGTTTTGGCCATTGGCCTGGATTTGACCGTCAAAAGAGACAGGATTGGTACCAGCTCCCGTGCCACTGCTGAATAGTGCTGCCAGCTGCGAATCGGTCGTGGAATTTCCCGAATGGAAAGTAAAACCGTGGAAAGTGGGATCGGAGAGATATTGCCGGCCTTCGAGTTGCTCAAGCCAGCTGCGGGACTGGTGGTAGCAGCGAATGTTCGCTTCGCAAATGCGCGGAGTGCCACCGCTGCGCGCTGTGGCGCTCTTTCGTTTGGTGAACATCTCCCGCAGCCAGCCCAAAACTACCTTTACTCCTGCTGCATTTACGCGGTGGTTCCGCTTAGAGTTCCGCCGCTCGCTTTAAGAGCGGTAACGTCTTTAAGAATGGCCCTTAAGCCCGCTTCATCCAGTGTACCCGACGTGTCAAGCCCCAAACTGTTACCACTGCTGGTCCAAAGGTTTGCGAGCTGAGACGCGTTAGCTGTCTTACTGTTTGCATTGGCAATCGTCTCGGCTGTTTTTGCCGCGCCGTGGCGATTGGTGTAAGCCAGACTACCGCCAGCCACCAAAAGCCCTTGTTGTGTATCGTCGATCACTTTATTTCCACTGGCTGTAGAGCCAATTTGTCCGCTGGCGATCACGCCGCCGGTCTTGGAAATATTATTTTGGATGCCAATTTTTCCGGCAATGTTGCCCTTGGCAGCAATGCGTCCAGTCAGCGTTCCATTGATCGTGATATCGCCGTTGATGTTGCCCAGGGCAATGATATCGCCCGGGCTGCCGCCGTCGCCGAGGACATTAATATCTCCATCGATATCGCCGCTGACAGCAATGTTGCCAAGCAGCGAACCATCAATCGTGGTGCGCGAAACCAAGTTGCCGCGGACGACAATCGAAGAGCCTTTCATCATCGCGACATGCTCAATCGTGCTGTCATTGCCAGAATTTCCCTGAGCGCTTGCGGCAAATGTCGCCAAAGAATCAGCATCAACCCCGCCACTCGTAGCCGTGCCGAGATCGCCACTCACGGATGTGATTGCACCGGTGATGGGATCAATTTCCTCACCCGTCGTCTGGATTTGGCCAGTGAGCTTGCCGCCGAAAAGATTAATATTGCCGTGGATCGACGGAGCAGTGATGGATTGGAGCTTGGCGTAGCCGCCTTCCAATAGCACATCGCCGAGCCATCCGTCGGAATGAATATTGTTCACGACCGACCAGGTGTTCACCGCGCCGCCGTCACCTTGGAAAGTGATGTCGCTGACAACCTTGTGGCCATGGCTGCGCGTCTTGGCGGCGAAGGTCACGTCGGCCATCAGGTTGCCGGCGCTATCGCTATTCTGATCCGTGAAGTAGAGGGCATTCGAGGAGATCAACGTGCCCTTCTTGGCCAATCCGGTGAATACGCCGACTGGCGTGCTGCTTGCCGGGGAGACCATCACGCGAAGTGGCTGGCTTCCCGGAGGCACGACTTCGCCAGTGGGTTTATTGTTTTTGCCGGTAACCGTAAAGACGTTGAATAACTGATTGGGATAAACCCAAGAGCTTTGCGCCAGCATCGTCTGCCCATTGGGCATCGTGAAGCTAGAGAACGCCAGACCCTGAATGCTGGAAACCGTTACCGAATTCGAGGGCAAATTCTCGCTGACGGAGATCAGGCCCAGATGGTCATTGGGGAGGAAGACTCCCCCAGTGTACGTAAGACTGGCAGGAATATCCGCCGCGATCGCGGGATGTACCAAACCAAAATATTGGCCCGTAGCCGCATCGGCTGTGGTCAGCAGCGAGCCATTAATGGCCAGATTAAACAGGCCGGTCTTGGCGTTGCTGGTCGAGTGGAGATAGTCGAGATCAAAGCTGGAAACGCCGCTGGAGGAGAGAACCAGATCAAACATCTGGCTGGCGTTGGTATTAGTCAGAACAATCCCAACTTCAGGAGTCAAACTCAATACGCTGTCGGCTGCTCCTGCATCGAACGGAATGACGCTGGCATAATTACCTTCATAGAAAATGTTGGCGGTCAGACCCGAAAGATTGGCATTGCTATCAGGGATAGCGCGAATGGCGCGATAGACGCCGTCTTGAGTGAGATCGAAAAGATTGTCACCAGCCCCGGTAATCGTGGCGTGCGGCAAGGCGATAGTGCCAACCGTACCCGCCGTGATCGTGCCAGCATCCTGACCGTTGATGGTGAGCGAACCGATATTTCCACCCACATCCAGCGTGCCGAAAATGCTGCCCAGCGTGGCAGTGGTGAGATCATCAGTAATCGCAGCTCGTCCATCCAGATCATCACCAACTGTCAGCGTGCCGACTGTTCCGCCGGAGCTGAAGGTGCCGGAGAGATCTTCAACAACATCCAGAGCCGTGACATCACCGCCCGCGGTGAGCGTACCGGTGAGATTAGCATTGATAGTAAGCGTGCCAATGGTGCCGCCGACCAGCAGGCTGCCGGAGAGATTGCCGAGCGTGCCGCCGCCGAGATTACCCGACAACGAGAACATGCCACTTAAGTCGCCGGTGACATCGAGTGCATCGAGATTGCCACTAAGCGACATCGCCCCAGCCAGGTCGCCGGTGATGGTGATCGTCCCACCGGTGACATTGGAGAGCGTGACCGTGCCGGTGAACCCACCCGGATAATTGAGATTAGCCTGATAACCGCCCGATCCGCCGCCACCCACCGTGGTCGTGGTATTAGGATTGGTTCCATTAATGGTGAGATTTCCACCGGAACCCAGCGTCATTGCGAGCGAGGAGAAATTCAGATAAGTGATCGTCGAGCCAATGCCCGTGATGGTGGTCGGCGTCAGCACTGCATCAGCCGCAGCAGCATCCGTCGAATCGTCCACGGTCAACGCATTGGTGCCGAGATTTCCATCAACCGTAATTGGCCCAGCCAGGCCGGCAGCAAGCGATGTATTCACGGTACCTTGCAGGGTAAACGTGTCATTCGCCGAGCCAGCAGTGATGACCGTGTCAGCATTCGCCAAAGTCGATTCAACCGTGACGCTCTGAACTCCCGAGCCAAGCTTTACATTCAAGTTGGATAGGCCAGCGTAACTGATATTTCCCGAAGCGAGCAGGGTGACCAGACCAGCGGTAAAGATTGGAGACTGGGCGTGGGTCGATCCGCTGTCATCCAGATTCAGTGTCGTGCTTCCGCCGCCGGTGACGCTCACCGCGGCGATGATGCCGTTGAGATTTCCGCCCGCCGTAGGAGCCGTGCTGGAAATGTTAACCACGTCGGTCCCGCTGCCAGTAGTGATGCTCGTGGCAGCAGAGTTGGCGAGCAAATCAACGCTATCGTTGCCGTTGCCGGTATTGACAGCGGTGTTCCCGTTTATCGTAGTGGGGATGACAAGCGTGTCATTGCCGCTGCCCAGGGATAGCGACAGCGAAGCCAGACTGCTGTAATCGACCGTAGCTGCCCAGGCACCGGTTTGCTCTGTGTCGGAGAGTGTGACATTGCGGCCGACGGTATCACCGGCATCGTCCATGATCAGATCATCTGAACCCGCGCCCATGATGCTGATGGCACCGCTGATATCCTGATGCGCAGTGCCGTCAGCGGAATCACCAATATTGAAAGTGTCCGTTCCGCCGGAGTTGATGAGATTCAGCGAATCGTCGCCACCTAACACAAACACGGTATCGTTCCCCATGCCGGTATTGATGGTCACTGGACTGCTCTCATCGGAGATTGAGAAGTAGTCGGCAGCCGGGCCGCCGTAGAGAATGGTGCTGGTAAGCAATGCGGTATCACCAACACTGAAGTTCGTGCCGAGATCGCTGAGATAAATATTGAGATTGTTCACCGCATAATCGATTGTCGCGGGGGCAAGAAATACTTCCGCGGTATTCATTCCGCCCATGTCGGAAGTCGCACTTCCGGAATCGTCAATGTTGAGCGTATCGGTGCCCTGACCAGTAATGGAAATTTCGCCATTGATATTGCCAAGATTTCCGCCGCTGATAGCCGGGGCAAGGCTACCGATGTTGGTGATATTCGCGCCCGTGCCGGTGTTAACAGTAGTGAGCGTGCCAGTAGCCGTGCCGGTCGCATTAAAAGTATTTCCGCCGCTGCTCAGATCGAAAGTCAGATCGCCCAGGTCGGAATAAGTGACTGTCGACAATAGGGTTGAGATCGTGGTCGCAGTAAGGTCGGTCGTGGTAGCGGAACTGTCGCCGGAATCGTCAATAGTCAGCGAATCGCTACCGTGACCCATGACGGTGACAGGATCGGCAATCGAGCTGACCACACCGCCGCCAGCGTCGCCGTTAGAGCCGATGAAAATGGTATCGCTGCCGTTGGTGTCATTGCCGGTATCCAGCGTGAGGTCATCGCTGAGGCCTTCAACCTGCACTTCGTCGCTGCCACCTTCGGTATTGATCGAATAAACAGCCGCTGTGGCAAGTCCCTCGGTGGAGCTGATGGTGAGGACATCATCGCCCTGGCTGAGTTCCACATTCACAATCGGCACATCGGAATAATCAACGCTATTAGCACCCAGCGTGATTTCGCTGGAGGTGATGGTATCCGTTTCGCCATCGGTAGCGCCCGAGTTATCGACGTTCAGCGTCGTGCCGGCGTCACCATCGATTGTCAGCGTGCCGGTGATTCCCGCTACATTTCCGCCCGGCGTAGGGGCAGTGCTGGTGACATTGACGACATCATTTCCCGCGCCTGCAGTAATGGTAACCGCATGGGCGAGACTCTGCACATTAAACGTGTCTGCCACACCAGCCGTCCCCGAGCTGGCGATTTGTGTGATCCCAGCGCCGCTCGGTCCCTCCAGAGCCACCGTGTCGGGGGCGTTCCCAAGCGAGACACTCACCAGAAATATGCTCGAAATATCAATTTCCGCAGGAGCAAGCCCGGTGATGGCGTTGCCGTTCCAGACAATATTTGGCTTAGCGTTATTGCTGATGTTGTCGAGCAGATCGACGGTGCTTCCCAGATTCAGATAGCCGAGCGTGCCGGTGATAATCAGCTTGCCGTTAATCGAATCGAGATTGCTGTCGGCGTTGGGCGCGTCGGTGCCTACGTGCACGGTCGCGGAGGTGTTGCAGAGAATCGTGGTTTGCGCGTCCGTGGTGAGAACATAGATCTCATCCGAGCCATCGCCGGTGCTGATGGTCGTGGGGCCGGAGTCGGCACGGAGGGTGATGGTGTCGGTACCGCTGCCGAGTTTAAAATTGGTGTTGGCATTAGCGGGCGTATCGACGATGGTCGCCGCATCATTGCCGTTGCCAAGCCAGAGCGACAGGGAAGAGAGTCCAGTGAAATCCACCTCTGCCCAGTTGCCGCCGGAGTTGACGTATTTGTTGGAATAAAGATCGACGTTCTGCACCGTGTTATCGCCGCCGTCATCGAGTTCAAGGATGTCGGAATTGTTTCCGGTTACGGTGATCTTGGCCTGGATGGCGGTCATAACCCCACTGCCAACAGTGGAGGTGGAGCCCGCAAGAATGGTGTCGGTCCCGGTGCTGGTGATATTCAGGGGGCAGCCCGCAGCGGTCGCGGCGATCTGGATGGAATTGCTACCAGTGCCGGGCGAAATATTCGTGGCGGTGGTAGCGGAGGTGTTGCTAACAACCAGGCTGTTTCCGCCGCTGCCGAGATTGAGATCAAGCGTGGCAAGGTTGCTGAATGAAATGGGAGCCGACGAACCGCCTGTGGAGAAGGTGAGCGAAGTATCCGAGAGAGTGGCGGTCGTGACAGAAGTATCAGTGGAATCATCGATCGTCAGCGTGGTGGTGCCGCTGCCGGTGACGCTCACATCCTGAGCGATTCCTGCGAGATTTCCTGCCGAGGGTGCATTAGAGGAAATGTCAACGCTGTCGCCGGCGTCGACGCTGTCGTCGATGGTGATGCCGCTGGCGAAAGCGTCGGACAACACGTTGGTGACATCCGCTCCGCCCCCGCCGGTTACGGTGACTGGAGCGCCCGCATCGTCAATGGTAACGGTGTCATTGCCGGTTCCGCTGGCGATGTTCAGCGCACTGGCAGTGTTGGTGACCGTGACGGTGTCATTGCCGCCGACGGTACTGATAATAAGCGGATCGGTGTTGGTGGTGACGGTGATGTTGTCAGCGCCCGCGCCGCCGTTGATATTGGTGCCGGTGACGGCACTGGTATCCGAGACGGTGAAGGTATTGCCATTAGCACCGAGATTGATCGTGAGATTGTAAAGCCCGGAATAGGTAATGCCGGCAGCGACCATTCCCAGGCCGGTGAGTTTGCTGGCAGTGAGGGTGCCGGTTTGATTGGCGGTGGCGTCGGCCGAATCATCAATAAAAACAGTGTCGTCCACGCCACCTGCAAGCGTGATTGCCCCCTGAATTCCGCTGATGACGCCGCCGGTTTCGGTAGGAGCCAGCGAGCCGATGTTATCGATAGTCGTGCCGCCACCCTGCGTATTGATATCCGTCGTCGCATCAGTGGCGAGGATATTAACTGTATCAGTGCCGGCCCCAGTGTTCACGGTCAGGGCGCTGGCGTCGTTGGTGATGTTGTAGGTATCGTTTTGCGTGCCGCCGTTGATCGTCGTGGGGGTCGTGGAATTGGTCGTGGTGATATTGAAGATATTGTTTTCCAGCGAGACACTGGAGAGATTGACCGTGAGGGAACTGAACCCGCCATAGGTGATCGCACCCAGCCCGGCGCTGGTGAGCGTGGTGGCATCAAGGGTCATGGTGCGGGCAGCCGCCGCGCCGCTATCGTCGATAGTCAATGCATCCGAATCCGAGCCGACAAGATCGATCGGGCCCAGCATGCCATCGAGACTTCCGCCAGTGGTGGACGGGACATTCGAGCCGATCACCACGAAATTCACATCGGTGCCGAGATTAGTGGTGGTAGTCGCATGCTGCGCGGTGCTGGCCACGTAGAGCGTATTGCCATCGTTATCAAAATTGAGGTTCAACTGCGCAAGGCCACTGTAAGTGATTACTGCGCTGGTGATCGTGGAGGCAATGGTTGTGGAGGTCAGCGTAAAGGTTTGGCTGGTATTGTCGGCATCATCGTCATAATTGAGAATATCAGTATTGGCGGAGTTTCCGACAAAAGTGATGTTGCCGAGGATATTCGCCAGCGTGTTGCCGGTCATTGCTGGAGCAACCGAGCCGAGATTCACCGTATTCGTGCCGCCATTGCCGTTAAGCGAGAGCGTGCCCGCAGCAGCCGTGGCTTCAATATTGAACGTATCATTCCCCGCCCCGCCATTGATCGTGGTCGGCGTGATATTGCTCTGAACCAAAAAAGTATTCGCGGAGTGGCTCGCCGAATCATCGATCACCACGCCGGTGAGACTGCTGAAATAAATCGGATTGCCACTGCCCGCACTAAGCGTGGATTGCAGCGTGCCGGAGTTGTAGCTGAGCGAAAACGCATCGCCGATCGTGGTGCCGGTAAAGGTGAGCAAACCCTCAGGAGCAGCAGCATTGCCATTAATAGTGATAGCCGACCCAGGCGGCCCGACCACCTCGTAAGTCGTGCTGCCCGTACCGCCATTCAGGGTGATCCCACCGCTAGTAGACAAGATGCGGTTGTCATCCGTGCCACTGGCACTGCCAGTGACAGAGATCGTCCCGCTGTTAGCATCCACCACCAGGTTGTTCACCGCACTGGAGCCCTCGGTGAGAGTCAGGAAGCTGTCATTCGCTACGATGGTGTATGTATTGGTGCTCCCCGCTCCAGAATTGAAATTAATCGTCGAGCTGGCGGAATGGATGGTCAGGCCATTGGTGCCCGTACCGCCGTTAATCGTCAGCGGCCCGCTGTTGCTGGTGATGCTGTAATTATCGATATGTGATCCACCCACCAGCGTCAGGGGCACGTTGTTCGTGATGACATTGAAATTGTCCGTCCCGCTGCCGGAGGTGCCCGAATTGCCATCGTAAATCGTCGTGGTGTAGATATCGGAATTGACGTTGAACGTGTCATTCCCACCGTTGCCGTTGATCACCAGGCTGTTGAAATTGGAGTACCCGTAGGTTGGTTTTACCGCCGGATTGCCGAAGGTGATGTTGGTATTGCTAAGATTGACGGTATCCGCGCCACTCGTGGCGTCCACCGTCAGGATCGCATCGCCACCGGAAATCTGCCCAACCAGCGACACTGCCGACGGAGTCTCCGCTGAATAGTTCAGCGTATCCGACCCATTGGTCAGCACACTGGTCGCAACATTGACATCCATGCTCTCCACGCCCGTCGATGGATCGCGGAAGCTGATCGTGTCCAGACCATTGCCGCCTTGGACGGTCATGGCATTGCCGCCACCCGATGTATCGGAGATGGTATCTGCTCCCCCGCCGCCGTTGATCGTTGAAGTACCGGAAAAGCCCTGGAAATTAATGTTGTTTGCGCTATTTCCAGCCACGATCGAAATATGGCCCGAGCTGCCTAATACAACAAAGCTTGCCCCCGACCCGCTGCCGGTAATGGTGAGCGTGGAGCTCAGCGTGCTGTTCTCGACTTCAAACGTATCGCCTGCGGTGCCATCGGAAATAGAAGAACCAACCGCTCCGCTATCGACGCCATTGATAAAAAGTTCGTCGTTGTTGACCAGATAAGAATTGCTCAGCAGCAGTCGATTTTCCAGCGTTTCGACAGCCGAGTGTAAGCAGTGAATAGCGTGCGCACATCCTCGCGCGCGTTTAGCGCGATCCCTGCGCCGCCCCGTTGATTTTTTCCATAGCACCATGTTCATCTATAACAGAACTCTTTATGTCGTCAAGACCAACGCGCAAATATCAATGTTTTTTATTGCCCCAACCGGGGGCAAATGCGACTTGAATTACGTTATCGTCAGTTTGATAAATTATCATCGCTGGTTGGCCCGGCTCGAATCGCGCAATCATAAATATAAACCTTCCTATTCCGACGCCACTCGGGAGAACTGCGTGTGATAAATGTAGGACACCGCCAGCAGCAACAGACCCACCGCCAGGAATGACACGATTCGCCAGATCGCTTCGACGTCGGCCATATCAACAATCAAGATTTTCAGCAGGGTAATTCCTAGCAATGTCAGGGCGGCGTAGCGCAACCCAACCCACTTGCGCAGAAACCCAACCATTACAGAAACCAAGCCGATTAAAGCCCAGAGGATACTAAGCGTCACCTGCTTGATAATCGCATCTGGGTGCGAGGCGAGGCAATCGACGCAGCGGCAGGCCTCGATGCTGACAAAAAGAAAGAGAACCATCCCAATCCAGGTATACATTCCCGAAAGCGTAATCCTGGATTGATCCCGCAAACGAAAGACGCAAAAGATCAACAGGGCAATCAGGAACAATCCCGCCAGGGCGGAGTGGTTGATAAAGGGTAGCGGAGCTGAACCTCCAGCCGCGTCCCATGTGTTAACAAGCGGAATGATCGAATCGATGATCGCCCATTTAACGCAAATCGCCATCAGCAGGCCCAGGATGTGCCAGGCGTAATCCAATTGGAGAATCGGCTCCAAAGCCAATAGCAGTACGGTCCAGATGAGCGCGGAAAATGTCCATTCAGCTGAATGACCGTGAATGAGCTTTGAGCCAAGGAATAGAAAGGTGCCGGCAATGGCGAGAATCGGCGGCAGAATCGGATCGCGTTTAGCCGGTCGCACAATGGCTGGATAAAGGTTGGCAATCACATGCGCCTGAGCTGCCAGGCCCCAGGCCATGAGTAAGCCGGCCGAGATGGGGAGCGCTCCCAGCGAAAACCAGGCGATCCAGAGAGGGTCGTGAAATTGATCATCAAATAGCAGCCGCCCTACCGCGAGCAACCAGAGCGAAATACTCCAGCGATAGACCCATCTAAGATTCAACACCCGAGCGGTAATGCAAACCACCAGCGACATGATGGCCCAGGCCAGTGTGATGGCGAAATGATCCAGAAGCAGCGGAATCGCCAGCGAAATTAGCGCCGCCGCCTGGAAATAGCTCATCAATTTCAGTGGGCATGCATCCAGCAACAGTGCCGCGAGCAATTGCCAGATAGCCAGCAAAACAACGGCCGCCCCTACCTCGGGTAAGGATTGAGCATGCAGTGTTTGATAAAAAGCGTTGAACGCAAAAGCAGTGCTCACCACGGACAGAACAGCCAATGTGTTGTGAAGCGATAGCGTAATGGCTTCGCTGCGCCGGCGATTGAGACGCTGCGCCGAGAAAAAGAAATCCGCAAGAAAAGCGAAATAGAAAACCGCTGCGAAGATCACTGCCAGATTGCGATGATGGTTCCCAATATCGCCTTGCCAGGCGACATAGCTCGCCCATGCGCCCAGGCAAGCCACGATGCGCACCGCCGCCCATCGCCAACGGAAAATATCCAGACCCCAGCCCAAGACGGTAACGAGCGTGACGTAAAGTAGAAAATTCAGCGATTCATCCTGGCCAGTATTGAGGATGAAGGGGCAAAGATATGCGCCAAGCAGGGCTATCACCGCCGGTGTTGGATCGGAAGCACGCAGGGCAATACCAATCCCCAGCAGAGTAGTAACTCCTACGGCAGCAAATGCGCCGGTCATATCGATCGGCCGTTGGCCAACGGGGAAATAGACCGCGCCAGCGAAAAAGCTGGCCATGATAATCGCAATTGCCGCTCCGAAGCACGAACCAGCCAGCGACTTCATCCTTCGCCGGAACGTCCACTCCCCCAATAGGGCAACAATCACCCCCGCCGCGACGCCAGCAAGCATTCGCATCATTGGCGTGGGGTGGATCCATTGGTGATCCCATGCGTATTTAAGGAAAAAACAGACCCCCAGGAGAAGTAGAAATGCCCCGATCCAACTGGAGAGATTTTTCCCAATCGTCGCTTCCACATTGAGATGAGAACGCGTTGGAAGTTTGTAGCCTGGCTTGGGGGCGGGATTTTCAGTGACAATAAATGGCGGCGGCGGAATGGATTCTGGCGGAATGATGGCCTGCTCTAGTATACGTGCCGCAACGAACGGCTCCGCGGCAACAGGCGCAACGCGTTGCTCCGCGGCAACCGGCGCAGGCGGCGGATCGGCAGTGCGACCTTCCAGAATTTGCAGACGATAAGCCAATAACCCGATTTGGTCCTCGAGCGCAGCAATACGTGCTGATAGGTTGTCCTCCGACATGATAATTGCCCGTTGAGGCGACAATATATCAGATCAACAGAAGAATGCTCAAATAGCGCAACAGATGAAAACAACCCCTCGATGACTTGTAATCAGGGCTCTTGCTTATTTTTGCACAGTAACGCGCAATCGGATTAGATGTGCATCTAGCACGCTATTAGGCCGTATTCGGCTCCGCCGCGATATCCTCGAAAGCTTTTTCCACTTCCTTGGCATCGCAGACCCCCATCTCTTCCAATGCTAACAGCGCCGCTTTCTGCTCGGCGCTTTTCTTATTCGGTCCCCAGGCACTGGCGTAGCGCCGGCCGCCTAATCGCACGCAAACTTCAAAGCACTTTGCGTGATCGGGGCCCTTTTCATCTAAAAGCTCATAGATCGGCGTGGCGGCGAGTTCCTTTTGTGCATGCTGCTGCAGGACGGCTTTGTAATTCTGCTGATGTGCATCAGCGGCGATGACGGTGATCTTGGGGTTCATGGTGCGAAGGACATATTCCTTAACCGCTTCGAACCCGCCGTCGAAATAGATTGCGGCGACGACGGATTCATAGACGGCGGCGGCGAGGCTGGAGGGCATTGATTCGCGCGAGCTGATGCCTTTGCCGATGATCAGCAGATCGGTCAGGCCGGTTTCGTTGGAGATTTCGGCGCAGGTGCGGCGAGAAACTACGGCGGATTTGATCTTGGTGAGTTGGCCTTCGAGATATTCGGGGAATTTCAGGTAGAGCGCTTCGCAGACGATGAGGTCGAGGACGGCATCGCCGAGGAATTCCATGCGCTCGTTGGAATTGAGCCGACAATCGGCGATCGACGCGTGCGTCAGCGACTCCAGAAGGAGTTTCGGATTATGAAATTGATATTGTAAAACCTTCTCCGCCCGCTCTCGCAATTCCTGATTCACGGTTTTGCCTCTGCAATATGAGACCGCTGGATTTGATTTAGAGGAGGGGAATGCTAATTTCGGCGACCGGAAAGGACTTTGCCCCGCAAGGAAGTCCGATCAGCGAAAGTGGAATTCCTCAATCTAACCCCAGCCAACATGGCTGAGTGCATACAATCTACCATCGTTTAACCCTCTGTCAAATGGTAAATTAGGAAGCATTTGAGCAATTTACGAATACTCGCAAGTTTACGGGTCTTAACGGCGAGCCTGACACGAATAGACCGCGACCCGGATCTCGATAAATCTAATAGTACTTTGGCACGAAGTATGCCACCGCCGGCATGGGAAGATCCAATATGAACACCCCTCCCGACAATCAGGCCAGCAACAAAGCATGCGAAATCTGCGGAAAGCCTATCCCATTGGCAAGATTAGAAGCTTTGCCCGGCGTGACGACATGTGTGCCGTGCGCCAGCAAGAAGTCAACGAAGCTTGATCCGCAGAAATACGATTTAAGCGAAGCGAGCCCCATCAATCGCAACGGCTTTGCTCCTAAGGATTGAATTAAGATTGGTTTGCAGACTTAAAGGCGATCCACCTTCTTGCTTGAGTTAAATCGTAGCGGATACCATCAGGGTGCCCGAACTTCTTTAAAGAATTCGCGTTCTCTGATGCGGCTAGAATCGGCGGGTCTGAATGAACTGCTATATTACACGAACGCCAATGCTCGCGTCCAAGACAAAGACTGGCGATATAAATTAGTACGTTATAGAATCCAATCATTTGGGCTTATGGAGGCAAAAATTGGCAGAAAAAGTAGCAGTCTCGCGGGGCAAATCCATTAAGCAGCGGTTTGAAGATGTTTTTAGCCGTAAGTCAGCCTACAAGTCATTTATCGACGTCTGCGTCGATTTTTTTCTCGTGCTTACTACCAAAAGACCCTTCAGCACCATCGTCGGGCCACTCGGCCTCTCACTTCCACTAAGACCCCGCTCTCTTTCTCGCAGCATTTATCTCCGGATGGGACACTCGGACATAAGAGTAGCAATTGATAATTTCTATAATGGGGAATATGCCAAAGTGGAAGAAATGGGACTATCCGACAAGCCTGTTATATTCGATCTTGGAGCGAACATAGGTTTGTCAGCGCTTTTGTTTCTCAGTTGGTGGCCAGAGGCGCAGATCATCAGCGTTGAACCCGACGCAGCAAATCTGAAAATGCTAAAACGAAATTGCCGAAGCGAATTATCTACGAGCAATCTGCAAGAGGTTTACGGTTTTGTTGCTGCTCGCGATGGCGCGGCAGGGATTGACCGATCAAGCGATAGCTGGGCATTCAAAAAGGCTGATCTCAGCCCCGCTGGTAACGGAGAATCCATTCCCTGCATAAGCATCCCGAGCCTGATGCAGCAGTTCAATATTGAGAATATTGACCTTTTCAAGTGCGATATCGAGGGCTCTGAAGCGGAATTATTCGCTCATTGCAAGCCTTGGATAAATCGTATTAAAAACATGGTCGTGGAGACGCATCCTCCCTATAGTCTTCAGGATCTTTACAAAGATCTTCAACAAGCAGGGTGGGACTTTCAGATACATCAGGAAATAATTCATCCCGCATCGTCGGTCACATTCCTTTCCCGACGCGCTTAACTTACATTTTTCGCAGGACAAAGATTAAGAGGATAATGAGCAGAATGGCGCCAATAGCGCCGCCGCTGATCCAGATGATGTCAGAAAGAATGGGCAATAAATGCATATCAGCAGGTTACTGATTCCTGCGGGAGGTGCATATGTACAAAATCTCAGCGGAAGTTACTTCTTCGCAGCGGGCTCCTGGGGGATGGTTTCGGCGTTCAGTTCCGAGCGATTGAGTTGGCAGAAAACCAGGGCAGCGATCAGGCCGGCGGCGAAATTGGCCAAGAGATACATCCAGATATTAGCCCAGGTTGAAAGGCCCATGATGGTAATGCCCAGGGCGACGGCGGGGTTGAAGACGCCGCCAGAGATTCCGCCGACGGCAAAAGCGCCAGCGGTGACGGTGAAGCCGATCGCTAAGCCATAGAAAGAGTTATTGGCGGTCCCCTTGGCAGTGGCGACGTTGAGAACCACGTAAACCAGTGCGAAGGTGAAGAGGAATTCCACCAGCAACACTTGCGGAATTCGCAGATTGATCGGCATGGCGACGGCGGGAATGGCGCCGCGGAGATAATTCACTGCTAAAGCGGCCAGGGCGGCGGCGATCAACTGCGCGATCCAATAAGGCACCACGTCGCGCGTAAGACATTTACCGCGAATCCACAGGCCCAACGTAATAGCCGGGTTGTAATGCGCTCCGGAGATATGGCCGCCAGCAAAGACCATGACCATCAACACCGCACCGATGGCCAATGGCGCCATGCTACCGCCATAACCAATGCCCGCAGCGCAGCCCACGGTAAAGATCAAAAAGAACGTGCCGATTAATTCGGTGACATATTTATTCATCCTCGGTTCCCTTTCAGTGCAAATTTTAACGTAATTGTGCGATTATCGCCATCTAAGGTCAGCGTATGCTTAAATATCTCCGCCATCATTCGACTGGAACACCACAGCGTGAAGCAGCGAAGCCGATTCTCCGCACTGCCTTTTTTCTTGACAACCCCTGATGAATGGGTCGATATTTTGAATATTTGCGTATGGATAGCGATTCGCAACAACACGGAAGAATTCTGATCTTTGTCGTCGCCTACGGCGCCGAGCAATTGATCGCCTCGACGCTGGATCGCATTCCCAGGGAGCTTTTCGACTCACCGCGAGTTTATTTTCTCGTCATTGATGATGCCTCTTCAGATAAAACCGCGACGGTGGCCGGTAATTGGGTGAATCAGCATGGCTATCGCAATGTGACCGTGCTGCGCAACCCGGCAAATCAGGGGTATGGAGGCAATCAGAAGCTGGGCTATCGACTGGCGCTGGAGTGGGGATTCGATTTTGTCATTCTCCTTCACGGCGATGGTCAATACGCACCGGAGCTGCTGCCGGAATTTATCCGCGCATGGGATCAAACCGACAACGACGTGATTCTGGGATCGCGCATGCAATCACTGGCCAGCGCGCGCAAGGGAGGCATGCCATTTTACAAACTCATTGGCAACCGCATTCTCACCAAAATTCAAAACCGACTGGCGGGGTCTAATCTTTCTGAATGGCATACCGGCTATCGTGGCTATTCGGCGCGATTGCTTCGCACGGTTCCGTTTGAAATCAACACCGGCGATTTTCATTTTGATACGGAGATTTTGCTCCAGGCCATTTATGTCGGCGCGAAATTCACGGAGTTTCCTATTCCCACGCATTACGGCGGCGAAGTGTGTCACGTGAATGGCTTGGATTATGCACGCAATGTGATCATCGAGACATTTCGCTTTCGCATGCACCGTAGCGGGATGCTTTGCTCGCTGAAATATCGCGATCTGGAGCCGATCAATTATCGCAGCAAAACGGGCATGGCTTACACCTCGCACAGCATGGCGCTGGCTGAGGTGAAGCGACTGCATCCGCATACGATCCTGGACATCGGGTGTGGCCCTGGCTTTGTCGCGCGCGAGTGTGAAAAGCTCGGCGCCAAAGTTACCGGCCTGGATTTTCGCGCCCCCCTTCCGGAAATGATGAGCGAATTTCAAAAGCTTGATCTGGAAAGTAATACGCTGCCGGTCGATCCGTTTGATTATGATTGCGTTCTGATGCTCGATGTGATTGAGCATTTGGGCGAGCCCGAGCATTTTCTACTGGCAATGCGAAACAACAGCCGGGCAATGCGCGACAATACCCGGTTGATTTTGACGACGCCTAATGTGACGTTTTTTCTCGTTCGACTTAATCTGCTGCTGGGCAGATTCAATTACGCCCAGCGCGGGATTCTGGATATCACGCACAAGCGATTATTCACCAAGACAAGTTTGCGAACAGCCCTGCGCGACTGCGGATATGTGATCGAGAAAATGCGCGCGGTCCCTCCGCCGGGGCAGGTGGTGGGAGGGACATTGGGAAAAATCCTCGGCAAAATATTTCCAGTCCTGGCGCGGATATGGCCGCGCATGTTTGGATTTCAGTGGCTGGTGGTATGTCATCCACGCCCCGGGATCCATCATCTGCTCGCCGCCGCTGAGCGTAATGTGCCGGGACCATTTTCCATCGAGATGAATAATTCCTCGGCAAAGCCAGCGGAGCACGTGGCATGAGACGTGCCGCGCGCTCTCATGCCAGTGTACCGTTTCTGGTTATTACGCTGGGGATCTACGCAATTATCACGCTATACATGCTGGCGCGCCACGCACCCTGGCGCGACGAAGCCGATGCGTGGCTAGCGGCGCGCGATATGCCGCTAAGCAAGTTCTGGTCCATCATGCATCATGGCGGCACGCCGGGCTTGTGGATTTTGATTTTGATGCCGTTCGCCCGAGTTGGACTTCCTTACGTATGGCTTAAGATCGTGCATTGGTCTTTCGGTTTTGCTAATGCGGCGATGATTCTCACCTTGGCACCCTTTCCCAAGTGGTTGAGAGTTTTGCTGATTTTTTCTTTTTACCTGGCGTCTGAGTACATCGTCATCGCCCGAAATTACGCCCCGCTGGCGACATTGCTGATTCTGATCGCGGAGTTTTATCCGCGGCGATACCAGCGACCCATGGTCCTCGCGCTGCTAATCGTGCTATTGGCAAGCATTGCCGTGCACGGAACGATTTTCGCAGCAGCATTGCTCGGAGCGTGGGGACTCGAAGCGCTGCTGCGACAACAAGTGCGAGGTTGGGTATTAACAGCAGGAATTATTGCTGCATTGGGAGTCCTGCTCGCAGTAGCGGAAGTGCTGCCAGCACCAGCAGATGGGCAGCTCACCGGCGCGTTTGTCGTAAGAAATACCGGCGTAGTTGATTACGTCTTATCGCACGTCTTTACACCGTTATATCCGCAGACGCCGGGCCTGGTGATGACGCATTTGCGCCAGCATCTCTATCCGATATTTCTGGCGGCATGGGCATTTCCGCGCTGGCTGTCCGTGATGTTTCTATTGCTCACGCTATGGCTTCTGCGGCGCAATCCACCTTTGCTGTTGGCATTTATTTTTTCATTCGCTGTATTGATCTATATCTTTACGTACAAACACATGGGGGGCGATCGGCATACGGGGTTGATCTGGCTGTTTACCTGGACACTCCTCTGGATCCTTCGCAGCGAGCGCGGGTCACAAAATAGATATCAGGATGTCTCCGCCTGGTCAGCGCTTTGGATACCAGCCGCATTAAGTGGCTTTTATTGTATTGTCATTACTGCCTACCGATTGCAGGAACGAACCCCCTACTCTGGGGCGCGCGAGGCCGCGATGTTTTTATTGGCGAATCATCTGGAGGATCAGCCGATTGGCATGTATGACGACAATCGTTGCGAGTCGATCCTGCCCTACCTGGGGAAAAAGACGGCCTGGTATGCCGGCGAGAAACGCTACGGCACTTATATGCTTTGGAACGCGGCACAAGAGCAATCGCAATACGATACCGAAGCGTCGATACAAAGATTAGTCGAAAAGTCGGCGAATGAGCCGGACATGGTGCTGGTGATCAATAGCAGATTGCCAGCTGAGACAGCAGAACCATTTCGTTTATTGTTTGATAACACGCAAGAGACGCACATCATTCAGGATGAAACTTATGCGATCTACGAGCGTCGATGACACAAATCAATATTACGCGCATTGGGCAGCAGCGCACTGCGATTCTTCTGAATTAAAAATGACCGTACGATTTCGTCCCATCTTCTTGGCTCGATAGAGCGCGTCGTCGGCTTGTTTGATCAGGGCTTCGACGTCGGAATTGAAATCGAAAGTTTCGAGCACGCCGCCGATGCTGATGGTCAGGGATAAATGACCAGCGGTGGTTTCGATATCGGTCTGTCCGATGTGCCTGCATACGGTTGAAGCGACGGTTTCGATATCCGTGCCCGCTGGCTTGACAGGCATGACGACGAGGAATTCCTCGCCGCCGACGCGACCGACGGCATCGGTGCTGCGGAATGAGGTGAGCAGGCGTTTGGCGACTTCTCGCAGCACACTGTCGCCGACGGGATGACCATGCTCGTCATTAATCCTTTTGAAGTAATCGATGTCGGCCATGAGCACGCCGAGATGCTGCCGATCGCGCAGGGCGCGTTCGTATTCACGGCGAAGAATTTCCATGATGCCATCGCGATTCCAGAGGCGCGTGAGCGGATCGATCAGGGCGCGACGGCGCTCGACACTGAGCTGGGAGAGTAACTCTCGCTGCGTATCGACCAGTGTGGTGGAACGCAGCTCGGTTTCAGCCAGCGCGGCCAGATCGCGCAGCGTTGTTAAATCATCTTCCGTGAACTCGCGAGGTTTGCTATCGATGGCGCACAAAACTCCGATGCGGCTTCCGTCGGCGGCTTTGAGCGGATGACCGGCATAAAAGATCACCTGCTCAGGGCCAGTCACGAGCGGATTGTCCGCGAAACGGACATCTTTCTTTGCGTCCGGCACGATCATGATCTCGTCTTCGAGAATCGCATGGGCACAAAAGGAAATTTGCCGCGGGGTCTCGGTGAGATCGGAGCCTTGGATCGACTTGAACCACTGCCGTGTCTGATCGACAAGTGATATGGAAGCTCTGGGCACGCCGAGCAGCCGGCATACCAGGCGTGTGATGCGCTCGAAGCGTTCTTCCAGCGGAGTGTCGAGCAATTGAGTTTTCTCAAGGGCTGCTAAACGGGCTGACTCATTTGCGGGAATTGGTGCTTCGATCATGCGTTCTCCTTAAGGCTCTATTTTCATTTCGACTGATGGGGAAGATGGGATAATCAGGAATACTACGAAGATCGCTAAAAATTAACCGGTCGTGAAGAGGGTAGCTCTTAGGGATATCTCATAAAGCGAAAACTTTTTGATATCTGACTGATAATACAGGTGCAGGAAGCTGCCTAGCGTGGCTGGCGGGGCGAGAAGAGTAATGGACACTGGCGGTGGATCGATGAGATAGACAATCGAGTTTTTCGGGCAGAATTAACCCCCAGCCCGATAATTTTGCGAAGTACGCAAGAAGTTTCGATCGTGCTTCTTCCAGCATTTGCTGCATGCACCTTAGAGAATTTCTCACTTTGATGTAGCGTGCCGACTGATTCAATAGCCGCTCGCTGCAACGCAGGATTGGTTGAACCGGGAGGAAGTTTCGTCCCGGCTATTGACGCTACGTTCAAGCGAACTGCTCTCCAGGCATAGGAACCTGTTACTATCATTGCCCATGAGGGAATTTGTATTTCATCAGGAATTTCTAGCGCCCGCGCCGGTGGAAAAAGTTTTTCCATTTTTTACCGATGTAAGAAATTTGCAGCGAATTACCCCGCCGTGGTTGGATTTTAAGATTTTATCGCCGGGGGATATTGAGATGCGCAAAGGGGCATTGATTGATTACAAGTTGAAAATACGCGGGATTCCGGTGCGATGGCAGAGCGAGATTACAGCATGGGAGCCGCCGGTGCGATTTGTGGACGAGCAATTGCACGGGCCTTACAAGATGTGGATTCATGAGCATCGATTTGAAGAGCGCGATGGCGGGACGATGTGCATCGATCATGTGCGCTATGCGGTGCCGGGCGGGGCTCTGGTGGAGAAGTTTCTGGTGAGGCCGGATATCGAGAAAATATTTGCGCACCGGGTGCAGGTGTTAAAAGAAGTGTTCGGAGGGTGAGATAGTACACATCGCAACGCAAGCGGCGTGGTCGTTTTTAGCGACCACGCCACTTTGGTTGTGTGAAGAATTGATTGTAATACGAGGATTAACAAGCTTGCTGCGCGGCGGTGCGACGCATGGCGCGGCGACCCAGGAACATCAGACCAACTAACATGCTGCCGCCGCAGAACGAAGCGGGAGCGGGGACTGCTGCCGGAGAGAACGAGGGCTGAAGATCGGAGGAAACCTGCGTGATGGTGGCCTGCACGGTGCCAGCCAGCGCCTTGCCGGGGACGAATACGCCCAGGAAGCTGTCGAATGTCGTGTTGCTCAGCGACACATCAAACGTGCGGTCGGCGGTGGCGACCTGGATAGGGAGGCTATCCCAGGTTACTTCGGCGCCGGTGCCAATGGTGCCAACGACATGGCCCAGGAATTTGATGGTTTTATCCGCGCCGACGGTTTGGCCGTCGATGGTGACGATGACACCCGCGGGGACGTTGAACGCCAGCGAGGCGGTGATATCCAGGGGCGTGGTATCATCCGAATTGATCGTGCTTTCGTCGGTCCAGATCTGGAAGAAATTAAATGTCTCGGATTGATTGTCGCTCAGGTCGAACGATTCGCTGCCATTGAGGATGTTGTGGGTGACGGCGGTTTGGATCGCCAGGCCGGCGTTGCCATTGGTGTTGGCGGTGACTGAGGAAGTCGCAGAGACTTCGTAGTTCAACGTATCAGCTTGGGTGGAAGCTCCGATTCCAATAATACTCAAGATTGCAATAGCAGCTAAACGACGCATTTTTCTCCCGATTAAGACATTTTCAGTGGGTAACAACCACTGGATTGTTCGTGCCCAGACCATACATCACGCCTATGCGCTTCCAAATGATTTTTGAGGTCGATAAAGAATCGAAACGGGACGGAAGCTTGCCCAATTTCTTTAAGCCTCGCAGAGCGTCGTGATGAGTAGGTGCGTAATGGGTTTGGGGGATTGCTAACGAATGTTCACGCAGGCGGGGAATGTGAGTGATGGGGTCCGATAATTTTTACAGCATTTGCGGAGCGGGCGTCGATATTACTAATTATGACTCTCACCGCTCAAGCGCCGCGGCAGCTGGATATTCTGGACGATGAAGCTGGGTTTCACGGGGATCTGCATATCCTCAAGCTGGTCGATTATCTGATGGGGTATGCGGAGGCGTTTATTGAAACCGGCACGTACATGGCGCAGACGGCGACGTACGTGGCGAGAAATTATCCGGAGATTCCGCTTTTCACCTGCGAGCCGGATCCCAAGCGATATGCGGATGTGCGAGCAAAATTAGTCGGTTATCCGCAGGCGCGAGCATATAACCAGTTTTCGCCGGAGTTTTTGCAGCAGAGCCACACGGCACATCCAGAGCTATGCCAGCAAACCAATTTATATTGGCTCGATGCGCACGGATTTGGTTTTGATAATTGGCCTCTGCGACAAGAGGTGGAATTCATCACACGCAACGTTTCGAATGCGCTGATTTTGATTGATGATTTTCGTGTGCCGGAGCGGCCTGAGTTTGCGTTTGATGCATACAAGGGGCAGGCGTGCGCGCTGGAATATATTGCTGATTCGATGCACACGGGGCGGACGTATTACGTGATTTATCCGACCTATCGGGAGAAGACATCCAAAGTGCACGGCCTGCGTGGCGTGGGGCTGATCCTTTACGATGTGCCGGGCTTTTACTGGCCCGATCAGTTTCTGAATTGCTGGCAGGCGTTTGAGATGAAGAAGTGAGCGCGCACAGGCGCGCTTTTAATCGCATTACTGATGACGCATATCCAGGCGGCCTTCGATGGAATCATCCATGGTTTTGCCTAGCATCGAGCCGATCATCATTTTCATCCCAGCGATCATGTGGCCGTGCTTGGTATCCCAGTAATATCCATCCGCGGGCGTTACTTTAATCACGCTGATGCGCGGATCATCCATGCCTTGAGTGAACCAGTTTTTAACGATTGGCTCCCAGAGTTCTTTGATCTTGGCTTTGTCCTGAGAGATGCTGGCCGTGCCATTGAGTTGGAGAAAATCGGAGTGCGCTGAGCCCTGAAAATAGAGTGTCACGGCAGCATTCATCATGAGCTCCTGATTTTTGTGGCTATCCATGGCGCTGAGGAACCAGAGATTGCCTTGATCGTCGACTTGCTGAACGCTCATGGGGCGGGCACCCTCGGATTGGCCGGTCGACACAGCCGTGCAGAAGAAACAGGTGGGGGATTGTTTGATCAACTCGCGAACCTTTTGGATCGCGTCTTGGGCGGTGAGGTCCTGATGAGTTTGTTCGGATTGCTGGTGATTGATGGAATCCATGGACGAATGCTCCTGTTTGATTGGTGAGAATATTGTCACTGTCTCGCGCCATTCTGGGAACGGAGAAAAAGGCGAATGCTTAATGCAAGAAAGCGGATACGATCAGTCTGGGACGAAGATTATTATCTTTCATGTGTTTGAAAAAAGAACGCAGAAAACACCGCTGCATGAAATAGACTTGGCCGAAAACGCTTGCGGGAGATGTTATGAAGCACAAAGTTAAACCAATCATCGTGCGGAATATCGAGGAGTTGGCAAACGCGTTTAATTTATCTCCTGCCGATGCGGTCGATATGGAAATCCGCAACAGGATTAATGATAAGATTATTGAGGCGGTGGCGAAATCCGGGCTGACTCATGCTCAGATCGCCAAGGCCGCGGGGACTTCGCGCTCACGGCTTACAGCAATAGTTAATCGAGATAGAAGTCATGTATCAACTGATTTGATGCTGCGAATCCTGGCGACGTTGGGGTATCGCACGAAGATCACGTTTGCGCGAAGTCGAAAAGCTGGGTTACAACACACCGACAGAGCGATCAGTTGGCCTTGGTAACGTCATTAAGAAGAGCATCCTCGGCATTAGATACTGCGGCGTTTATATCACGTTGAGCGAATGCCTTTGAGAGAGTCCCTAATCGGAAAGTCGTCCACACAGGTGCCCACGTATGCTTCCCGGACCTTTCAATCGTCACGCGATCGTTCACCGAAATTTCGATAACTAATCCGCTACTGAATATTCCCGTGTTCGGCATGGCAATATCTACCACTACCTCGGGCAAATCGTCTGATTTATCTCCAACTTTAAGCCCGCCTTGACGTAAATGAGTTTCCACACTGGATGTAAGGTCGTCTTCTGAAATTCCCAGTGAGCGCACACGTTCATTTATGTGACAAAGGACTCGAACGCGATCAACCCCTTTGAGGTTATCTGCTTGAGCAGCCTTAGAGATTTGGGAATGGAAAGTTGTCGAAACGATCACCACAAGCGTAATCAATGCCCACTTCATAGCCACCTTTCGTTGGAAATGTAAATCGTGATTACTTTACCTAAAAACAGACACCGCAACAATCCGATGGTTAGTAGCTAGTTACCTCGCGTTATTAATGGAAGCAGGATTGCGCTGCATTAGCAGAAGGTAAATGACAAATGCCAGCGCAAAGGTCACGAACCACGCATAGGTATAAATGTGATCCCAGATTGCTGGCACGGAGTGGATTAGCCCGACGTAATGAAGGAAGCCGGGGACGCAGGGGGCGACGGCGATGATCAGGGCGGCGACGGCGCGGTAGTTGATGCCATTTAGGTAGGAATATTGTCCGCCAGGGTTGAAGAGGTCGGGGAGATCGAGGCGGGTGCGGCGGAGGACGAAATAGTCGCAGATGAGGATGCCGGCGATGGCGCCGAGTAGCGCGGAGTAGGCGATTAGCCAGGTGAAGATATAGCCGTGTGGGTCGGCGTAGAGTTTCCAGGGCATCATGACGATACCGATGAAGCCGGTGATGAAGCCGCCGATGCGGAAGTTGATGAGTTTGGGGGCGAGGTTGGAAAAATCGTTGGCGGGGCTGACGACGTTGGCGGCGATATTGGTGGCTAATGTCGCGATGGCGATGGAGCCCATGGCGATCACGATGGTGGTTTTGCTGTGGAAGGTTGAAAGAAGAGCGACCGGGTCCCAGATCGCTTTGCCGAAGATGATGATGGTGGCGCTGGTGACGGCAACGCCGATGAAGGAATAGAGGGCCATGGTGGTAGGCAGGCCGAGGGCCTGGCCGAGGATTTGGTCGCGCTGCGATTTGGCATAGCGGGTGAAGTCGGGGATGTTCAGGGAGAGGGTCGCCCAATAGCCGACCACACCGGTAAGAGCGGGGAAGAAGAAGGCCCAGAAATGGCCCGCCTGGGGTTGGCCGGGAGCGAACGCGGAGGGTTGGGTGAGCATGGGGCCAAAGCCGTTGGCTTTGTAGTACGCCCAGGCGAGCAGCAGCAGGCCGAGGAAAATCAGCAGCGGCGCTTTGATGTTGAGGAGGATGCGGATTGAATCGATGCCGGCATAAATCACCACCATGTTAATGGCCCAGAATACGAGGAAGGCGATGAATTGCGGGCCGGTGATACCGAGAACAACGGCGTGCGATCGAGAAGCGAGTTCGGGATAAAACGCAGCAGCAATGGCGAAGAGGGCCGTGCCGCCGATCCAGGTTTGGATGCCGAACCAACCGCAGGCAACCAAGGCGCGAAGAATAGCGGGAATATTCGCGCCTTTCGTGCCAAATGAGGCGCGGCAATAGACCGGAAACGGAATGCCATATTTGGTGCCAGCGTGGGCGTTGAGAACCATCGGAATCAGCACGATCGCGTTGCCGAGGAAGATGGTGAGGATGGCTTCCCACCAGTTCATCCCGCCGGTGATCAGATCGGAAGCAAGGGTGTACGTGGTGATGCAGGCGGACATGCTGATCCAGAGGGCGGCAATGGAAAAGACCGACCATTTCCGCTGCGCGAGCGTGGTGGGGGCGAGGTCGGGATTCCATAACGGGGAAGAAGAGACGTCCTGGTTCAGTTCGATGAAATTCGCTTGGGTGGTCATAGATTTTCGGCTTTAAAGAGTTACAGGATTTTTACCGCGAAGATCGCGAAGAAAGACGCGAAGGGCGCGAAAAAGACGAATTAAAAATTCTACTTGTATTGCTTCAGGTTCTTTGCGCCTTTGCGCACTTCGAGTCAAAATTAATTCTAGAGCGATCATAAGATTCTTACCCAAAATGCACGCGAAGAAATGAGTGCATGAATAACACTACTTGGCGGCGCGTCCACAGGTGCGTGTTTCGCAAGATGCGCACCTCGCCAGCGCGGTCCTGCGGACACGCCGCTAAATAGGACCGGGCGATATTACTGCATCGAGTGAAGAGATTGAAGATAATTCTTATACCACAACCTGTAGGGATAATCGGTGGCAGGGTAATTGGCTGGAGGCGGGTCAGCGGTGACACTGGGGAGGATTTTGTTGAACATCCAGAGGCGGACGATTTTGCCTTGCTCTCGCGCAGCGCGGCCCCAGGTAATTCCAGCGGGAAATGGAGCGGTATAGAAAAGCAGGCCGTCGCGATTCAATAGCGGATCGCCCATATCGCATTCGTCGAAAGATCGCTGTTCGTAGGTAAGGCGGGCATTGTTCACGGTTGGAGTAGAGTAACGCAAGATGTCGGAGGGCGCGACTGTATCGGCGGCGGTGCTGACGGAAACCCAGCGGCCATCGGGTAAACCGGCGCGAGTTTGTGGTGATAGAGGAAACGTGATGGGGCGATGGAATTTTATTTTTGATGCAGAGTCGTGCGAAAAATATTTTGGTGATTGCCAGATGATATCGCCATTTTTTCTCAGCGTTCCTTGGCAATAAAACCATTGTGATGAGCCGAACAAGTGATGCATTTCGATGACATTGCCATGATCATCAAGGGCGATGGATGGCGAGATGCCGGCGGCAAGTTGGCCGTGGCGGCGCCAGGCGATGGTGCCATCGGATTCGTACTGGCCGGTCCAGAACCAGAGAGCGCTGCGGCCGGATTCGTGGATTTCAATTACCTGGCCGTGGGCGTTTATGGCGATCACGGGATTTTGGCCTCTATCCCAGCGGTATGCGGCGCGAAATTTATATCCGCCGGTGAGGACGGTCATTACTTTGCCACGCAGTGAATCGACATCAGGCCAGGTTCCCGGGCATTGCCAGGCAAGATAGCGTTTTTTGCCAAAGACTTTGGAAACTTCGTCGTCGAGGAGAGCGAGCGAGCCGTTGTTATAGCCGGAGCCGTTTTTTAGATCGAAGTAGATGACGATCGGGGCGCAGTGGGGATGAGCATCGCTCCAGTGATTGATGAGCTTGAGCCATTTGGAAAGGGCGGGCGTTTGGGGGTTGCCATCTCCGAGATGGACGCCATCGCCGGGAGCACTGTGACCAATGATAAAATCATGTTTGGTGGCAAGCTGAGTGTCGTAGATATCCAGCTCGACAATGCGGCAGCCGGAATCAAGCTGCTGGCGAATCGTGCCGACGGGTGTCCTGGCGTAGGAGTTGTGGGTGGCTTTTAGAAAAACCTGATTAAAAGGCGCAGATGCGTGAAGTGAGGCAGTGAAAAGGAGAACGGCAAATACCCATGCGATTTTCGGGAAAGACATTCAAATCAATTTAACCACAGAGGCACAGAGGGCACAGAGGCCAACCTACATGCCGATCCATTTGGCGAATGGGTTTTATTGGTTAATTTCTTTCAACTGATTTTGCAATTCAACGAGCTCGGCACTCCAGGTGGGCCTCTGTGCTCTCTGTGCTCTCTGTGGTTAATCTTCTTTTCTATAACTGCCAACTTTTCTGGGCCATCAACTGACCGCAAACTTTTTGGAAGTAGCTTTTAATTTCCCGTCAGCAGCTTTGAGCGTGTAGTTGCCCGCGGTGCTAACGGATAGGCCGGTGAAATCGGCCAGGCCATCGACGGGGGAATCGCTCAATATGCCAGAAAGCGTGGAATCTTTGGGGTGCGAGCCGAGAGCTAATGTGACGGCACTGGTGTCGTTGGTGGCGATGTTGCCATATTGATCGAGAATTTCCAGTTGCGTGGAGAATGTGTTGGCGGTGGAAGTCGCGGCGGGCTCCGTGGAGAAGATCAACTTTTTCCCGGCGGCGGGATTGATCGTGAAAGGCGTGCTGTCGGCGGCGGTCAGCGAGCCATCGCTGGCCTGGAGGGTATATGTGCCTGCCGTGCGGAGGGAAAGGTGGCCGAAAACTGCTTGGCCATTTTTAACGTTCGCACTGGTCGAGCCGGTGATTTTTACGCCTGAACTGTTGACCAGGCTGAGAGTCACCTTGGAGCGATTGGACGTTATGGTATTGCCGGAAGAGTCTTCGACAGCAACGGTAATGCTGGAAAGTTTTCCGCCGGCAGTCGCGCTGCCGGGTTGCGCAGTGAAAACGAGCTGGGAAGCGGTGCCTGTCGTTCCGCCACCGCCTCCGCCACCACTGTTGGAATTGGGAGTCAATTCAAAGACGGTACCGTCGTCGCTTGCGCCGCCCTGATTGGTGGTGCCATATAAATTTCCGTTGGAATCGGCGAGGAGACTGGCGAAGGGGTTTCGGCCGTTGGAGCCGTTGAATGTAGCCAACGAGGTCGGGGTATTTGCGCCCGCGGGGATTTCGAAGACGACGCCATCGCCGTTGCTGTCGCCGCCGGCGTTGGTTGTGCCGAACAGATCGCCGTTGCTATCAGCGATCACCCCGCCATACGGGCCGCTGCCATCGGTGCCGTTGAACGTAACCAGCGTGGTCAGAATTTTCGTAGTGGGATCGAGTTTGAAAACCGTGCCATCTTCGCTGTTGTTAGCTCCGCCGCTGGCGGTGGTGCCATATAGATCGCCATCGAATTCGATCAGATTGTCGACGGGCCGGGCGCCGTTGCTGCCTGTGAAGGTGGCCAATGTGGTGATCGTGTTGCTGCCGGCCGCGACTTCGAAAACGGTGCCATCTTCACTTGTTCCGCCGCCGGAGGCCGTCGTGCCGAACAAGTTGCCAGCGCTATCCATCAACAGAGTGGCCTGCGGACTGGCGCCATTGTCGCCATCGAAGGTGGCTATCGTGGTGGGGATATCGCTGCCGGCAGCGACCTCGAAGACCAGGCCACTATTATTATTATTGACGCCTCCGCCGGCGGTCGTGCCAAATAGATCGCCGCTGGAATCCCTCACCAGCCCTGCCTCGGGGAAAAAGCCGTCGTTTAGATCGAATGACGCAACGATGCCTGGTGTAGTGGAAGCGGAGTTCACTTCGAAAACAGCCCCATCGAGCACATTGTCTCCCCCCTGTTGCACCGTGCCGAAAAAATTGCCGTTGCCATCTGCGACGAGATTTCCCTGCGGAGTGGAGCCGACTCCACTATCGAACACGCCGAGCGTGGTTAGCGAATTTGACCCGGCGGGCACTTCGAAAACCGTGCCATTGGAATCGACATCAGGGCCCCCGCCGGAGGCTGTGCCATATAGATTGCCGGGGCCGTCGATGATCAACGTTCCGTCAGGTTCGGATCCGTTACTGCCGGTGAAGGTGGCCAGGGTGTGGAGTGTGTAGGTGGTTGTGGAAAGTAAGAATCGCGGTTCGGCCGCTTCAACGATCGCGCGGCTGGTGCATTTGCGCGAGCGATTCGATCGGCGAAAAGATTTTTTTGCAGAATGCCGCCGCGAGACCATGTGCGAATCCATTTTGGATAATTCCTTCCCTTTGAATAAGTAAAAATCGCCGTGTGATCCAGATGGCCATACGATATATTCCCCGCAAGATTTTGGGAAGGAACAATTGGGTCCAATTGCGATAGAAAACGGACCGAGGACGGTCCGGCTCCTCCACGAGATACGAGGGTATGGTTTGGGGAAGCTTCTCGGTATCACGCCGTTGCGCACGGGCCGCGTTTGAGGAATTGGCCGTCGCCGGGTTTCCCTAAGTATTTATTGTTTTCGATGATCACCTTGCCGCGAGATAAAACGGTTTCAACGGTGCCTTTGATTTTCATTCCTTCGAAAAGATTGTAATCGCAGCGCTGGTGCTGGATTTTGGCGGAGCGGGTTTGTTCTTTGTTGGGATCAAAGAGGACGATGTCAGCATCGGAGCCGACGGCGATGGTGCCTTTCTTGGGGAACATGCCGAACATTTTGGCCGAGGCGGTCGAGGTGATGTCGACCCATTTATTTAACGAGAAGCCACGTTCGACAACCGCACCGTGGTAGACCATGGCCAGGCGGTCTTCGACGCCGGGGGCGCCGTTGGGGATTTTGGTGAAGCTCTCGCGGCCGAGTTCTTTCTGGCCTTTAAAATTGAAGGGGCAATGGTCGGTGGAGACTTCCTGTAGGTAGCCGAGCTTCAGACCCTTCCAGAGAGGTTCGATGTTTTCTTTGCCAACCAATGGAGGCGTGAAGATGTATTTGGCCCCTTCGAAGTTGGGTTTGTCGTAATAGGTTTCATCGAGGAAGAGATATTGCGTGCAGGTTTCGCCGTAGGAGCGGTGGCCACGATCGCGCGATCGCATCAGCTCGATCATGGCTGCTTCGCAACTCACGTGGACGATGAAGACGGGGGCTTTGGCGACCTCGCCGACGCGCAGGGCGCGGGCGACGCCATCGGCTTGCGTGATTGGGGGGCGGGAGAGCGCGTGATATTTGGGTTCGGTTTTTCCGGCAGAGACGAGATCGTTGATCATTTGCGTGATCGCGTTGCCATTTTCGGCATGGACGAGGGTGAGGCCGCCCGATTCGCCAGCGGATTGCATGACGCGGAACATGGTCTGGTCGTCGATCATGAAAACGCCGGGGTAGGCGAGGAAGAGTTTGAAGGTGGTGACGCCGGAGTCGACGATGCGTTTGAATTCCTGGCTGTGCTTCTTCTCCATCTCCGTGACGGCCAGGTGAAAGGAATAGTCGATGGCGCATTTGTCGTTGGCTTTTTTGTGCCAGTTATCCAGGCCCTGCGTGAGCGTTTCGCCTTTCATCTGGAAGGCGAAGTCGATGATGGTGGTGGTCCCGCCGAAGGCAGCGCCGATGGTGCCGGTGGTGAAATCGTCGGAGGAGACGGTGCCGCCGAAGGGGAGCTCCATGTGCGTATGGGGGTCGATGGCACCGGGGATGGTGAGCTTGCCGGCGGCGTGGATGATTTTGTCGGCCTGCATGGGGAGATTTTTGCCGATGGCCGAAATGGTTTCGCCGTCGATGAAAATGTCGGCATGGTAATCGTCGGAGGCGGTGATGATGTGGGCGTTTTTGATGAGGGTGGACATAATTACTCCGTAGCTCCGATGGACATGTTAAAACTTTCCCACCACGAATCGCCGCTATGCGAAACTGTGGTGGTGGGATGGTTGCCGTTGGCGAGAACGCTGGTGGCATTCGGTTGTTTCTCAAACGGGCCGAGTCGGACAGCAATACTTTCCAGCGGCTTATCTGACGTAATGCTGAGTTTCATCTGATTGCCCGTGCGGTCAAGTTCATAATTGATCCACACGATGTTCCGATGGTCGCCATTTTCGATCAGAGCCGGGAATTTTTCCACAGAAATCTTATTCCACCCCAAAGGCATTCTCGGGAAAATTCGCAGGCGATCGGGGTGCGTATCGTCGATACCGATGATCAGCCGCATGACTTTGATGATCTCAGCTTCCTGCACGCCATTACCCAGATCGCCGGCGCGATACCAGAACTCGCCCGTTGGATCGATCTGGCAACCTTCGGGCACGATGAAGGAGCCAAACTTCGGATCGTAAATTTCCTTGGCGGTCCAGTTGAGCATCTGTGTCGCATCGTGCATGCGATCCAGCAGCAACGCAGATTGCGTAACAAATCCCTGGCCGTAACCCATGGCCGGGCCGTAAAAGCCGAAGGGGCGGTAGGTGTCGATGAGGCGCTGGTAGGTTGCTTCGCTCACGGGCCGCCAATCGGGATCATCATCGGCGGGTGAGAAGCCATTAACATCGGCGAGTAGCATCAATGGGCCGAGCACCGTGCTTTGATTTGGCCAACCAGCGGATTCGAGAGTCCACGTCCGGCCGTATTTGGGGTCGGTCACCATGTAGCGATGCGCGATGGCGGATCGCATTTCTCCGGCGCGATGTCGCCAGCGCCGGGCGACATCGGTTTTGCCAATGGAATCAGCCATTTGGGCAAGTTCATCCAATGCGTTCATGCAGAGGCAATCGGGATAAACGGAATAACCATTGCCGTGAGCGGATTCGCCGGTGGTGTGGAGGACGCCGTCGCTGGCCTGCGAAATCTGTGGATGATCGAATTGCCACTCGATCCAGTCGCCAGCAGATTGGATATCCGTCCAGCGAGAGCGGAGCCAGGCGTCGCGGTCCGGCAAGCGCTGCCAGAGCTTATAGAGGAATAGCGTGATCAGGCCTTGGCCGTCATTTTCGAAGCTATTGAACGCCTGCGGCTTGTTAATCACCCGGCTCCAGTGCGGAGGGATGGACTGGCCATCTAATTTCAACGCCGGGTTTTGCTCCCATAGCCGCGCCATGCGCAGGCAATAATCAGCGCAGGCGCGCGGCTGATCGGTGTAACCCAGCTCGGATAATTCCTCCAGACTGCGCCCCAGATCGCGCGACCAGGAAGCGCCGTAGTACATTCCGTCATTCGCACGGAAAGTCCCAAATCCGCGCGGGCCCCAGGAGACTGCGCCCTTGGTAGACGTGTGATAGAAACCATCGTGATCGATTTTGTCGACGACATCCTGCACGTTGTAACTGAAGGCGTTGGCGAGAATTTGCGCAAACACGCTGCCGCCAAAATGGACACGCGGGCCGGCATAACCAGTTGGAACCTGCCACTTCACATTCGCGGGATAGTCCTCGTCGCTGGAATAAAGCGCGCGTTTCAAATCGGTCAATTGCGCCTGCGCATCTTGCTCATCAATATTCTCTTGCCGCAGTGGTTTGGCGTGCAGAAATTTTTCAAAATCGGCGGAGGATTTACCCGCTGAAAGCGAAATAGCGCCGGCGATTTTGGCGTTGTCGGTTGTCTCGACGGTGATCCCATTAATGATCGGCGTGCTTTTTTTCAATTGCGAATTTTCAAAGACGATGCTTTGCAGCGGCACCGCCTTGGGCTCGATCACCGCAACATAATCGCCATCTTTAACCGGCCTGGGCGGATAGAGTCGCAACGAAGTCGCCAGTGCGCCCCGGAGACGCGAATTGGTCGGGAAGGGTTGCGGATAATCATAAAACAACCGTCCCCACCAGAGACTTTCGCCAAGCACCAGCGGAAAAATCTGCGACGAGCCATCCACATAATTGAGCCGGATCTGGCCCAGCCGATCGCCGACGAAGAATCGCATCGAATAATCGCGCGGGTCTGACCAGCAGCTCATGTCGGCCGAAACCGCCATTCCAAGTAAAAATACTCGCTTTGCCGTGCACCCAACGTTCACGCGTGCAATGCCATCCGCCGAAAATAGAAGTGCTGCATCGACAAAGGGGACGCCGTATCGAGAGGTCGTCTTTGGCGAGGTTTTTTTGTCTGTACTCGCTGGAAATTGCAGAGCGAGAAATTTACCCGGCGGTGGCGCTTGTGCTGCCGACCAACTGGCCAACAAAAGCGAAATGAATAACCACGCATACCCGCGCGACACTTTCATAGCCAATTGCCCGCCATGGTTAACTTTTCACATTTTTCCCGCGACGGTTAACCCTGCATCAATGGCCGCGACCATTTCATCCACTTGGGGTTTGCCGGCGTTGAGCATTAGGCCAGTGCGGATGACGTTGCCGTAGACGCCACCTTTGCCGATCAGGACGCCACGGTTTTTGGCTTCTTCGAAGAGGGCGGCGGTGGCGGCGGGGGCGGGTTCTTTGGTTTTGCGGTCTTTAACTAATTCGAGGGCTTGCATGAGGCCCAAGCCGCGGGCGTCGCCGATTAACGGGTGTTTTTCTTTGAGTTCTTTGAATTTGTCGCCCAGATATTTTCCAGTGGTGGCGCAGTTTTTGATCAGGCCATCGTTTTCGATGACTTCGATGGTGGCTGATGCGGAGGCGCAGGAGACGGGGTTGCCGCCGAAGGTGGCGAAGGTGATTCCCGGGTATTTGTCGGCGACTTCGGGGGTGGCGATGGTCAATCCAATCGGCGCGCCGTTGCCCATGCCTTTGGCACTGGTCAAAATATCCGGCGTGACTTTCCAGTGGCTGATGCCGAACATGTGATCGCCGGTGCGGCCCCAGGCGGCTTGGACTTCGTCACTGATGAATAGACCGCCATATTTGCGGGCGATGCCGGCGGCTTTTTCGAAATAGCCGGGCGGGGGGACGATGAATCCGCCAGAGCCAATGACTGTTTCCGCGAAGAACGCCGCGATCTCGCCGCTGGTTTCAGTCATGATCAATTCTTCGATGTCCTCTGCACACTTCAGGCCGCACTGCGGATATTCGAGATTGAAGGGGCAGCGGTAGCAGTACGGTGCGTGCGCATGGTGGATGCCGACGGCGAGGCTGGGGGCTTTTTTCCAACCGGATTGGCCGCACATGCCGAGCGTGGTGGCGCTGCGACCGGAATAGGAATGCCTCAACACCACCAGATCGGTGCGGCCCGTGTACGTGCGCGCGGCGGCGACGGCGGTTTCATTTGCCTCAGTGCCGCTGCTGGTGAAAAAGGTTTTCTTGAGGTTGCCCGGCGCGATGTTCGCAAGTTTCTCGGCTAGGTTGGAAGTCTGAGCATTCGCGTAGAGCGTGGAGGCGTGGCTCAGCTTCTTGACCTGCTCGACAATTGCATTGACTACCTTGGGATTAGCGTGGCCCACCGAAACCGTAAGCACACCACCGAAGGCATCCAGGTATTTTTTACCGTCGCTATCCCAGACGTAATGACCTTCGCCGCGGACCAGCTCGAGCGGGTCCTTGTAATACATGGTGGTGGCGGGGAAGAGATACTCTTTATGCTTGCGCACGGCTTCGGAAGTGCTCATAAATACATCCTGAAAAGAATCCGGGTCTTCGCGTTGCTCCGACGCCGGGGTTAAAAAAACAAAACGTCCGCTGACAGGGGCGCGCACAGCGCGCAGAATAACCCGTGGAATCTAACATTCACGGAGCAAATGTCCACAGAAATAGAGAATTCGCGGATTCGCTCTTGCCGGGTGTGCGGGCAGGCCCATGAAATGGAGAAGGTGCGCGCGGGATATGTGGCAACATGCGCGCGCTGCGGGGCGGCGATGGAACGGCGAAGTTTCGATAGCCTGCACATGACCGCAGCGCTCTCGCTGGCGGCACTTATTCTCTATATACCGGCGAACATCCTGCCGATTCTTCATCTGGATATGTATGGTGTCGAATCGGATAACACGGTCTGGGAGGGCGTAAAGCTGCTTTGGAAGGATGGCGATACGGCGGTTTCCATTATTGTATTCCTGGCCAGCATTGCGATTCCTCTGCTGAAACTTGCGGGACTTTTCACGCTGGTCATTGCTGCGAGAAAAAGAGGAAAAGAACATAGGGGCGGCCCGCGGGAATTGAAACCGCGCAGGCGATTAACCTGGATTTATCTGATCATCGAATCCATCGGCCGCTGGGCCATGCTGGATGTTTTTGTGCTCGCGGTGCTCGTAGCGGTGGTGAAGCTGCACAAATTGGCCACGGTACTACCGGGCAAAGGCTTGCTGGCGTTTACCTGCGTGGTGGTCTGCACGCTGCTGGCGTCGGCGAGTTTTGATCCGCAACTTATTTGGGAAGACGAGGAAATCCAATGAGCGAGCGCGACGCACACCATCATTTGCCTCGGCCCATCGTCAGGAAAATGCGCTGGCCGTTTCCGATCGTCTGGCTCGTGCCCATCTTGGCAGCGGGATTGGCGGTTTATTATTTCTATGGGCGCGCCCAGGAACGTGGCGAGAAAATCATCGTCCTCTTCGACGACGCCAGCGGACTCAAACCCGGACAAACCCCTGTCGATTATCGTGGCGCTCAGGTGGGCGAAGTCTCCAAGCTTTATCTCAGCGATGATCGCTCGCAGGTGAAAGTGGAGATACGCATTCAGAACCCGGTCAAGGATATCGCGCGCGAAGGAGCGCAGTTCTGGATTGAGCGTCCGGAGTTCAGTGCTGGCAATATCAGCGGATTATCCACAGTATTCAGCGGGCCATTTATCCAGGTGATCCCCGGGAGCGGCGCTCCAGCTACGCAATTTGTAGGACTGACCAAAGCACCGGTGACCACGGAGCAAAATGGATTGCATCTGATCTTGCACACCGCGCAATCGCCCTCGCTGGCTCCCGATTCGCCGGTGTATTACCGCGGCATTCGCGTGGGGGTAGTGGATTACGTGCGATTGGCGGCAGACGCTACGCAGGTGGATGTCAGTGTGGTAATCCATGCGCGATACGCGCCGCTGGTACATTTATATTCCAAATTCTGGAGTGTCAGCGGAGCGGATCTTAAGGGCGGGATCTTCACGGGAATTTCGCTGAAGGTCGAATCAATCCGCGCTTTAATCAGCGGCGGCGTGGCGTTCGCAACACCCGATCAAAACCCGGGCCCCCCGGCCGATCAGGGACAGGAATTCGACCTGGCCGCCCAACCCAACAAAGAATGGCTTACCTGGTCACCCAAAATTTCGATCTCAACAAGCAATCCAGATAAACCCCAAGGACATCTCGAAAAATCAGGAACGGGCATGGAAAAGATAATTCAGAAATGAATCCGCGTAGCTTTCATTTCTGCAACCTGCATTCATCATTCCGCATTCTTTAGCGTATCCAATACATGTTCAGCGACGAAGATCGGCACGCTGGTCGCCACGCCCAAAGCAATTGCATCACTCGGGCGGCAGTCGATGTCGATCAGCCGATCTTTCATGCGAATATAAAGCCGGGCATAAAAGGTGGCATCTTGCAGATTGTTAATTTCAATGTGATCCAGATTGCCACCGAGCTGCTCAATAACGCTGGAGAGTAATTCATGCGTCAGCGGGCGCGGCATCGGGATGCCTTTGAGCCGCCGATTAATTGCTTCGGCTTCGAATGGCCCGATTTCGATGGCGAATTCGCGCTCGCCATCAACTTCCTTAAGATAGATTACTTGCCGCACCGGCATTTCGCTGATGAGTATGCGGCGAAGTTCCATTTGCACGGGCATACAAGTCTCTCCGGACAGGTCAACGCGGTGCTCTGCACCTCCGCTAAATTCTGCGCTAATTATAGTTAGCGGCGGTGCGGAGCACCGCGTTGAATCTGGCTACTGTGCAAGCTAGAACCCCTGCCGAAATGTGTCAAGCCAAAAGCAGATTTGCATTCGACGCCGCGAGCGCAGAAACTATTTGCCCATGCAGACGCTGTATCGAATTGGAGAAGCGCCGCAGGCCCGCGTGGCGGAGCTGTTTCTCAATGATTCGCTCGATGAGATGGAATTTGACCATCTGAATGAGTCCCTCTTGGGGGCAATTGACGCTGCGCCATCGGGAAAATGGGTGCTTGATTTAACGCAGACCAGCTATATGGGAAGTGCCGTCCTAGGATTGCTCGTCAATCTGCGGCAGCGGATCAAACATGCGCACGGGATTCTGGTCCTGTGCGGGGTTTCGCCGCAGCTGGAAAAGATTCTTCGCGCCTGCTGCATGGAGCGGCTGTTCACGATCGTGAAGACGCGCGATGAAGCCATGAAAAAATAGTTTTAAGGACACGGATGTCATTGGAACTTTGTGTACTAGCATCGGGATCATCTGGAAATGCGAGCCTGCTGCGCACGCCTGCAGGGTGCTTGCTGATTGATGCCGGCATCGGCCCGCGCACTATGGCCAAGCGGCTCGATGGAACCGGATGCGCCCTGGCAGATATCCGCGCTATCGTGCTGACCCATCTGGATCGCGATCATTTTTCCTATTCCTGGCTAACCACCATCGTGCGAAGACGGATAGCAGTATTCGTGCATCACCATCGCGCCGAGGAGGTGCTCGGACTATGCAGCGATTTAAATGGACTGATTCACCCGTTCGATCGGCAAACATTTTCGCCACTGTCCGGCTTGGAATTTACACCGCTGGCATTGGCGCATGATTCGGATGGCTCGCACGGTTTTGTAATGAGCGGATTTGGCCGGCGCATCGGCTACGCCACTGACCTGGGCCGAGTCCCGGTACATTTGCTCGCCGCCTTTGAAGATCTGGACATCCTGGCTATCGAATCCAATTACGATTCGCAGATGCAATTGACTGCGGAACGACCCTATTTTCTCAAGCAGCGAATCATGGGTGGCAGTGGACATTTATCCAATGCACAGGCGCTCGCAGCCGTACGGCAAATTCTCGACCGCGCCGATAGTCGCCGCACCCCCCTGCCCAGTTCAATCGTGCTGCTGCACCGCTCACGGCAATGCAATTGCCCGAAATTATTGCGGCAATTATTTACCAGCGACGCCCGCATCTCCCCGCGGCTGATATTAGCCGAGCAATACGAACGAACCGAATGGCTGCGGCCAAGCGAGACACGTGCTCGCGCGGGCGAGCAATTGGTCTTGGCGTGGGGATAGGATCGAGCTCAAAAAAAGAAGCCGATCGCTCGGCTTCTGATCTCAAATCACAAATTTCAAATCTGAATTCGCGCTCTCCGCCGCTTCATCGCCGCGATGGCGCCGAGGCCCAAAAGGCTCAGGCTTGCTGGCTCAGGAACGGTGGTCACGTCAGCCCAGGTCGTGCCGACACGAATTTCGTCAATGTCCACTTCATTGGGATTGGAGTTGGTAGCCACGCCGGCTCCAATGATGATCGAATCGGTATGGTCGTTCAAAGCAGTCGCGCTGTAGGTACCAACCGTCGAACCATCCGCCGTCGGGGCCGAGCCGGCACCGAAAGTCGTCGAGCTGGGATTAACCCAGATCTGGCTCAATCCACCGGTGCCCGCGGTCGTGCCTTCTGTCCATTCCGTCGCTACAAGATAAGTGCTGCCGGGGGTAAGATCGCCGGACCAGTAGGTGGTGTTGGCTGCCGTGGTGGATGCGCGAATACCCAAGTTGTAGGTATTCGCCACGCTTCCAAGACGAATCGTGAGCTCATCAGCCCAGGTATTCGATTCGGAGCTGGTCGCTCCAATCGCATTGTTAAAAGCCATTATCATGTCATTGTTGGCATTGGCATTCGAATGCGCGGTGGTCATGCCCGTAGTGGCCGGGACATTGATCAGTAGCGAATAGAATAAGCTTGGAGGATTTGAACCCGGGACATACGTATCCGTAGCCTGCGAACCGGTCGCGCCCGGAAGATTCATACGCGCCATTTCTTTGTAATCGCTGACGGCACTGGCTCCGCCCTCCAGCGCGGCCGCATTACCGATGCTGGCAGGGAAGCCACTCGGACTAGTTAATCCTGTGCTGGTAATGTGATGCTCGTTGGTGCCACTGGCATAAGCCCCGTCCTGTTGCCAGACCGTGGCTGGACTATCATAAGAATCACTCAGACCATTCCCGCTATTGGTGGAAACGCTGCCGGGAACAATCAGGCTGCTGGCTTGATAATCGAACGGTTCATAAATCAGCAACGAAGCAGAAGCCGATGTGGCCATCGCGGCGGACGATAAAACCGCAAGCGCAAGTGTGGACTTTTTCATATGCATCTCTCCTAAAAGGCCTCCCAGCCCCGCGATAAATCGCGTGATTGGAGTATTTTCCATAAGCGCAAAACCGTCAAATATATTCCGCATTTCAAAACTTGCTGTTACGTAAAAACTCTTTCAATGCCCGGGCAGCTTCATTTATCCGAAAAATCTATCTATTCTTACGTGGATATGCACCGGACGGTTTGGCGGCATCTCGGAGTTATCGGGCTTACTCTGCTCTGTGGGGCAAGCACGCAGCCGATCCAAAACGATGTCGCGGCCCTGATGCAGCAATTGTCTGCTGATAACTGGTCAGCACGCCAGCAGGCCGAGCAAAGCCTGGTGCGCCTGGGCGATGCCGCTGAGCCTGCGCTCAAATCGGCGCTCAAACATCCCATTGATCCTGAAACGCAGTCGCGCATTGAAGATGCTATTGCGCAGATCGAAACCAATCGCGTGAACGGGCCGTCGATTGTTTCTCTGGATTACGACAGTGCCGATGCCAAAACGATTCTCGACGACCTCGGGCGACAAGCGCATGCAAAGATTGAGCTTGGTATTCCGGGTTGGGTCGGCCCCGGCGCGGTGACGATTCATGTGCATCGGGTCCCCTTCTGGGTGGCGATGAAAACGCTGTGCGATAAGACGAACATGTCGCCGCGTTTTGATAATGAACAGGAAGCCCTAACCGTGGGGCCGGGCACGGATTTCATCAGCGGGATCGCGCACGACGACGGAGCGTTCATGGTGATCGCGCGGCGGATCGTGGAGAACGCCGAATTATCCTTCGCTCCGGGCCAGGTGACGCACCGCACAATGTCGCTGGAAATGACCATGCTGGCCGAACCCAAGCTGATGATCCTGGGCCACGCCTATGTGCCACACATCCAGACGGCGATCGACGACATTGGCAATTCCCTCGAATCCCGGCGCGGCATGTTTCGAGGATTTAATCCGATGTTCGTGCAGGGAATGAATGCCGACAGCTCGCATGTCTGGATGTGCGGGTTGCAGTTGCAGGAGCCCAACGATCACGCCAAAAAAATCGCCCGGCTCAAAGGGACTTTCCGTATGGCCATGGCGAATGGCTTTGAAACCTGGACCATCCCCGATGTCCTGAAGGTGCAATCGCTCACCAAAATGTTTGGAGCGGCAAGCTATTCAATCGATTCGATCACGCAGGATAATACCAATTACGTCGTGCGCATCTCCGGCGTACGCTCCGGCACAAACGTGGATGACTCGTTCCTGGGCCTGGGGCAGATCGACATGGTCGACGACAAGGGCCAAAGCCTGCAGCGACGCCCGATGGGTGGTGGAGGAGCAACGGGTCGGCTTCAGTACACATTTAGCTTTGATTCTAATGATCCGATGCACCCCGCTGGCAAGCCGAGCAAATTAATCTGGAAAGTGCCAACCGCGACGAAAATTGTTGAAATACCCTTTGAATTTCGCGATTTGCCGCTGCCGTAATTCGTCAAACATTCCCAGTATGGTATAATGGAGTGCAGATGTTCCGCCGCCACGTCATTTCGATAACGCTTAGCCTTCTGCTAATCGTTTGGCCGGCACAAACCTGGGCGTTGGGGCTGAATTGTTCCTGCCAATCCGAAACCGCTGCATCGCAACCACAGACCTGCCCGTGCTGTCATTCGCAAAAATGCTGTCTAGATTCGTCCCCCGAGCGGTCCGCGGCGAATGTGGCTTCGGTGCCGCCACGCTCTGCTGAACTGACCGCGACGGGTTCCTTTTTACTGGTTCCCGATTCGGGTGCATTCTCTTTCCGCCTTATCCCCTGCGGAACTTTTAATAGTGCTGCAATAGCAACAGAATATTCCCGAGTCTGCATCGGACACGGGGCGCGAGCGCCGCCTGCAGGCATATCTGCTGATTAATCATTTTGGTTATTTCTTATTGAGATTCTTTTTACGTATGCGCCGTGTGCGCATGCGATTTAATAAAGGTATTTGTATATGAAAAAGTATTTATCCACGATCGTATTGGCCTTTGCCGGCATGACAGCGATTGCAGCTGCACCGGCGACAAACAACACCGCCAAGTGCTGCGGCGCAAAATGCTGCAGCGCTTGTCCGGCGTGCTGCACAACATGCTGCCCCAAGGGATGCTGCGGGACGACCTGCTGCCCCAACTGCCCGGCATGTTGTAAGTAATATCTGCTTAGGTGCGCCCCGCCAGATAAAAACTGGCGGGGCTTTTTTATGGATGCATGAGTAATGAAGGCAAATTGCCACCAGTCATCATGCCCGAACATCGCCGCGCGTCAGCAATTCCAGTTGGCCGGTATCCGATTCCATCATCAGGCCGTGCACCCTGAGATCTTTAGGCAACAGCGGATGATTGCGAATCATGCCAACGCTGGCCAGGACGCCTGCCTGGGGGCTTTCAAAGCCGGTGAGCCATTGGCGTAAATTAAGGCCAGCGTGATCGAGCGTGGCGAGGGTTTCGCCGGGAATGCCGCGATTGCGGGCCTGGTCAAGAATCTGGTTGGATGCCAGGCCGGTCATTCCACAGCCGTGATGGCCCACCACTGCAATCTCTTCAACCCCCAATTGATACACTGCCACGAGAATGCTGCGCATCACAGAGCCAAACGGATGGCTCACCACTGCGCCAGCGGTTTTGATCATCGTGACATCGCCATTGCGAAGGCCCATCGCCTTGGGCAGCAGCTCGATCAGCCGAGTGTCCATGCAAGTGATGATCATCAGCTTTTTGGTAGGAAGCCGACTGGCGAGAAATTCTTCGTAATCCTTGTTAGCGACGAAGGCGGCGTTGTGTTCGAGGATTTCCGGTAAAGCGGACATGGCTGAATTCTAGGGACAAGGGACAAGGCGGCAAGGGACAAGGGGAAAACGAATACATTTCCTTCAAAATATTTAGCGGCGCGTGCGAAGCACCGCGTTGGATAGCGCTGTTCAACGCGGTCCTGCGGACGCGCCGCTAAATATGAGCGGGCGATTTTGCATTCCCATCTCTTTGCCCGATAATACAACCAGTTTTACCGCGAGGAAGATGTGCGAATCATTCTGGATAAGAAATTGGACGAGCCGGTGATGAAAGAAATCCCAACGGAGGTATCACAACCTGGCGAGGAATCGCAAGGGCAAGCGACGCCGGAAGCTGCCGATGGACAAATCACCGAAGAAGTAACCGATCCGAAAGAATCCGGCGAAAAGGAAATCGATCTCGGCGTGCTCGAGGCCCTTCTTTTCAGCACCCATCACCCGCTGACCGCTGGAAGGCTCGCGGAATTGTTGGATTTGGATTCCACCAAAGCGATCAAGCGCGGCGTAAAGCAACTGAACGAGCAATACGTCCAAACCAGCCGGGCGTTTCGCGTGGAACAGGTGGCTGGTGGATATCAATTGCTGACACTTCCGGAATACGGCGACTACTTAAAAAAAATGCTCCGCAGCGAAGCGGATACAAAACTCACCAAGGCTGCCCTGGAGACACTCGCGATCATCGCCTACAAACAGCCAATGCTGCGCGTCGATGTCGAAGCCATCCGCGGCGTGGCCTGCGGCGAAACCATTCGCAGCTTGATGGAAAAGCATTTGGTCAAAATCGTTGGCAGAGCTGAAGTGCCCGGTCGCCCGATTCTCTATGGAACGACCAAGCGCTTTTTGGAATTGTTCGGGCTCAATAGCCTGAAGGATTTGCCGCAGGGAGAGAATCAATCCCTGGGATTGCCCGAGCCCTCATAATCGCCCGCCTTTTTGTGAATGATCCGCTGAAAATAAAAGAGCCTCTTTTTTCTCCAGAAACTTTTCTGGATTTCGTGCATGAGTATGGCAACACGTAAAAAGGCGGTGGCTCATGTCTCTTCGTGTGCTCTACGGCAGCGGTTTAGCGATGTTGTGCTGCGTTGGTTTGGCCCGGGCTGATTCACCGCCCACCACAGCGCCAGCAGATAACGGGCCCGGATTTGCTTTGACCATTTACAGTCTTGCGGATCCCGCCACGTTTAGCCCAAGCCAATTCATTGCCCAGCAAAATCAGTATTCGCCATACAACCGATACAATCCCCAGTTCGAGCTGCCCGGCTACGGGGTAGTGCGCGAAGTTCGTCCGATCACGCTGCAAAAGGGAGATAACACCGTTGCCTTTACGGATGTCGCACGTGGCATTGACCCCACCACGGTTTCGTTTTTGTCGCTCACGGCACCTGATACCACGAGCGTGCTGGAACAGAATTACGAATATGACCTGGTCAGTGCCGAGAAATTACTGGACAAATATCTCGGCAAAGAGGTCACCATCCGCCGCAGCGCTGCCTCGGGGGTCGCCCCGGAGACAATCAATGGCCAACTGCTCAGCGCCGATGCGAGCAACCTGGTGCTGCGAAGCGAAAATGGCGGAGTACAGATTATTCCCCGCGCCACCAACATCGAGCAGATCGGACTCACCGGCGATGCCAATCTAATCACCAAGCCCACCCTGCTTTGGAAGGTTCGCGCAGAGCAGCCAGGAAAGCACGATGCGCAGGTCACCTATCAAACCAACGATCTAACCTGGAGGGCGGATTACAATATTCTGATCAGCCCAGATGAAAATAGCGCCGATCTGGGCGCGTGGGTGAGCATCTTAAATGAAAGCGGCGCGAGTTATCCCAACGCTCGGGTGAAGCTGGTCGCTGGCGACGTGCAGCGCATCCAACCACCGCAGTATGGATTCTCGGGTGGCGCCGCATTCTTTCAATCTGATACTATGGCGAAACAAGAGGGATTCCAGGAGAAAGCTTTTTTCGAATATCACCTTTACACGCTGGGCCGCCGCACCTCGTTGCTGGATAACAGTACCAAGCAAATCGAGTTATTCCCAACCCGCACCGGCATTCCCGTAGAGAAAACCTATGTATATTACGGTTTGCCGCAGCAATTTCAGTTCTGGTCTTACAACCAACCCAATGAAGACCGCAACTTCGGCACCAGCGACAATAAAAAGGTAGATGTCTATTTGCAGATGCGTAACGACGCCGCGCACGGCCTGGGCATTCCTCTGCCCGCCGGGCGGATTCGTGTTTACAAAACCGATCCTGCTGATGCAAACCAGGAATTCATTGGCGAAGATGTCATTCAACACACGCCCAAAGACGAAGATCTGCTGATCAAAGTCGGTAGCGCCTTCGACATTGTCGGGGATCGCCGGCAGACCGATTTTACTGAATCAGATAATGGCCATGTTGCTACCGAGAGTTTTGAGATCAAGCTTCGCAATCATAAAGATGCTGATGTTGATGTGATCGTGAAGGAGAACCTCTATCGCTGGAGCAACTGGCAAATCACCGCTTGCAGTGATAAATGGACCAAACGCGATTACCGCACGATCCATATCCCCGTTCATGTCCCTGCCAACGGAGAAAAAACCGTCACTTACACCGTGCGCTATCGCTGGAACTAAATGTTTGATGAAGATGCTGGGCGCTCGGTCCAGATTTCGTTTACTCGCTCAAATTTTCTAGTTGTGAACGGCAAGAATTCTTTACCATCAAAACGGCGCACCTGGACCGAAACAGTCGCTGGACTAACGGAAATTAAGTTATACGCATTGGGCTGTGTGCGCAGGCGCGTGGAAATGGCAGTGCCAGCTTGAATACTGAGCATGGAGCGTTTGATCGTTTCATGATGCGTGCGAACATCGCCGAGATAGCCAACATGCAGGTGTCCAGCCAAGAGAAGATCAACCCCGAGGCTTTCGAGAACAGCTAGCGCCTCCGGAGCGCCATGGACGATATCGTGCACCGGCGTGTCAGGCGACGGAATAAATGGATGATGCGTCACCAGGATTTTTGTAGCGGATGCTGAAGCTTGCGAGAAGATGCTTGTTATTCGTCCACGCTGGGATGAAGAAATTTTGCCATCCTTCCAGAAGCCGTGGAGCGAAGCAGTCAAAGGTCGAGCGGTGTTTATGCCCAGCACGAATATTTCAGGATCGGAATAAATCGACCAGAGATTTTCGCTGATGTATTTTTTATACCGACCCAATGGCGAACCAAATCGCCGAAAAATATTCCAGAGTGGAATGTCGTGATTGCCAGGAATCACCAATCGAGGTTCAGGGATTTGTCGCAAAAAGTCGGCGGCCTGCTGGTATTGGCCCACACGCGCCCGCTGCGTGAAATCACCCGAAACAACCAGCAGATCAAATTTCTGGTTGCGCAGATCGGCCAACAGCGCATCAGCAATACGATCATCCACCCGGCCAAAATGCAGATCGGAAATATGAACGATAGTTCGCATGAAATTTACAAGTTGCGGAATGACTATAGATACATCGGGATGGCATCCGCTTCTTTGCAGCGACGATCCAAAGCAAAAGCAGAATGAAGAATTTGCCGGCCGCTGCTTTTCTTCACCCCAGGACCCCCCGCAGATCATCCTTCATCGCCAGCACGGCCCGCTCGACGGCGCTTTCCCAACTGCCGCCGGCAAATTTGGCATCGCGATGTGCATAGAGAATCGAGCGACTTGCCGACACAATCGCTCCCTTGCCATTTGCAAATGCCGCCTTGGTCATCTCCGCCGTCGCTCCCTGCGTGCCATATCCCGGCAATAGAAAAATCGAGCGAGGCAAACGTTGTCGCATCGATTGAATCGTGTGCGTTTGCGTCGCCCCGACCACCGCGCCAATATACGAATAACCCGATTCACCGCGTGTCTGCTCCACCAGAGGAGCGAGCGAATCCGCCAGCATCTCCGACCACGTGCGCCCATCGGCGAGCTTGGCATCCTGCAAAACTTCCGATCCCGGATTGCTCGTACGCACCAGCACGAATAATCCCTTGTCATATTCCCCCCCAGCTTTGATAAACGGATCGAGCGTATCCAGTCCCAGCATCGGATTGATCGTCGCTGCATCCGGAATCAGCGATTCCTCATACCCCTCAAAATCCGGCGGCGTCAGATGCCCTGCCGCATAAGCCGACGCGGTCGATCCAATGTCCCCGCGTTTGATATCCCCAATCACGAGCAATCCCAACTCATGCGCTTCCTGAATCAGCGAGTAATATGCCTCGACGCCCTCCCACAAATATTTCTCAAAATAAGCCGACTGAAATTTCACCACCGGCACCAGCGGCGCCACGATCCGCAAAATCTTAGTGACAAACGCAAATATCGCATCAATCGCCGCCTCCGCCTCCTCCGGCCGCCGCAACGCATCGCGCGATAATTCCTCTGGAATCATCTCCAGAATCGGATCAATCCCCACACAAATCGGTGTTTGTTTCTTCTCAATCGCAGCCAGCAAACGGTCGGCAAAATGATCGGACATGGATGGGATTGTGATGCTTTTTCATCCGCTTTCAATACCGTCGTCCAGATTGACTTCGACGAAACCACTGCATCAGAACAATCCCTGCGATAATAACGACAACCAGAACATTGCCAATCCATTTTGTCACATCATTCGTTGTGTTACCAGCAGTTGAAAACGAATTTTCCATCAGTGGATTTTGCGGCTCACGGTGAAAGGTAGCTTCGTACAATGTTCGACCCGCTTGCCAGTCTTCCCAAGATCCATCGCTACCGATTACGAGCTCCGATGATGAAAAAAAATCGCGAGCGGTAATAAGGCACGCGGTAACAACCTGATCGTATGGCCTATATTCAGTTTTGCAGAAATTAAAACCAATTTCTGGTCCTGTGGGATTAGGGAAATTGAAATTGTGGGAAACGGTATTGCCGGGAAAAATAAAATCTTCGTAAGCATCAGCACCAGTGCCATTAAAGTGCACCAAATCTGATCCAATGAACTGTGAAGTATTGGGCTTATTATCAATAATGTTCGTACGCGACGCGATGATTTTGTTCATCGCGGCAACGCACTGGCTGAGACGCGGGTCAGTAGGGTCGATTTTCCACGTGAAATAATGGGTGTACCCGGCAATAGCAAATGCATTCACGTAGAGAAGCCAGAATATCGAGAGTAAACAAGATTTCATTGCGCCCGAGGTACTGGAATTACGCCGCATCCAATGCAGCATAAACTTTGCCGCGATCGCGCAGCCACGCAACATCGCCCGCTTTCGCATGAGCTTCAACTTGACGCAAGAACTCTACCGTTTCCGATTCATAGCAAGGCTCACTGGGATCTGCATCCGGAATCACCGCCTCAACATCCACAGCAATTACATAATGCTCGGTTCTCACAAGCCTTGTTCGACGGATTCGTTTGCCGGCAATTCGCATATATTCTTTAATCCAAGAAATGCACAGTTACCAATTTCGCAACATCCGCATCAATAATATGCGACCAAACGGCTTTTATCTCAGTCCCATCGGCAAGCAGTTGGCGGGTTTCAATTGCGGGATTCGGCAAATCACGCGGGCGTTCAAAGAGCAGTTCCGCCTTTTCCATTCCATCTGCAACTTGCCATTCTAAAATGCCGCGCTCTTCCAATCGCTCGCTTGCGTGCTGTCCAATTATATAACGTCGGTCTATAACAAGTCGACGGATCGTGGCGAACAATTGGCCCATCAACTGGCATATTACTAAAAGTTTAAAGCTTATGCCCCATCTTTGCTTTCTTCGTCTGCAGATAATGGCGATTATGCTCGCCCGCCTGGATTTGAATCGGCACCTCTTCCACAACGGTCAGGCCGTACCCTTCCAACCCATAAATCTTTTTCGGATTATTCGTCATCACCCGTATTTTAGACAAACCCAGATCGCGAAGGATTTGCGAGCCAATGCCATAGTCTCGCTTGTCGATGGGCAGCCCCAGTTTCAAATTCGCTTCGACGGTATCCAATCCCTCTTCCTGGAGCTTGTAAGCGTGGAGTTTATTGAGCAATCCAATCCCGCGGCCCTCTTGTCGTAAATAAATCAGCGCGCCCTTACCCGCGTCTTCGATCATCTGCATAGCCGCCGAGAGTTGCTCGCCACAATCACACTTAGCTGACCCGAACACATCTCCGGTGAGACATTCACTATGCACGCGCACCAGCACGGCATCTGAATGTGATATCACTTTGCCGTGGGTATCCAGATCGCCAACGCCCCCTTTGCACAGAGCCAAATGCGGCTGCGGATCGATCGGTGTAGAATAGGCGTGAAGCTGGAAAGCACCCCACTGTGTGGGCAGGGTAATACTTTCAACCCGCTTAACAAACTGCTCGCGCTTGAGCCGATAGCTGATCAAATCCGCAATCGTGGCCATCTTCAGCCCATGCTCCTGACAGAAGATTTCCAGTTGGGGCCGGCGCATCATTGAACCGTTGTCAGCCAGGATTTCGCAACCGACGCCAGCCGGCTTAAAACCCGCCAATGTGCAAAGATCGACGATGGCTTCGGTGTGACCGGAACGAACCAGCACACCGCCGTCCTGAGCGCGGATGGGAATCACGTGGCCGGGGCGGGCCAGATCCTCCGGCCGCGCCGCATCATCCACAAAAACTTTCACCGTCGCCGCACGATCGTGCGCGCTGATGCCGGTGGTCGTGCCATGCAATGCATCGACAGTTTCGCCCATTGCCGTACCGTGCCGGGCGGTATTGATGCGCGTCATCATTTCGATTTTCAATTCGGAAAGCCGCTGCGGCGTGGTGGCGACGAACGGCACCCCGCGGCCGAATTTAATCATGAAATTAATCGCTTCCGCCGTGCATTTCTCGCCGGCGATGAATAGATCGCCTTCATTTTCGCGGTCTTCGTCATCGACCAGGACAATGAACTTGCCAGCACGCACATCATCGAGAATTTCCGGAATTGGCGAAAAAGACATTTGGATTATTATAGCAGCGCTAAGCCGCAACGCGGCTGCACATTTCCGCTTGCTAAATAAATACCAGAAGTGTCATAATCCCCCCAAAGCCCATGGCCTCGTCGTGGGTTAGCAGTACGTATCAGTCCACACAGAAGGCAAATCATGAATAGACTCGCATACAGCACATTGGCTCTGGCAATGACACTCACCGGGATTGCTCGGGCCAGCTCGTTTGATCAGATTTACGTTTTTGGCGATAGCCTTTCAGACAATGGGAATGCCGCTCTGGCGTTGGGCTCCAGCACATTAGCGCCGCTGCCGCCGAGCTATAACGGAGCGTCGTATACCGATGGGCCGGACACCGTACCGGCAACGACTGGGCCGCTGGGCTTATGGATCGACCAGTTTGCCACGAAGATTGGTGTGGCCGACCCGCAGCCATACCTCGCCGGCGGTACCAACTACGCGGTCGCCTCGGCGCAAACGGGCACATCGTCTATCCAGGATATGGGTAATCAAGTCGCGGCTTATTATTCCGCACATCCGTCGGCTGATCCGAACGCGTTGTATGTTTTCTTTGGCGGCTCCAATGATGTGATGGATGCTGGCGCCGGCGCTAATCCTGCGACGGTCGCGCAAACTGCGATCAGCAATCTTACGAACGAAATTCAGCTG
>DASXDR010000177.1:0-6484 GCA_036490535.1 Tepidisphaeraceae bacterium | reverse complement strand
CGGCTCAATCTTTTTCCACTGCTCATCCGTGAGTTCTGAATCGTGTCGTGACATGAAAAAGACTCCTTTCCATGTCACATTTAATCATAACTGTTTCCATTGCGCGAATTTATCGTGCGATAGGTTTTGAAACAGGTTCTAATTTAATTGTGAGCTGAACGAATTAGTTGTCACCCGAGATATCGCGATTCTAAATATTTAATCAATTGACGAATCATTCCTGCAAATAATTCGCAAACTTCTCCTTGAGAAATTGCCGCGCGCGATGCAAGCGCGATTCGACGGTGCCGCGCGGCACATCCAGCACGTCCGCCATTTCTTCATAACTTAGTCCTTCGATTTCTCGCAGAACCATGACTTCGCGATGTTCTTCCGAGAGCACCTCGAGCATCTGCTGCACATCCATCTGGCCGTCTGTAATCGGCGCTCGATCTGGCCTTTCGATGTCCATTTCTCCCAGTGACATGGGTCTTTTGTTTTTCCGTGAACGGTGCAGGCGCGCAACTTGGCGAACCAGGATTTTGGTCATCCAGGTTTTTACCGACGAACGCCCTTCAAATTTTCCCACCGCTCGATACGCCCCGATAAACGTTTCCTGAAGCACGTCCTCCGCGTCGGCGGAGTTGCCAAGAAGCGAATAGGCCAATCCAAACAATTGCTTACCATAGCGGTCCACGAGCAGCTCAAATGCCCGCGAATCTCCGTGCTGCGCGTGTTGGATTAATTCCGCATCATCCGCGTGCACGCAGGCTCCCAGATCATAAATTCAGAAAACTGTTGAATCATGAGTATCGTTCCCCAATAGTTGCGGTTTCTTCCCGCATCCGCCGATTTTCCCATGTTCGGCGCGCAGGAGCAAGATTGGTGGAATCCCGCATGTACATAGGGGGCTTCGGGTAGCGTTATACCTAAGCCCGATTTTGCCTATAATTGAAGCATGTCTGTGACTCACGAAACTAAAAAGTTTGGCCTATCCGAACTTCGTGCTGCCCGGCATACCGGGCGCAAAGTCCCTATGCTCACTTGCTACGATTACACGACAGCCGGGTTGATGGAAGAGGCTGGCGTTGTGGCGCTGCTGGTAGGGGATTCTGCCGCGTCGGTTATTCTCGGACATTCCTCGACGTTGCCCGTTTCGCTCGATTTCATGATTGAGATCGCTGCTGCGGTGAGAAGAGGGGCGCCGAACTGCTTTGTGGTAGCAGATATGCCATTTGGCAGCTATCAGGCCTCGGCGGCGACGGGCGTTAAAAACGTGTGCAAAATGATGCAACTTTCGGGGGCGGATTGCGTGAAATTAGAAGTTGCACCTGGTCACGCCCGGCTGATTCGGAAAATAGCCGACGCCGGCGTGGCCGTGATGGCGCACGTTGGTCTTCGCCCGCAGGCGGTTGGGATTGTTGGCGGTTATCGCTTTCAAGGCCGCAACAGCCGTGAGGCCGACGACATTGTTCGCCAGGCCGAGCAGATGGAAAAAGCCGGCGCCGCTGCGATTCTGCTCGAAGCCGTTCCGCCCGAAGTCGGCGAAGCAGTGGTGAATGCCACGAGCATCCCCGTGATCGGCTGCGGCGCGGGACCCGCTTGCCATGGCAGCGTAGTGGTCACGCAGGATTTGTGTGGCCTGACGCCGCGGCAACCGAGATTTGTTCCGACTGATGAGTCGGTGAAAGAAAAATTGATCGAAGTTTATGAAAATTATGTTTCTGATGTTTCGGATGGACGCTATCCGAGCCCCGAGCATCAATATCGCATGAAATGATTTGGTTGATATGTAGCTTCATTAATTTGTAGGGGCGGCTTTCGCCGCCGCGAAGACTCGTAGGGGCGGCTTTAGCCGCCGGGAATAGGTTAACTGCGGCGGCTAAAGCCGCCCCTACAATAAAATTATCTATCGCAATTAGAAAGGCATTTGTTCTATGAAACCCATTCGTTCAGCTTTGGCAGTTGCTGTTTTGTGTGCTGCAAGCGGCATCACTGGAATCGTTGGCTACAACATGGTGGAAAACGTGCAATTCGCGCGTGCTGCCCAGACGGTCGAAGCGACCCGGCAGCAATTGCACCAGGCAGAAGATCTTTCCACCGTTTTCCGCGAGATCAGCAAGGTGGTCAGCCCATCGGTCGTGAAAATCGATATCACCAAAAAAGTTGAAGGGTACCGCTCCTGGAGCCCGTTCGAAAATGACCCAATGTTCCGCCATTTCTTTCCGAATATGCCCGATCAGGGGCAGGGTGATGATAATGGCACGCTCGAGCAGCAGGGCACCGGGTCCGGTGTGATCATGGATACCGATGGCGACAAGGTTTACATCGTCACGAATAACCACGTGGCTGGTGGCGCCGAAGAGATGACCGTCACGCTGGCGGATGGCCGTAAATTCGAGCATGCCAAGCTCATTGGCGCCGATCCGCGCACCGATTTAGCGGTCGTTGAAATCGAAGCACAGCATGTCATCCCCGCCAAGTGGGGTGATAGCGATCAGATGTCGCAGGGCGACTGGGTGCTCGCTTTCGGTGCACCCTTCGGCTACGTCGGCTCGATGACGCATGGCATTATCTCTGCCCTGCACCGCACGGATATTGGCATCATCTCCAATGGCTACGAAAACTTCATTCAGGTTGATGCTCCCATTAACCCCGGCAATTCCGGTGGCCCGCTCGTGAATCTTCACGGCGAAGTGATCGGCATCAACACCGCCATTGCCTCTCAGTCTGGCGGCTTCCAGGGAATCGGATTCGCGATCCCCTCGGACATGGTGCGAAATATCTACAACGAAATCCGCACCAAAGGTAAAGTCGTCTATGGTTATCTCGGTGTGAAAATTGAAAGCGTCAGCAACGATAGCGAAGTTGCTCAAAGCCTGGGATATACCAAGAATGATGGCGTGGTGATCGAGCAAGTCGGTGTGGGTACTCCCGCGACCGGCGTTCTTAAAGCGGGCGATATTGTTACCTCGGCCAACGATAAAACGGTCAACAACGCCGACGAGCTTCGTGAGGAGATTGCCAAGATCACACCGGGCGACAAGGTAAAACTTCATATTTTCCGCAACAATGATTACCGAGACGTGACTGTCAAAATCGGCGAACAACCACAGAATCTGTCGATGGCCAATTTCCTCGGCCATCGCGATAATCAAAGTGATAACTCCGACAATTCCGCAACAGCCAATCTGAGCGATCTGGGCATTCGCCTCGGCGATCTCACCGACGATCGCGCCCAGCAGCTTGGTCTGCACAATGTTCAAGGTGCTGTGGTGCTCAATGTCGAACCGGGTTCTCCTGCTTTCCACGCAGGCCTGGCTGCGGGCGACGTGATCAACAGTGTCGGCAGTACCGATATCACCAGCGCCGACGAGGCGGAATCGGCCCTTTCCAAGGCGAATCTGTCCAAGGGGGTCCGTCTTTACGTCACCCACCGCGACGGTTCGCAGCAGTTCGTTTTCGTGAAACCTTCAAAGAATCACGATTAATTTTAAAAAATTTATAGGCCGATCATGAAACTTTTCGCGATTTCAGCCATGTTAATAGTGAGTATGGACATGCGGATGATCGAGATTGATTCGGTTACCGCTCGCATGGCATGACGCTTGCGAATAACAGAGCACTCCCTCCTCCTAGCGCCCGGCAGATTTATCTCTGCCGGGCACTTTTATTTTATGGCCTTACCGATTCAGTAGCGGAGGATTTTCCCAATAGTTCCTGACGCACTTGCTCATATTGATCCGCAAGTGCATCGTCAGCTGTTGCGGTTGCCCAGGAATAATGATTCCCCACCTGATGCACCGCTGCGACTTGCCAGCGGCGATGCTTGGTCGCTAATGCCCCGGCTGTAAATGTGATTGTAAAGGCGCAAAAAAAATCATCCCCTTGCTGCCGATAGATAAGATCCATCGCAATGAGCTTCGCCGCCCCCGGCATGGGCATATGCTCCGCCACTCTTTCGGTTAATCCAAACGCATCTGCTGGCTGGTAATGCATTCCCCAATTCGCAGCCAGCTTTCGTACGGTGTTTATCGTGCGCCGTCGCAATAAAATCTGCGCTGCGATCGCGGCAATGGTGATTTCAATCAGTACGACCAGCAAAATCGACGGCGCTGCTTGCGGCTTGGAAAAGGAATGAAAAGCCGACAAGGCCGCTAGTTGTCCCCAAAATAATCGTTCACCGATTAACATTATCCCTCAACTCATTGATCCATTTGGTTAATTCCAAATAGCGCGGATCATTTTGATCCAGCGCCAGGGACCGCCAAAACTTCACCAGCGGGTGAGGCCGCTGCGTGTCATTGCGCGGCAACGCAAATCGCAGCAGCAAAGAATCCTCCGGATTCTCCACATCAATCATCCATTCCTTTTTCGTATGCGAAAACATTGAATGCTTGGTTTCATCCGTCACCTTCACATAGTCCCGCAGCGCCTGAAAATCCGCATATACTTCGGCCGTATCCGCGAAGCGATAGGACACATAAAAATCATCCGCCCCCGTATCGCCATGGCACCCGCGCGAGCCGCATCCCCTGACAATCAAAGGCAGCACTGTCGAGCGAAAGGCCATGATCACCGGCGGATCAGTCAGCACGCGCACGTCATTTCGCTCGCCCGCGTCCCCATCACGCAAAATCTCCATCACCTGCTGCATATGCGGCTCGCCACCGAAATCTTTCCACGGCCGATTGGTGCTCGCCGCAAAGCGCTTAAGCACATCGTGCTGAAAATGAAACAGCGCATCCGGATCATCCGGCCTAAGCAGCGACTGCCGAACGCGATTCACCGCGTCTGCGTTTAACTGCAAAATCCGCGCAGTCTGTGTTGTCGGCCGCGTTGTTGAACCCGATCCAGCCCCCATGCAAATCGCTGCGGCCACAATGACCATAGCCCCGACATGCACGCCGCCGAATTTCACGGCATTTGCTCTCCAGCGATTGTCGACACGAAATAATCTCATCCAGCGAAATCCCTTCATACCCTTCGTACCCTTAAAACCCTTTACACCATTTTCTGATTCTACTTCGAATTCATTCCCGCCGAGAACCATTTCCCCTTTCCGTTGAGCAAATTTTCCATCTGCTCTGAGCGTTCCAATCCTGGCTTCAATCGCCGCACCACCGCCAGCTCCTCTTCGCAACGCTGTTTATCCCCCGCCAAAAGATACAGAGTCGCCAGATTCGCGTGCTCCCCCGCACTGTCGGGATTCGAACCTACCGCTCGCTGCAAATAAATAATCCCTTCCTGTAATTTGGCCGGCTCATAATGCTGCATCGCCTCATTTCCCAACATTACTCCTATCCCATTATTAGCGATATCGCTGTCCGGATTTACCGCCAGTGTCTGGGCAAAAAGCCGCTGGCTGTCCCCCCACGCCCACTCATGGCGAATCGTTTTATACCCATATAAAACCAGTAACCCACATACGACGATCGTGCCATTCCTCGGCCAACGTCTTACCGCCATCGCCGCCAGCATCGCTACCCCGAGCATGGCCAGATAAAGATAGCGATCTGCCACCGTCGAATGCTGCTGAAAATCAAACGTCGAAAACCCCAGCACCGGCAGCACCGCCACCACGAACACGCCCAGCGCGATCCAAGCCGCCTTCCGCGAAAATCGCCAGCACACCATCCCCACCACCACGGGAATAAGCCAATTCACCCAAATGATCGGCTGCTGCACGAGCCACTGTGGTGATCTCCCATAATCAATCGCCAGGTTCCACGGCATCGCCACATGCCCCAGATAAAACGCCAGCGCATCTCCCGCGATTCCGATTCGCTGCGTCGCCGGCACGTGTACCACCGAAGGCTGCACTCCCCGCGCAACCAGTAGCACGATTAAAGCCATTCCAACCCACGGCCCCAGCCACCCCAACGATCGCTGCCAACTGATTCGCAATAGCCACCAATCGACAACCAATGCAATCGCAGGCACCACCGCCGCCCCGGGCTTCGCCAGCAACGCTAAAGCAAATAAGATTGTCCCAACGAAATAAATCCACAGCCCTTTCCTCCTTGCCAAAAAGTAAAACCACAACGCCGCCAATCCCAGACATCCACTCAGCACATCCTTCAACCCCGTTGCCCACGCCACTGCCTCCACCTGCACCGGATGAATCGCAAACACCAATGCCCCCAGCGTCGCGGCCAGATCAGCAAACTTCATCTCGCGCAAAATCGCATACACCAAAACTGCTGCCAGCGCATGCAGAAGCAGATTGGCCAGATGAAACCACCGCGCATCCATCCCATTGTTTGTCCACGCGATTTGGGCAATCCCACCCCAGGCCGTATACGTGACGGGAATATACATCGCCTCATAAGGCTCGCTCCAAGTACGCAAAATCTCCGTCCATTTGGGCGGGTTCAGCGCGGGATTCGCATAAATATTTTCCGGATCGTCATATCGCACAAATCCAAATGTACAGACCGATCCGAAAATCAGAAATGTTACCAACAGGGTGAAAATTACTGCTCGTATCGGAGCATTTTTTTCA
>DASXDR010000152.1:0-12660 GCA_036490535.1 Tepidisphaeraceae bacterium | reverse complement strand
CGCGCTGGGCGGTTGGCAATTGTTGAAACAATTCTATCGCACGGTTTAATGCTTCAACAGCAGTCTTAAGGTTACGCTGCTCGATGCGCCCTGCCAGGAAAAGATAAGCCTGGGCGGCTGCGGCACTCTGGCCATTGCGATCGAAAACGGCCGCTCTAAGTGCAGCGGCAAAATCCAAAGTCGCGGAATCAAATTCCGCGCTGCGCTTCAGGATTTGTTCCGCCGCCAATCCGCCCAGGTTGAAAGCCTGCTGCTCCGCGTGCGAATCTGCTACATGCTGCATAAGCGCTTCGAGCACCAATGGATCAGCTTGGGTCAGATCATGGTCGCCGGCATATTGATAGCCCAGATGCTGTAAAGCGGCATCTTTTAGCGTGGGATGGATTTTGATTAGTTCGCGCAAAGCCGCCAGTGCACTCTCATTGAATTGCCCTTTTTCGGCGCTCGAATTGGCGGTACTGGCTTGGGTTGCATAAATGCGGTATTCCAAAATTGCAGCGGCGGCGGCGGCACCGCTTTGAGCGCCAGCATTTTCACCTCGCAGATGTTGTGATTGCCAGACGAGCAACTCGCTCAAGTGATGCTTGGCATTCTCGAAATTTCTGGCAAGTAAATCACAGCTGCACAAAAAATACCTGGCCTGATATTGATCTGCGACCGATGCAGAGGGGTCGTTCATCACTGCGTCAAACTGATTTACTGCATCCGCCGTTTTATCCGCAGCCAGAGCAATTTTCGCCAGATAGAGTTGCGACATCGATGCAGAGAATTTAGCGGCATTGACCGCAGCAATAGCCTGCTGGGCGATACTCGAGCGCCCTTCGGATTCCGCAGCAAGTAGCTGCGCATAGCGGGCAATGGCCTGACTCTGCCGCGCGCTCTGCACTAAATTATTGAATTGTGTCCATTGCGTCAGCTGCGAAGAATCTTCGGCATTCTGCATAGTGGCAGCGATGGAGTCGGCCTGGCTTTGTGCCAGGGTTTGGGCGCGCTGGCTTAATTTCAAAAACGTCTCGGCAGCGGGTCGTAAAATCGCCCGCGTTTGATCATCCCGGCCCCAGTATTCCAGAGTGTTGATTTGAGGATCAACGCAGCGAGTGCGAAGGATCTCCGCTGCTTGCAGAATTACTGCCGGGTCATTGCTCTGGCGAAGGAGGTTTTCCACTGCCGTCTGAATCGCGGCGCTATCGCGTGCTGGAAGAGAATTAAATGCACCGAGCAAGGGAGAAACTGCGCGCACGACGGGGGCAACGCATAACAGAAATAAAAATAAAAGTGGGCAGCGTTTCATGAAGAGGAGAAATTTCAATCCGTAGCCGCGGCAAATGCAACCCGTGTGAAGCCGGCATTCAATGCCGATTCGTAAACGCGGATCAAATCGTTATATCGAGTGGATTTTTGCGGTGCGATGACTACGCGCACCTGCTCAGGGGCTGTGCCGGCTTGTGCTAATTGCTGACGCATGCGCGCCAATTGCTGAGTGAGAGCATCTATGTTGGATGTATGCACTTTGCCTGCAACCGCTTCAAAACCGTTGCCGACGCTCTGCACGTCGATGCGCAGGGGCTCGTCGGGCAGCCATTGGCCACTTGGCTCCACATTCTGTATCTGCTGCAAGGGAACCTTATTGGCTAGATAGTGTTCGGTGCCGAAGCTGCCGACCAGCATCAGGAAGATGAGGATGACCATGGCCACGTCTGCTAGCGGCGTGAGATTGGGGCCAGCGTCGTAATGGATTTTCTTGGCAACGGTAAGGCGCATAACAATGGATAGTTGAATCTTATCCTAGGGCAAAGATGGGTATTTACCACCAAGCACAACAAAAAGCACTGTTTCTAAGAACCTTCTGTTGCGGGGGACGAATGATATGCACGGCAGTGTCGGCGGCAGACTAAAGACCCCAGGGTTTCGGGCTATGACCCTGGGGTCTTCATAACGATGCGGCATTCAAATCTTCACGATCTTTCTTAATTGATGTAAATGACAGATGCGGAAATTGGGCGGGTCGCCTTGTTCCCATTTGCGGCTCAGGGTGATCCATGCGGTGCGCATTCCGACTGCCTTGGCGCCGCCGATATCCAATATTGCGTGATCACCGACGAATAATGCGCTGTCTGCGTGGCAGTCGAGCTTCGCCAATGCAGTTTGAAATATTCGGGCATCGGGCTTTTTTATTCCCAGTGGTTCGGAGATGACGATTGCATCGACCAATCGGGTCAGTCCAAGGTTTGCGATTTTGGCGGATTGCATGTCGGCTCGACCGTTGGTGATGATGCCGGTTGATATTACGTGGGCACGTAAATCTTTTATCAGTTCTATTGCTCCTTCGCGTTCGACCATGCAGTCGGCGAAACAGCTGCGCCAAAATGCCTCCAGCTCATGGGCTGGTGGGGCGGAACGCCATGGAAGGGAATCACGCAGTTCGGTGAACAATTCTTCCTTGTTGCGATAGCCGTTCCAATCAGCTGCCAGAAATGCCCGCTTGATGTGTGCATCTTCGCAGGGGGCGAGTTGCTGTGCGTATTGCTGGCGCAGGCGGGGGACGAAGGCTCCCCAGGATAATCCGCGATCATTCAGTGTGTCGTCCAGATCGAACAAAACAGCTTTGATGGGCGGCACGATTTATCTCCATGGAAACGCCAGGATCGCAGCGAGGATGAACATGATGCCTGCGAAAATGAGCTTGAGGATGGTGCCGAGCAGTCGCCCGCCGGCTGCTGCTGCGCCGACGCGAAAGAGATGATTCGGATTGGTATTGCGTGATTGCTCCATGATCAGGGCGCCGATAAATGCGCCGACAGCCAAGCCGATCAAGCTGCCGACGATGATAATTGGAATAACGGCCGTGCCGACAATGCCACCGATGATGGCGCCGACCATTGCCCCGAGGGATGCGCGCGAGCTTCCGCCGGCGGCTTTGGCAGCGACGCCGGCGGTTCCCATTTCAACTATTTCTGACAGCGCCGCCAAGATTAGCAAGGCGATGAGGCCGTGCACGCCGAGATATCGGAAATGAGTCAGTGCTGCATAGCCGAGTGCGAAAATGGCAAGCAGCCACACGCCGGGGATGCTGAAGAGGGTCGCGACAGCACTTCCCGCCATCGCGATGAGCAGAAGAAGATAGTAAACCCATACCATGCGATTTTTTGTATGATACCGCCTCGATGAGCATAACCGCCAATCCGCTTTTTCTGCGGGTGCTGTTCACCTCGGGCAAACGCCAGCGCGATCTGATCATCCGCTGCGCGTATCTCGGGCTGCTTATTGCCATCGTCTTTCTTACGTTGCTGAATCTCGGCGGGACAAGCCTGGATCAATTGGCGGGGGCGAGTGCGCAATTATTTGTTGAGATGAGCTATGCGCAGCTTGCTTTGATTGCATTGCTCGCTCCGATATTTACCGCGGCGGCGATTACGCAGGAACAGGATGCGCAAACTTACGATGTGCTGCTCTGCACGCCGATGAGCAATACACAAATCGTCGTTGGTTCTTTGTTTTCGCGCATCTTTTTTCTGATTGCGCTGCTCATCAGCGGCGTGCCTGTTTTCGCGATTACGCAAATCTTCGGCGGCGTGGCGGTCAATTCGATCTTTCTCTCGTTCGCCATTGCAGCGGCGACGGCAATGATCACGGGGTCGTTCGCTTTGACGGTGGCGACATTTCGCGTGGGTAATCGACGGCCGGTGTTTGGATTTTATTTTGTGCTGCTGATTTATCTGCTCGGACTCTGGCTACTCGATTCATTTTCATTTTTTCATTTGCGTCTGACGGATGGAACGCTGAGCAATACGTCGTGGCTCACGGGGCTGAATCCGTTTCTGGCGCTGCGTGTTGTTTTTAATAATCCGCAGGCAGCGCCGCCGAATCTGGCGCAGTTGCCGGTCCATTGGCGATATTGGCCGTTCAGCTGGTATTGGACCAATCCGGCTTCTTTCTATGTGACTGCGATGCTGTTGCTCAGCGGGGTGCTGATTTTGCCGGCTACGCTTTTTCTCCGCCGGGCGGCGCAAACTACGATCAATTGGCGGAACATTTTGATGAACTGGGTGCCGATCCTTCGGATTGGGCCGACGCGCAAGCCGCGCGCGGTGTGGAATAATCCGATTGCCTGGCGGCAAGCGCGGAGCAAAGGCTCGGCGGCGCGAGGTGGAGTGTTTCGCTATGCGTTGATTCTGGCTGGGCTGATTGCAGCGGTGGTGATGTTGGTGATGTATGCCAACGTGCAGATCCCGGGGCGTTATGTGATGCCTTCGAGCTGGGATGCGCAACACCAGACGATCATGATTATCGATAGCGGCCAATCGACGCCCTACATCGTGAATTCCAATGCGAATGTCACAATCAATGGTAAGAATGGATCGCTGGACCAATTGACTCATCAATTTTCTGTCTCGTCGATCTCGGCGCGAGGCGATCACATTGATGCGATCGATCTGGTTGATCCGCCGCGCTCGCTGAGCCAGGAAGATGCGCGGAAGTTTCTGCTGATTTTAACAATCGTAGAATTTGCAGCGATTTTGATCATGGTTACCAATGCTGCGGCGAGCACGGTCACGCGGGAAAAGGAGGATGGGACGCTTGATCTGCTTTTGGCGACGCCAATTACCAGCAGGTATTACATCTGGGGGAAGCTGCGAGGATTGGTTCTTTTTGCTGTTCCTTTGATCGCGGTTCCGATCATCAGTTTGCTGTTGTTTGTGATCTATGACTTATTCAATCCGGGGGAGTGGACGGCTTATCCGGAGGCGCTGCTGGCACTCCCGCCAGTATTTGTGGTGACGGCGGCGCTGGCGGCGATGCTGGGGATGCAGATGTCTTTGGCTTGCCGCAAGACGGTGGCGGCGGTGATGAGCAGCTTGGGAATTGTTGCCGGCATATGCGGCGCACTGGCGTGGGTGGGGTGGGAAATTGCCACCACGTCCTCCAACGATGCAGCCACTGCGGCGGCGGGGATTGCCAGTTTCAGTCCGTTTACACTGCCGATGCTGTTGGTTGATCCCACCGGCATGAGCGTACGCGCGATGAATCCGCTGTTTATGACAGTCTCAGATATTCACGTGGCGAGATTAGTGGTTCTGCTCTGTGCGTGGATCGCGGCGACGGCGTACGCGGGGATTGTGTGGACGATGTATCGGTCGATGGTGCGGAATTTTGATATGACAATTCGGCGGCAGGCGACGTAAACCATGTAAAGCCCACGGATAGCTATCCGTGGGCTTGCCAATAGATTCACAAATCCTGTCCCTCTTCTCCTGCGACGACCTGGGCATGATTTAGCACTGCGACCAGAATTACTCCGCCGAGCGCGTTACCAATCAGCGTCGGCAGGATGTATCCGCCAAAAATATGCAGCCAGCTTTCTTGCCCGAGAATACCCGCAAAAAAGACTTCGACACTGCCGGCAATGACGTGGCTGAGATTCGCCAGGCCCACGATATAGGTGACAAAAATGATAACCCAGATGCGGCCCGCCTCGGCAAAGGGAAGCAGCCAGACCATCAGCGCAATCAGCCAACCGGCGAAAAGTCCCTTGAACATGATGATCCAGAAGGAATCTTTTAAAGCGGTTTGGGCTAATTCCAATAGTGCGCTGTGAACATTCTCGGGAAACAGACTTTTTGCTGACACTGCCCATGCAAAGAAAAATGCTCCGAGCAGATTTGCTATCAGCACCACGGTCCAGAGGCGCAGTACGTTCAGGAGTATTTTCATTCGCTTGTCGACGAGTAGGGGGAGGATGGGGGTGAGGGTATTTTCGGTAAAAAGTTGCTGGCGGCCGAGGACGACGATGAGAAATCCCATGGAATATCCGAAGCTGGAAACGAGTGGTCGCCAGGGTGTGTCGGCCAGGTGCGCCTGCAAAAGCCCCTCGGATAGAAATGAAAAACCCATCGATAACCCCGCTGCGATACCGGAATAAAAGAGGGCAGAGGTGGAGCGTTCAAGTTCCTGCCGGCCTTCGAGGAGGATTGCTTTATAGACGATCTTTCCGCCGGGCGCGGTGCGATCTCGGACTTCTTTATCCTCCTGCGAGCTGGTCGCATGCGATTGTTTTTTGGCCATAGGAGCATCGTGTAGGAATATTGCTTCTGCGCGAATGGAGAATATTCCGCAACAGTCGTATGTGTCCGGCAAGATGTGTCAGTGCTCGTTACCCTTGGTATGATATTTTTCCATATGGGTCGATACGAACGTTCATACTTTCGTCTTGCGCTGCTGCTGATATTACTTCTGACCGTGAGCCTGGCGTGGGGGCAGGGGACGCCGGGGACGGTGCCGGCCAAGGCTGGCGCGCCTATCAGCAATTCGTTTTCGCTGGTGCTGGATAATCTCGATTTTGTTTTTTACACGATTGGGATTCTCTCGGTTGCTGGCTTGGCGTTGATCATCCATGGCTTCTGGAACAACCGGCAGGGGGTCTTTCTGCCGGCGGATGTGACTAATCGCATTCGCGGATTTATCCAGGTGCGCGATTGGACGCAATTGACGGAATTTGTGCGGGATGATGATTCGTTCGTGAGCCGATCTCTTTATCCTGCGATGCGGCGATTTCCTGATTTTGGCGAAATGCGCGAATCGCTGGAAACCGCTGTCAGCGAGCAGACCGCGGAGCAATTTCGCAAGATTGAATATCTGAACATCATTGGTAATCTTGGTCCGTTACTGGGATTGCTTGGCACGGTGTTGGGCATGATTGAAGCGTTTACGGCGATGAACGCTGCGGGCGGGCAAGCGAGTCCGGCTGATCTTGCGGGGGGTATTTCTAAAGCGCTTGCTCACACCATGCTTGGTTTGTTATTGGCGGTGCCGTGCCTGGCGGCGTTTGGTGTTCTGCGCACAATGGTGGATCGACTCACGGTTAAAGGGGCGCTCCTGGCGGAGGACCTTTTCCTGGCGATTCGCCAGCGATATTCGGAAGTGGGAGAACCAGCGGTTTCTAATCAGCCACTTGAAACTGGGGCGGTGCGATGAAACTTCGTCGTGGCATGCCGCAGTCGGTCGTGGGGCACGTGAATGTGACTCCGCTTATCGACATCATGCTCGTGCTGATCGTCTTTTTTATGCTGGTTGCGCGCATCGGCGTCACTACGGGCGCCGAGCCGATGGAGCTACCCGCGACGATCCGGGGCATTCGCCTGCAAAACATGAACAATACGCTCACACTGAATGTCCATGCCACTCCTACTGGGCCGATTGCTACCACACTGATCAACGGGCAGCGGCAACAGTTCAATATTGGCGAACATGCCCCGGTGCCGCGACTGATTGATACGCTGAAATTTCTGCGCTTCGGATCGCCGAGCGATCCGCATGACAATCTCCAATTCAAAGTCATTATTCGAGCGGATAAGCAAATGCCTTATGCTGATTTGCAGCCGGTGCTCAAAGCTTGCGCGGATGCTCAAATTGCCAATGTGAATTTTTCGACCACGCATCAGTAAAATGCGATGTGGTCAATGAAGTGACGGAGCGGAAAAGAGATGATTAAATTGACGCAGAATTCTTGCATGATCAGTGTGTTTTCGGATCATTTCTTTACCGGTAATAAGTGAACTTCTGGGTATTAGGAAATGCGGATTCGATTATGATTAATAAAGTTGTTGTCCTGGGCGCGGGTACTGCTGGACTGATGACTGCGCTGGCGCTGCAGCGCAAGATCCCACAGCTGCAGATTCAGGTGATTCGTAGCCCGGACATTGGCGTGATCGGCGTGGGAGAAAGCACGACGCCGCAGTTTGTACAATTTCTCTTTGAGTATCTGGGGATCAAGCGGAAATTGTTTTATGAGATGGCCAAACCCACGTGGAAGGTGGGGATTCATTTTATCTGGGGGCCGCGCGAGAAATTTGAGTTTACGTTCGATTTTCAATTTGATGCGCAGTTTCAGGGTCTTTCCAGGCCAAACGGATTCTATTGCGAGGATGATTGTGACAACCTGACGATTAATGCTGCGCTGATGTCGCATGCGAAGGCATTTGCAGCCCAGCCCAACGGGGGCGGGCCAATGATAGACGGGTCTGTCGCGTTTCACCTGTTCAATCCTGACGTGGTCAAAACATTTGAAAAAGTTGCTGTTGACCGTGGGATTACATTCGTCGATGCGAAGGTTTCCGGGGCGATTCTGGGCGAGCAGGGGGTAAAGGCAATCGTTCTGGAAGATGGCCGGCAGGTCGAAGCGGATTTCTTTGTTGATGCCAGCGGGTTTCGATCCGAGCTTCTCGGGAAGGCGCTCCAGACGCCGTTTGTTTCATACGATAAGACGCTGCTTACGGACCGCGCGATTGTCGGGGCGTGGGATCGCACGGATGATTTTATTTATCCTTATACCGTCGCTGAGACAATGGATGCTGGCTGGTGCTGGCTGATTGACCACGAGCATGCAATCAACCGCGGATATGTCTATTCGTCGCGTTTTATCAGCGATGAACAGGCCCGGGAGGAATTCCAGCGAAAAAATCCCAAGATCAAAATATGGGATCATGTCATCAAATTCCGTTCGGGGCGGTATCGTCAAAGCTGGGTTGGCAACGTTTTCGCCATCGGCAACGCCTGCGGATTTGTGGAGCCGTTGGAAGCTACGGCACTGATGGTTGCTTCGTCGCAAATTCAGACGATGGTGACCATGCTGATTGATTCGCAGCTCGATCCCAAGCCACGAATGAAAGCGCTTTACAATACTTTTTTCGCTGAGCTATGGGATAACATTCGGGATTTTCTGGCGATTCATTATCGTTTCAACACGCGACTCCAAAATGATTTCTGGACGACGTGCTGCAATGAGGTGGATGTTTCGCCGATTCAACCGCTGATCGAATTTTATCAGGAGAATGGTCCCAGCCGACTCGCCAGGCATTTGCTCAATAGCAGTACGACCGCCAAAACACAGTTTGGCATTGAAGGATTTCTTACAGTCCTCATCGGGCAAAAAGTTCCGTACCGCGCTCAGCCAGTGACTAGCGAAAGCGAGCAGGCGATCTTGCGACGGCATTGTGAAGAAAACCGCGCGCGTGCTAATGCCGGGCTGACGGTCGCGGAGGCTCTGAAATATGTGAAACATCCGCAATGGACGTGGTTTGGTGATAACGTATGAAACAGATGACGCAAAAGTATTTCTTCTCGTTAATGATCGTTTTTATTTCGATCGCATCTCAATTTGCTTTTGCGGGATTGAAGCTCGGGTCGACTTTTTCAGACAACATGGTGCTCCAGCGAGAGCAGAATGTGATCGTGTGGGGCGAAGCTGATCCGAGGAAAGTTGTTCAAATTCAACTTGGCGAGGAAACAGCAAGCGCGACGGCGGATGGTGCTGGGCATTGGAAGGCAACGCTAAAACCTCTTCCTGTTGGCGGGCCTTACAGCGCGAAGATCAGCAGTGAGTCGGAGTCGATCGGTTTAAAAGATATTCTTTCTGGCGACGTCTTTCTCTGTGCGGGCCAGTCCAATATGCAATTTGGCGTTGGCGAAGATGTGGAAGCCGAGCAGATAAAAGCTGAAGCCAGAGCGATGCCAAATTTGCGGCTTCTTTCTATTCCGAAATTCGGAGCGGACAAGCCGACGTATTTGGTTGATGCGCATTGGATGACATCGGATACGCCGGAGCTGGAGCATTTCAGCGCGGTTGCGGTGCATATGGGATTGGCGCTTTCGCATGACCCGAAGCTTGCGGATGTGCCGATTGGGCTGATCGATAGTTCCTTCGGAGGGACTGCTGCAGAGGGATGGGTGCCAGTTCCGACATTGGCTGGTTTTTCGAAGGATCAGTTTTCTCAATCCATGTTTAATCTGCCTGCGGGGTCTTTATACAACAACATGATCGCGCCGCTGGGGCCGCTGACGCTTAAGGGCGTTGTGTGGTATCAGGGGGAGAGTAATGCGGGGAAGCCACAGTTTTATGCGGCGATCATGCATGACTTGATTGTGCAATGGCGGAAACAATTTCGGCGTGACGATTTGCCCTTCATTATTGTGCAGTTGCCTGCTTTCGTGGACACATATGGCGGATATCCGTTTACCTGGTTGCGCGATGCGCAGAGGCGGATTGTGCGGGAGAATCCTGGTACGGGATTGGTTGTTTCGATCGATACAACCAAAGGTTTCAATCTTCATCCGCGCGAAAAGGGGGAGATCGGGCGGCGCGCAGCGCTGCAAGCGCGGCGGCTAGCGTATCGAGAGAGTATTGTCGCCGACGGGCCGACGGTTAAGAGCGTCGTTCGTGATGGTGATGCGATGCGTATTACTTTTGATACGCACGATGGAGCGTTGGTTCTGCATGGCGATACCAGGCATGCTCTTGGTTTTGCTCTGGCGGGGGAAGATCGGGTGTTTCATTTCGTGGGTGCGACTTTGCAGGGGGATGATACGGTGATGGCTCGCTGCAGTGATGTGCCTGATCCGCGGTTTGTTCGATATGCGTGGGCGGCGGTGCCGATTTGCAATGTTTATAATTCGTCGGGATTACCGGCGGGCCCATTTCGCACGGACGATTTTCCGCCGACGGCTCCTATTGAGATCAAGCCAGTAGTGCCATCACGACATGTCGTTACCGATCTATACGATGTGACCATTACCGGAAATGGCGATTTAGCGAGTATTGGTGTTGATAAGCAACAGTTTATTTCTAATGATTTAGACGGCGGCGGGGCTGCGAATTTCCCCGGTTTCTTCGGGCCTCGTCAGTTGCAAAACGCTGTTGAAAAAACATCCGATACTCTTTGCTTCAGCGATCTGGGTCTACGCGAAACTTACCACTTTTCTGAAACTTCGTTGACGATACGCATTCAGAACCTGTCCAAGAACAGCAAGGATAAAGTGGGATTTCATCTGCGATTGGCTCGAGGTGTGCACGTTGCCGCTCAAGATAAAGGATTCGATCTTTCGCGCGGCCATGGACACGTGCGAGTCAGTGGGGCGGACTCAGTTAAAGAGGATGCTAATGGTGGGGGGAATGTTGATCTTAATATTGAAGGAAATGCCAGCCGAACGATTGTGTTTGACTTCAGCAAATCTGATTAAGGAACAATTCTCTTTTGACGCGAGTAAAATCGCATTCGATCTACTATTGGGTGATCAAACGATCGAGATAAGTGGCCACATCTTGCGGGCGATCCTGAGTTGTGGACATGGCAACATAGCCGTCGGGGCGGACCAGGCAAATGCCTTTCTCGCGCAGAGGAGGGCGTACGTTGGAATCCAGAAGGCGGTTAAAGCGTTTGAGGAGATCGGCGACGGGTGCGCTTTGTTCGGCGAGGAGCGATAATTGGGGGGTGGGGCCAGAACCGAAGGGGGGTTGGCCGGGGACGGGAACGACGCGTGCGCCGGGCTTAGGCAGGTGGTTATTGTGGGCGGGGCCGTTTAGGGGGCTATTGGGATAGCCGATGGTGACTTCGCTCATTGTGTTAGTAAATGCATGTTGGACGGGACTCAGGCCGAGCATTAAGTGGCCCACGAAATTGCGAATTGCCTGGGCGGCGGGATTTTTCATGGTGCCGATTTCAGTCAGCCTGCCTGCGTTTTTGAGAACTTCATCGCCTACGGCGCTGCGTTCGAGGCTGTAGCTGTCGAGCACGTGTTCACCGCAGATTCCGTGGATGACGGCGGCGAGTTTCCAGGAGAGATTGAAGGCATCCTGCATGCCGGTATTCATGCCTTGTCCACCGGCGGGGCTGTGAACATGAGCGGCGTCGCCGGCAAGAAAGACGCGTCCTTGGCGATAGGCGGAAACTTTGCGGCCATTGATGCGGAAACCGGCAAGCCAGATTGGATCGAATGCCTTGGTGTCACTGGGGCCGCGACGATCGATGATCGCCTGAACCTGCGGCAGTGTCGGCGTGGGTGGCAGTTTGTTGGGCGTCATCGGTAAATCCGCCAAGATGCGATAGCGACCGGGTGAGATGGGAAAGATGACGAATGCGCCGTCGCGATGCCAATAGATCGATGCCTCAGTATCGGGATATGGGTATCCAGTCATGTGGATATCCGCGAGTATCCAGTCGCTATTCATGGTCTCGCCGGTGAACTCTGCATTCAGGCCGTGACGGACTGCGCTGTGAGCGCCGTCGCATCCAAGCAGCCATTCGGTGGATACTGATTCCTGATGGCCATCGGCATGCGTCAAAGTCGCATCGACTCCATCGGGGCGGGGGGTAAATGCAGTGAGCTCCACCTGACGGTCGACGGTAACGCCCAAAGTATAAAGCCGTTCTTCGAGCAGACGTTCGGTCTCGGACTGCGGCAACATGAGAGCGTAGGAATAGAGGCTTTGCACATCCTTCATGCTGACATGGCCAACCGTTTTATCGCGGGCGATGAAATTGACTGCATCGACTTTGAACCCGGCATTCAGGAATGGAGCCGAGCCTCCGCCGCGATCCAATAGTTCGAGGGTTCTGCTCCATAGCACGAGAGCTTTGGATTTGTCTGTTCGCTGAGCTGCCTTGTCGATGATGCGCACCTTTATTCCGTAGCGCGCGAGTTCCGAAGCCATCGTCATTCCAACTGGCCCGGCGCCAATGATCAGAACTGGAAGTGTCATCATGTTTGCCAATGTTGAGGATTCGCCCGATTTTGGGCATTAATTTCTCAGACACTTGCTGGAAAGTAAACAGATTCTATTTGGCTCTGTTGAAAACCTCCTTCGAGCCAATAGCCGGCGGTCAACGA
>DASXDR010000126.1:0-5303 GCA_036490535.1 Tepidisphaeraceae bacterium | reverse complement strand
CTCGAATGTTTCAAATTTAAGTCCAGCGGATTCGAGGAGCATGCCGGTGGATTTGCGCATGCCTGGATCATCGTCGACGACAAAGACAGTGGGTTGTCGTTCCATAATTAGCCCTTCCCGGTAATTCCCGCACCCGAGCGCAGAGTAAAAGAAAAGACCATGCCGCCGCCCGGGTTTGGCTCAGCGTAGATCTGTCCGCCATGATTCTCTACAATCATCCTACACAGGGCGAGGCCGATGCCAAGCCCGTTTTGCTTGGTCGTATAAAATGCATCGAAGAGGCGTGGGATATTTTCCGCCGGCACGCCGGTTCCGGTATCCGCGACGCTGATGCAAACGCTGTTTTCGGGGGCGGGGTTGGTTGTCACGGTTACACAGCGGTCGGATGGTTTGATGCTGCCCATGGCGTCGATCGCGTTGCGGATCAGATTCACCAATACTTGTGTGATCTGGATCGAGTCCGCCTGTACGGCGGGAAGATCGGCGGCGAGCTTCTCGTGAACGATGACGCGCTCCTGCCGGGCTTCGAATGCCAGGATTCGCAGCGAGTCCTGAACCAGGAGATTGGGATCGGTATCGGCGGTTTGAGGGCGCTGCTTTTTTACGAAAGTGCGGAGCCGGCGAATGATTTCTCCGGCGCGTATGGCCTCGGTGATGACACTGGCGAATACTTCGTCAAACTGTGGGACAGCGCCGCGCCCGGCGGCGATTAACTGACGGCAGGCGCCGGCATAATTCACGATCGCGCCCAGGGGCTGATTCAATTCGTGTGCTAATCCTGATGCGATATGTCCCATCGTCTGCACGCGCTCCAGATGCGCCAGCTCGGCTTGCTGATCGCGCGCGCGTTGCTCGGCGAGCTTGCGCTCGGTCACATCCATTGCCGAGAGGATCAGATGTCCGATTTTCCCGTCGTGATCGCGCATGGGAGAGAGGGAGAAATCGTACGTCGCGGAATGCGGGCCATAGGAAATGGTTACGTTAGGCAGATCGACTGCTTGTCCCGTAGCGGTGCGCACGACGGCGTTGGTTAATTGAAGCCGCGTATCGCGCTCAGCGCCAAACCATGGCAGGGCGGCAAAAAGCTGCCCCACAATAGTTTCTGTGGGAAAGCCCAGTGCTTCGAACGTGCGGCGCGCGGTGCGGTTCATTTCGCGCACGCGCCCGGCGGAGCTCAACACGAGCACGATCTGTGAGAGGCTGTCCATGACCTCGCGTACGTGCTGCTCGCCATCGCGGAGATTTTGTTCGGCTAATTTAGTGCCGGTGATGTCGCGCGAGATCCCAAACACACCGCCCACGCGACCATCGGCGTTGAGCCACCGGCATTTGGTGACCTGGTAATGCCGCTCTTCTCCGTCGATCTGAGTAGTTTCTTCGTAGGTGAATGCATGGTCCGCTTCCATGACCAGCTTGTCGGAACCGCGCACGAGTTTGCCGATATCGGGGCCAAAGATTTCCGTGGCGTCCAGACCCATGCATTCTTCGGGGGAGCGCCCGGCGAGCTTGGCGCCGGCTTTGTTGATGAACATGAATTTGCCGGTGGCGTCTTTGATGTAGACCGGCCCGTCGATTTCATCCACCAAGGTGCGGAGCAGGCGCTGTTTGTCCATCAGACGGCTCTGCATTTTTCGTGCTTCGGTGATGTCGTTCAGGGTGAGCACGATAAGTTTGTGCGCTCCGTCAGGCTCGCGGACGACAGATCCGCTGTAGCTGATGGCGTATTCTCTTCCGGTATCAGTCCTTCGCACGCAGAGCTCATAATTATGCACGGTTTCGCCCCGGATAATTTTTGAGAGGGGCCATTCTTCCAGCGGCAGGGGAGGTCCGCCGGGCTGCAGTGAAAAGACAAGAATTTTCTGGAAATCCGCAACGTGTCGCCGCACTTCTTCGAGCGAATTGAATCCGTGCATGCGAAGCGCGGCGGCATTCCAGTCGAGCAGATTTCCGTTAGCGTCGGCGATAATCACGCCTCCGGCGAGATGGTCCAACGCGGTGCGCGTCTTGGTCAGTTCCGCTTCAGTGGCGGCCAGCTTGGCGCGGAGCTCGCGAAGTTCGTGCGTGGTTTCATTGCAAACCGATTCGGTATTTGAACGATCGTTGCTGTCGGTGAAGGTCATGGAGTTCCAACGATACGGCAGATTAAACGAGGGAAGAAATTTCTGGCGGCGAATGATCAAATGCCCGGCGGCGATTGCTGCGGCAGAATCAATCGATAGGGAGATTAAGCGTTGGAAAAACGAGAGGCCGATTGATGCAGATGCCATCGTGACCATGAGCCACCTTTCGGCAGCGATCTACTTGCCCGGACATGCGTGCTGCATCTGCCGAAATACTCACTCGGCAAACTGCCTCACAGGGCAGATTATACACACCTGTAGCCGGGGGTACGCAATAGCAATTGTGGAAAATCATGCCGGCACGCTTTTCAGGGGCTCTGCCAGAATCACCACATCCGTTGGCTCGATTCTGCAAAAAAGCTGTTGGCCGATGCTGTAACGTGGGTTACTGGTTAGTGCGGTCAGCCTCAAATCGCCCGGGCAGGTGAGAACCAGATGGGTGGTCGGGCCGCGAAAAATGACTTCGGAGATGGTTGCGGGAAATGAATCTGCTACCAGCGTCTCGTGCAGATGAATATTCTCGGGTCGAACGCATGCCAGGAGCTGCCCGTCTTCGCCGCCCGTTCTGGTTGCGCGCAAAATCAGGGATTCTCCGCTGCGAAGGACAAGTTCATTCTCGAGCCGCTCGATGATGGTGACGGGGATCAGATTGGCCTGCCCCAGAAAATCGGCGACGAATCGCGTGGCGGGATTGCGATAGATTTCCGCCGCTGCGGCGAGTTGCTCGATCTTTCCTCCATTGATCACCGCGATGCGATCGGACATCACGATCGCTTCATCCTGATCGTGAGTGACGAAGACAAAGGTGATGCCGAGGCGTTGCTGGAGTTTTTTTAATTCGAGCTGCATGGCGCGGCGGAGTTTAGCGTCGAGGGCGGCCAGCGGCTCATCCAGCAATAAAACTTTTGGTTCGCACACCAGGGCGCGGGCGAGGGCTACGCGCTGGCGTTGGCCGCCAGAGAGTTGCGAGGGTTTTCGCCGTTCCATGCCGGTTAGGCCGACCATCGCCACTGCATCGTCGACTCTTCTTGCGATCTCAGATTTCGGCGTACGCCGCGAGCGCAGGCCGAAGGCAATATTTTCCCACACCGTCAGATGCGGAAAGAGCGCGTAGGACTGAAACACCTGATTCACATCGCGCTGATAAGGCGGCAACTCCGTCACATCGCGGCCATCGAGAATTACTCGTCCCTGGGTCGGGGTTTCAAAGCCGGAGATCATTCGCAGGAGGGTTGTTTTTCCACAGCCGGAGGGGCCGAGCAGGGTTAGAAATTCACCGGCTCGAACGTCGAGCGTGATATTGTCCACTGCGGCGAATGAGCCAAAGCGTTTGGTGACGGATTGGAGGGAGATCATTGAAGTGGAGGTTTTACCAGAAAGGCGATATTATTTTGCGAAAGAGTTCCCATGCCTCAGATTCAACTTGCTGACCAGATTTACAAAGAAGCCCAACGCCGCGCAGCGGAAGGGGGTTTTTCCAGCGTTGATGACTATGTCGCCGACGTGATCAGCCAAAGCATTCATCAGCCGGCAGAAAATTACGACCATCTATTTACGCCCGAGCGCATTGCACATCTCGATCGAATCTCTGCGGCAATTAAAGCCGGCGCAAAAACCTACAGCACCGCAGAAGTCCAAGCGCATTTTGAACAGAAACGCAAACAATGGCTCGACAACCACGCAAGCTGACCGTTTCGCTCTCTGCCGCCGCTTTAGCCTCGCTCGATGAGATATGGGACTGGAACGCCCAAAAATACAACGCCGACCACGCGGATCGCTATGTGGCCTTCCTGCTCTCGGCGGTGAACAAGCTCTCTGACGAATTCTTCGCGGGCAAGCCAGTGCCCACGCGGCCGCAGCTAAGTTACGTCACCATAATCAGACGCCGAAATGGACATGGGCACATCGCGGTCTATGAATTGATCGGCGACGTCATCCATGTTTTGGATTTCTTCCACACCGCCCAGGACTGGCAAGCTAGGCTCGAAGAATGATAATTTGGTCAATCTTTGTGGCATGGGCACGCTCGCACCAGAATCGGCGGCCAATGCCCACCCTATACAACTAGGAGACTGGATATTTATATTGCGATTCGAGCAATGAGAAGTTATTTTATCTTGGGCGTTTCTTACGGCGCGGTCTCTTTGAAGGAGCAGACACTATGGCAAAAAATGTACCAGGCGCTACTTTTGTCGCCGATGGAATTAAGTACGTTTTGAAAATCGGACCGAAAGGGAACCTTCGTCCTTACACGGTAGGCCCTGTAGCCGCTGCCGGCGCAGGATTTTTTGGCTTACCGTTGTTAGGGATAATCGCCGTTGGAGCAGGCGTGTTAGTCGCAACTGCCGTTGTTGTGGCCTGTATGGCTGATGAAAGCAGCGCACAATAAAGACTCCAAGGGCGCCCTATAAATTTCGTTTTCGCCGTCCCGCGAACGTCATCACGAACAACCCCATCATCGCAATCGCCAGCGCCGCGCCGAATGGCTGATCTCTCCCCTGCCCCTGAAATTGGTTTTGGATGACGTTGCCCACCATGACGACGCGGCCTCCGCCCATCAGATCGGTGATGGCGAACATGCCGATGGAGGGGATGAATACGAGCATGGCGCCGGCGACGATGCCGGGCCAGGTCAGGGGGAGGATCACGCGCCAGAATGTTCGCAGCGGCGAGGCGCCGAGGTCCATGGCGGCTTCAATCAGGGAGCTGTCGAGTTTTTCGACGCTGCCATAGATGGGGAGGATCATGAAGGGGAGATACATGTAGACCAGGCCCAGGACTACGGCGAAAGGCGTGTACATCAAATCCAGAGGCTGGCGGAAAATGTGCGGAACGATGCCGGTTGCGATGAGCAGTTTATTCAGCGGGCCTTCCTCGGCGAGGATGATCATCCAGGCGTAGGTGCGGATGAGGAAACTGGTCCAGAAGGGGATCATTACCGCCATGAGCAGACGATTCCGCCAAACCTCGGGAGCGCGGCCGATATAGTAAGCAATCGGATACCCCATCACCGCACAAAGAAGGGTTGTTAGCCCTGCGTAATAAAGCGAATCGAACAGAATCCGCAGATAGGTCCAATCCAACGCGCGCTGATAATTCGCCCAGGTGAATCGCGGTAGCACCTGTCCGAGTTCATCATGCTGGCAGAAACTGTAGATCAGCAGAATGAGCAGGGGGGCAGCG
>DASXDR010000016.1:0-26493 GCA_036490535.1 Tepidisphaeraceae bacterium | reverse complement strand
AAAGTGTTTAATGATCGCCCGCCGCTCTCGCTGCGTAAATGCTTCCCTGCTTGGCATATGGCCTCCTTGACGTAAAGAAAGGCACAATACCTAAGTCCTGGGCCTGGCGCGAGGACTTTGTGCTCGCCGCTCTAGCGGTGGCACTTCAGTGCTACTGCAATTCCTCAATCTTCATTCATCAATGCGACAAATCCAATCTGATGCCCGTCCGGCGTATTCACCGTAAACTGAATCACTTTGCCCCCGTCGGCAGGAGCATGTGTCAAATGCCCATCGCGCATTTCCACTGCAGGCCGCGGTGTCGTGCCTAAATCCATCTTGTTCACGTGCAGATGCCGGCTGACTAAATCATCATGCATTGCCTTCAAGGCTGGATACCCACCATCGATGTAGAACAGCGGTGCCAAATTCTCACCTGTTGGAGAAATATGCTTCGTGGCGATTAGCCGAACGCGCACTACGCCGTTCTCCATGGTCGCCCACTGAATAGGATGGTTCGCATCCTGGGCGGCGAGATGAAAATCGAGCTTTTCAAACAGATCAATATTGGCCGCTAGATTTTTAACTCCCATCTGAATGATCATGCGTTGAACATTCAATGCCGGCCGAATGGACGCGCTGACGGCTTTGGCGCCTGACCCGGACGACTTGGCCTGCGCCATGGTGGTGATGACCGCGAAGCCGCAGAATATGAGCAGAGCCACGAGCGTAACCGCACTGACTTGTCTAAATAAAAACATACGCAATACCTCATTATAAAGAGAAACCGCACGTTTGGTTGTTTGAGCCGTTAAAATATTTTCAGTCACGAAGCTCGGAGCAGGCTTGGCGGCGAATTTGGCGATGACGAGCGAAAGAGCCTCCGCTTCGAGGAATATTGAATGCCGCGCCAGCATTTTCCTCAGCCGGCTAATTCCCCGATCTACGCGCTTGCGCGCCGCCTCTTCACTGATGCCGAGGACCTCTCCTACTTCCACGAAAGTATTCTCCTCGAGAAAACGAAGCGTAATCGCATCGCGATCCCCTCCTCTCAATCCCGCCAGCGCATCATCCAGCACGCGCGAAACCTCGGCCATTTGTGAATGATCATCTGCCGTCATATTCACCGCCTCCCCGCGCGCCGCCAGCCGCTCATGTTTCAGCCGCCGTATTTTTGCCCGCATCGCTGCCTTGGCAACGTGGCGTGTAACCACGAACAGCCACCCCGCCAACGTCACCCGTTCGCGCAAGGTCCGCGCTTTCTTTTCCAGGACAATAAATACTGCTTGAGTGACATCCTCCGCCAAACCCGGATCGCTGGTGCGGCGCATGGCAGTGGCGTACACCAAATCGACATGCCGGCGCACAAGCTGCGTAAACGCCTCCTCCGCGCCGCAGCAATACTCCTCCAGCAATTGGCTATCTGTCTTATTCACTCATGAACCTCTGCCCGGCAAAGTGCAAAAGCGGACATAAATATTTCCGAGATTTTAAAACCCGCGTTACTAAACGAATGCAAAATATTGCCCAGAGCCATTTCCCCTTCGATTGAAAATTGATATTATGGTGCAAACTTTAGGAAGGGAGCATGGAGTATGACCGATATGCCAAACAATTCTGCAGATAATGCCGCCCCACCACCACCGCCCATGTCTTACGCCGCTGTTGAATTGGAACCCAATCCCGACGCTCGCCTGTGGGGAATGCTCTGCCACCTCTTCGGCCTCGCCGGATTCGTGATCCCCTTCGGCAATATCATTGGCCCTCTGGTCGCCTGGCTGATCAAGAAGGATCAATATCCTTTCGTCGATGATCAAGGCAAAGAAGCGATCAATTTTCATATCACCATGGCTATCGCATTGGTTTGTGCCGCGCTACTGATGTTCGTTGTCATCGGATTTTTCTTATTACCAATCCTGGCGCTCATTGGCCTGATCTTCAGTATCATCGGTGGCCTCGAAGCGAATAAGGGTAGACGCTACCGTTATCCGTTCGCAATCCGATTAATCAAATAAAAAAGCCCCGCATGTAACATGCGGGGCTCTTTATCGTTTAAAGCTTAGCGTTCGTATTAGATCGCTTTCGAATATGGCGTAGGCGGCTCCTGCGGCTTGATCGCCGGATGCGGAATCGTCGGCGATTGCGCCCGAGGATGGGCATTGTCATACACCTGTTTCAACTTGCTCGTGGTCAGGTGCGTGTAAATCTGCGTGGTGCTCAGGCTCTGGTGCCCCAGCAATTCCTGCACGCTGCGCAGGTCGGCTCCGTTATTGAGCAGATGCGTGGCAAAGCTGTGCCGCAGGGTGTGCGGGCTGATCCCCGGATCAAGTCCGGCGATGCTCAGATATTTATCAAGCTTGCGGCGCACCGAACGTGTGCTCAGCGGCTCACCATGCTTATTCAAAAACACGCGATTTGCATGGGCTCCGTTCATCTTCGGCTCGGTCTGACGCATCTGAAAATACTTCTGCAAAGCGCCAATTGCCTGCGAGCCAATCGGAGTGAGCCGATCCTTGCGGCCCTTACCGCGTACTCGCAATACGCCTTCCTGCAAATCCAGATCCGACATTTCCAGCTCGACCAATTCGCTCACACGAATGCCACTGGAATACAGCACTTCCAGCATCGCTTTGTCGCGCGATGAAAGCACATCGGCATCGCCCGGTGCATCCAGGAGCTTCTGCACTTGCTCCAGATCGAGGCACTTGGGCAGGCGCTTTTCCTGCTTCGGGGTGCGAATGGTTGAGAGCGGATGGGCAGCAACTTTGCCGCGCCGCATGAGAAATTTATAAAAGCTGCGCAGCGTCGCCAGTTTGCGCGCCGTCGTGCTCTTGGTGTAATTCTGGCCGTAGAGATAAGCGAGAAACTCGCGTACGGTCAGCGGTTCGCACTTAACCAGCCGTTCATTCAGCTGCTCAGTGCTGACCGAACCTGCCGGCGCGTTCGCCTGTGCCTGGCCGATCTCGCCGCTGAGAAACTGGCTGAACTGAATCAGGTCAGCTCCGTAGCTCTTGACGGTGTAATCGCTGAAATGCCGCTCGAGTTTGAGGTATTCGAGGAACTGCTGAACCAGCGAAGAGAAATTTTTCGACGCGTTTGCGTCCAATTCAATTGAGGGGACAGTAATGCTGCTCATTGGTCACCAATCTTTGGTGAGCAGTTCCGGAAATAACGCCACCGAATTTTCATTTGTCTAAATCTTCGGAGGCCCTCCGCCTAACGATCCCCGTCAAGCGGTAAACTTCATAAGGATGAATTCAGAAAGATGAAGGATGAAAATAACGCCAGAAAAATTCGTGGCATTGGTTTCATCCTTCCGCCTTCATTCTGCATCCTTCGCTTTCATGCAACCTTCTTCGGCAAAAAGCCTTTCAATTCTTTCGCTAAATGTTGACCCAGCTGATGCGACAGCACCGCAGCGTCAAACCAATCGAAAGACAGATCACGCCGATTTACCGATTCCACCAGGGAATCCAGCACCGCGGCTTCCTGACCTACCTCGTAGCGAAAGCAAAAGGTTTGCCCGCTCTTCACCAAAGAAAGTGTTTTCATTTCAGGCATAATTCTTTCAGTGCCACGCCCGCGACACTGCCTGTCTAAGTATTTATCGGCCAAATCCCACTTATTCCCAAGAAAAATATGCACACCACCTTATGCGGGCTAGCCACTTCAGTGGCTAGCTGAACACCAACCCTACTTCCCACTCAGCTGCGGCTGCTCAAATAACTGCCTTAACAGCTCGTGATATACAAACCCGCAATACCGATCCATATTCAGGTAATATTCTGCCCCCGCCAGCGGACTATTCGGATCATATCGCCCTGCTGCATACGCCTTGAGCCGATCGCGCACCGACCCATTGGCACAGTCATAACTCCCCACCACCTGTACGAAATTAACCTTGGTCGGCTCATTGCTCCCCGCACTCGGCGCCGCCTGCTGCGCCAGTTCCTGCGCGCTGATCTGCGACGTCGCCTTCTCGTGCCGGGGCTCAAACAACTGAAGCGCTACTGCAAATTTCGGCGGGTTATACGGGTCATATGCCGTCACCGTCGCCACCAGCAATCCATCCAGCCCCAGCGCCTGGCACACGGCTTTCGCCTGATCTTCCGATTGAACTTGCCCGATATGCAGCGCCTGATAAACCGCCACGACTCGATCCACCGGCACCACCGTCACCCCGTTCACCGGTTGCAATTGCTGATACAGCAAATCTGCCTGCACCAGCGGATCGACTCCATCCTCTCCGGAGATATTCACAATCGGCGCAACTCCCCAAATCGTCGGCCGATTACCTGGCAAATTTAGCGCCGCTTCTCGCCCGTATGGAGCCGGCTTCTTTTTGGTGTCTCCGCATCCAACAACAAACGTCAAAGCCAGGATGAGAGTCAAAAAGCGCATGAAGTTCCTATTTAGGATTAATTGTGCCCGTGTCGGCGGAGCCGACGCGCACCGGATTCGCAGCGGCGGGAGCGACCTGCATCGGCACATTTGCAGCTGATGCAGTCGCTGGCGCATTCGCTGCAGCCGCTCCGACAGCTGTAGCGGTTTGTGCTTCGCCAGCATCGACCGACCAGATCGCGTCGCTGCCATTACGGTTCGAAACAAAATAAATCCGATTATCGACCGCCCAGTACGGCTGAAGATTCGACGCGCCGCCCTGCGTCAGGCGACGCACGCCGCTGCCATCGGCATCAACCAACCAGATATCCCGGCTGCCGACAACCGCCCCGCTCTGCGCGATGGTCGCAAACGCCAGTTTCTTCCCATCCGGGCTCCACGTCGGGCTGATGATCGCAGATACCGGGCTTACCGCCACCTGCGTTAACCGCCGCGCTTCGCCATTGAGCAATTCGACTGTCCATAATTCAAAAAGATGCGAATCGCGCATGCGCGGCCGTTGAAATGCAATCCGATTGATCTGACGATCTGGCGACCAGCTCGGGAACAATCCATATCCAATCATCCGCTTCTGATTCGTGTCCAGCGAAATCGTCCACAACTCCCATTGCCCGCTTCTCGGATTCTGGCTGGAATACGCCACCATCCGCCCATCCGGCGAAAAGCTCGGATGCACATCCTGCGCCGGCCCGCTGGTCAATTGCACCAGGTTCCGCCCATCTAAGTCCATCGTGTAAACACTCCAGCTTCCATTGCGACTGGAGCTGAATGCAATCGTCTTTCCATCCGGGCTGAAGGTTGGAAACGCATCATCCGCAGCATCATCCGTGAGTTGCACTACGCTATTTCCATCCACGCGCTGCAAATAAATATTGGCATGCACCGAATTGCGCGTCGAGGCAAACACGAGCCATTTGCCAGTCGGATCGACGCAGACATCGCTGTCGCGTCCGACCGCTGCAAAGGTCTGCTGCTGAAAATTCGCCCCGTTGCTGTTAGCAACAATCGCCGGCTGGTTTCCAATCTGCCCAAACGGATCCACCACCGGCGGCAAAGTCGCCACAGGCTGCGTCGCCGGCACATTCGTCCGATCCGAAGCACACCCCGTCAACCCCACCACGGTCAAAAACGCCGCCGCGGAGAGAACCAAACGCACGATGGTCTTCAATTCTGCTGTCATAAACTTTGCACCTCTGGTTATTGCGCAATAGCGCGAGCCTGTAGAAGCCGTATCGGCCCAACCACGCAAAACCGTGAGGCCAAACACCAGAGGCCAGGATGTATGAATTATCGGACGTTTCTCCGCAGAACCTTCAATATCGAAGAGAGTCCCGTCAAATAACTTACAAAGGCAGTGCTTCCCCAAAAAGAATGTACCAGTTCCGTTCCCCCGCCTCGCGAATACCCGGCTCTTGTTGCAGCGTTGAAGTGGTCTCTTTTAATCGCTCGGTTAATTCTGTTTTGTCGAAAGCCGGCAACATGGAACGTAAATCATCCCGATCCTTTTCGCGTTTGCTGAATAGCTTTCCAAGAAAAATATCGCTCGGATCAATAAGATACACCTGGAGCTGACCAAAATTACCGAAGAATTGAATCCGCCGGTCCCAACCGGAAGGGAGATAATGAGACTGAAAATGCGTTAAATGCAATCCGTAGCGGCGGGATAAATTTTCCAACAGTGCGTGCCGGCTGCGTATTTCCTCCGGCACTTCGTCTACTACATTGATATCTTCCGTGTGTCTGCTGATTGCATCAATCAGAATAAGCGCTATCGCCCCGCCAATGACGAGCCGCGTCGGTTTTTCTACCAACAACCCCAACTCGCGCAAGAGCTGTTTCACCGTTTCAGATTTAGTGCTGTCCATAATTCGATGAACCAAAGATGGAAAGCCCACTTCTCCCAATGGCGAACCCTCAATAAATCGAATCCTTTTTGCTTGTACCGATTTATCGAGCCATTGTTCAACCCGAACTTCACCAATTACAGATCGCAACGCCGAAATTGCATCACGCAAAAGTAAACGCGTTCGGAAATCCAAATCTGAATTGGCAACTTCTTCTTCAATCGCAGTTTGAATGTTTTGAGGATCAATATATTGTTGACCAAGTGCCAAATCCCACAAATCGGTAGACGATTTTGAAATCAGCACATTGCTCATAACTACTGATTATAGAACAGCTTGCTGGCTTATGCGAAATAAATGTGCCAATAAAATCATGCCCTATGCCTTGTGTTCTCTGATCCCTAAGCTATATTTTTTCTTCCTTCTGTCCCTTAAGGAATACTCTGGAGTGGGAGTGGGATGACCGCCTGGTTCGCCAGGCGGTTCTTTTTTCAGCTCGTGCTTACACTCTGAATACTCACCGCATTGCTGATATCAAACTCCCCCACGCGCGTTCGTCGTAGCTGGGTTAAATAACCACCCGTTCCCAATGCTTCGCCCAGGTCTCGTGCAATCGCACGAATATACGTTCCCCGCCCACACTCCACGCGAATCCGCAGCATAGGCCACTGATAATCCACAATTTCAAATCGATCGATCCGCACCTGGCGTAGCGCCAACTCCACCGCCTCCCCCTTCCGCGCCAATTTATATGCGCGCTGCCCCCCTACCTTCATCGCACTGAACACCGGTGGTCGCTGCCATACCAGTCCAGTCATCTTCTCCGCGACAATTTCAATATCCGCGAGCGCCGGAATTTTCTGGATCGGCTTCTCAATTTCTTCGGATTCAGGATCCAATGTTTCTGTCGTCGCTCCGAGCTTGATCGTCGCCTCGTACACTTTCGCGGTTCCCATCAGCTCTTCGCAGCGTTTCGTTGCCTTGCCCACCAATATCAACAACACCCCCGTTGCAAACGGATCGAGCGTGCCAGCATGCCCCACTTTCGTACCGCGCGGAAATGCGCGCTTCACTATCGCTACGGCCCTGGCCGACGAGATGCCGGCTGGTTTATCCAGATTAATGACTTGGTCATTTGTCACGGGTCACTTGTCACTTGTAAAACGCCACATTACAAATCACAAGTAACAAAGGATCAGCTGCGAGTGACAAGTGACCAGTAACAGGTAACAATTCCTCCATGGTTTGGGATAAGCGCGCGATTCTCCGAAAGCTCCGCCAACTGCACCGCAGCGGTGCTCCGCTCTCCTACAACGCAATGACCAAGAGCATGCAGCCCTTGCTGTCCGCTTCTGCCTATCATTTTGGCTCCTACCACAGCGCCGTCGAAAAAGCAGGCATTGATTACACGCAAATCACCCGCCGCCCGCGCTGGACCAAGCAGGCGATCATTCGCATCATCAAAAAAGCCCGCCGCGACAGCCAGGATTTACACTGGTCCGCCGTCACCAAGCGCAACGACGAACTTTCCCGCGCCGCCTTCGCCGCCCTGCAACCTCGCCTTTTCGCCCGCTGGGACCGCGCTCTCCACGCAGCGGGCTTAGATGCCGACGACATCAGCCAATACCGTAAATGGGACCGCTCCAGCATCGTCTTTGAGCTCCGCCAGCTCCACCAAGCCGGCGAACCCCTAAACAGCGGCGCCCTCCAGAAAGACGACCCCGGCCTGCACGCCGCCGCTCTCCGCCATTTCAAAACCTACGACTCCGCCCTCCGCGCCGCCCGCATCGACCCCAAAAAGACCCGCCTCAAAAAGCGCCATTAATCTCCTCTTCCTACCTTCACACTCTTTTAACCTTTCTCGCCCTTCAAACCTCAAACTTTTCAATTTTTTCGTTGAATTCTACTGAAATTCACGTCACCATGCCGATGTTCACGTCTTGGGCTTGACAGAATATTTCGTCTTTCTTGGAAGGAGAGCGATATGCCTACCCGCTCGTACCGATGCTTTTTTACCATATCTGCTATCGCGATAATTGGCGTTGTTTCCGGTAGCTCCTGGGCTTACAACATTCCCGCTTACGATCAGGCTTCGTTCTCTGCCTACACTGGCGGCTGGAACACCACCCCCGCGCCCAACGGTGGGCATGGCTTTCAAGCTTGGTCCTTCTATCAAGGCGCCGGCGGTTCATATATCCCCTTCACGTCCGCCACCATCGCGACCAATAGCACTATAGGTTCAGGCCCGAGCAATAAAGTATGGGAACTCGGGGCAGATGCAACCTCCCTGAATGGCAATACGAGCGTCAATATCTCCGCCGGCCGGCTGTTCGACTCGCCGGTCCAGCTCGGCCAATCTTTCTTCATCGATATGGATGCTGCGACCTCTGACACTTCCGCGACATCAATATCCCTAACGCTGAGTTCTGCTCCCACCGACCCATCCGACTTTACAACCGGCAAGCTCGATTTCGGTATTTACTCTGATCCTTCGACCGGCGATTACGATTTCGGCTACGAAGCGAATACTGGCTTTCTCGGTGGCCTCGCACCAACACTCACTAACACAAGCATTCCCGTCGACGATGACCCCGTTCATATTGATGTTCACCTGAATCTGGATGGATCGATCACTGGCACCATCACATCCATCTCTAATCCCTTGATCACCGATAGCGTAACCGCATCGGTATATAACCCGATCCAATTTGTAAACCTCAGCGCACAAGCAAACGCGGGCTCGGAAATCACCGCAGATTTCAACCGCATGGGCGTCACCCCCCTGCCGCCCGCCGTGATCGCCGCCGCGCCGCTCCTGGGTATCCTCGCTTTTCGTAAACGCCGTCGCTCCTGAAGAGAAAGAGAACGCGAAAGCGCGAAGACGCGAAAAAATGCCGCGAAATGAATTCAACTTAACCACAAAGACACTAGCCACGAAAATGAAAATTTCTGTTTTTTATTCTTCGTGTCTTCGTGGTGAACCTCTTCGCGTTCTTCTTCGCACCATCGCACTTTCGCGTTCTCTTATTAATCCAACCTAAACCACACCCGCCCCTTTTCAATCTCCCCGCCTCCCCATAAAATCCCCGCCCCGGTGTATCGCACGTTTGTCATTATCCGCCACACCTTCCGCGAAGCGGTTGTCCAGCCTATTTACTCTTTATTGCTGGCCCTGGGCGCCGTCATTCTGGTGATCTTCTCCCTCCTTCCTTTCTTCACGCTCGGCGAAGACACGACAATGTTCAAAAGCGTCGGCCTGGATATCGTTCTCATCCTCGTTCTGATCGCCACCCTGTTTGCTACGAGCAAATCCATCTACGAAGAAATCGAAGACCGCACCATGCTCACGCTCATGAGCAAACCCATCGCCAAATGGGAAGTTCTCTTTGGCAAATATCTCGGCATCGCTCTCTCCGCATTGCTCGGCGTCTTCTGCCTCGGCCTCCTGCTCATCCTCTGCACCTGGTGGCGCGTCCCCGGCGATTACATGATCCGCACCGTCAGTATCGACACCGGCGAACTCCGCCAACTCCTCGAGCTGCGCCTCATGCTGATCTCCGGCCTGATCCCCAGCCTGTTTCTCATCTGGCTGCAAATCTGTGTGCTGGCTGCTATCAGCGTGGCGATTTCCACACGCGTTTCTCTGGTCGTCAACCTGCCTGCCGTCATTTTGATCTATATCGCCGGAAACCTGACACGCTTCATCCCAGCCGCAGCAACTACCCCCGCATCGCACGCCTTCTCCAGCATGCTCTGCACAGTGGTTCCCTTCCTGAGTGTGTTCGATATCCGCCAATTCACGGTCTATGGCACAATCGCACTTCCGCACACGCAATACGTCGCCGATCCTCAGGCGATTGATCCCATGAAAATCCTGGCTTACACCGGGATTGCCACGCTTTACGCCGTGGCCTACACCCTGTTTGCCCTCACCGCCGGCATGTGGTCTTTCAGCACCCGCGAGCTCGGCGGTGCTGAGGGATAATTGGCCATAGATTTCTTTTCAATATAGCTTCTCAAATATAAATCAAAGCAGGGAAACACTGCATGTGATGCCTTAGCAGGTTCAAGTCTCACTGGCTACCACATGGTGGTTGTGGCTATAATATGGGCATGGTCATCGAGCTTCCAAACGACATCGAAAAGGACCTGCGGCGGGAGCTTGGCGATCTTGACAAGGCCGGTAAGGAAGCAATGTTGGTTGAATTCTATCGTCAGAACAAGCTGAGTCGCTATCAGTTCTCGCAAGCCCTGAGCTTGAGTCGTCTAGAGACCGATGCCTTGCTGAGAAAGCACAATGTTACCGAAGACCTCCCCAGTCCGGAGGAGCTTGAGCAAGACCTCCGCCAGGCGATCTTGCTGGTGCGGGAATGATTGTTGTTTCTGATACATCCCCACTGAATTATCTAGTCCTCATTGATGCTATCGACGTGCTTCCTAAACTTTTCGGGCAGGTCAGCGTTCCAAGTCGGGTCATGGAAGAACTTGGTCATCCAAGGACGCCGGATGCGGTGAAACTCTGGTCGAAGTCTCCACCGGCATGGCTACTGATTCGCACACCTTTGACAGCGATTGGAGAAGACACCCTCTTAGATCCCGGCGAATCCCAAGCGATTGCCTTGGCGCATGAATTACACGCCGCCGCACTCCTCATCGACGAAAAACAAGGCCGCCGAATCGCCAGAGAGCATGGCTTTATTACGATTGGCACAATAACCATTCTTGAATTGGCTGCCCGACAAAACTTGCTCGATCTCAAATCCGCATTTGACCGGCTTGAGCGAACTTCATTTCAAATCACTCCGGCTCTCATCAATGCGGCTTTAGATCGCGATGCAGCTCGAAAGCGCGCGTAAAGTTAAGCTTAGGAAAGGGTAAAGTTAGCAATGCCGGGTTTTCTAAATTTACCGATTGCGGGCCTTGCCGCTGCGATCGCCATCCCGGCACTCCTGCTCCTCTATTTCCTCAAACTTCGCCGCAAGGAATCGCCGGTTTCTTCCACGCTCCTTTGGCGAAAAACCATCGAAGATTTACAGGTCAATGCGCCGTTTCAGAAACTGCGCAAAAACCTGCTGCTGCTTCTGCAATTGCTCTTACTCCTGCTCTTATGCCTGGCACTCGCTCGGCCGGTGCGAAACAATTCAGCAGGCTTGGGCAAAAAATCTATTCTTCTGATCGATCACTCTGCTTCGATGAACGCCCGGGAAAATGGTTCGACGCGCCTGGACGAAGCAAAACGGCGTGCGGATGCATTGGTCAAATCTATGGGCGGCGATAGCCAGGCGATGGTTATTGCCTTCGCGGATGATGCTCAGGTGCTTCAGTCGTTTACTTCCGATCGCTCTGCTCTGCACGCCGCGATTGATTCAATTTCGCCCACCGATCGCCGCACCAAATTGGAGATGGCGTATAAGCTCGTGGATGCACAGGGATCGGATGCGGAGGCGTGGCTGTTCAGCGACGGCCGGGCAGAAGATGCCGCCCACGCCAAGCCGCGCGTGGAGTTGCATGATGAAAAAATCGGCGCCGCCAGCACAGATAATGTCGCCATCGTCGCCATGGACGCCCGGCGGGATTATGACGATCCAACCCAGGTTCGCGTCTTCGTGCGATTGGCCGATTTTGGAGATAAGCCGGTGGATGCTGATGCGCAATTATCGGTGGCGCCGCTGGACGATGCAGGCGGCGAATTGCACTGGCAGGTGCTGCGTGTCGCGGATTGCTCGCTCGTGCCCGTCGCCTGGTCTCCCGAGAAGCGCGAGGAAGAAGTAAAAAAGCAGGGCCTCAAAGTTCGCGACAGCGCCGAGTTCGACATGCCATTAACCGCCGGTGCAGCCATCCGCGTACAGCAGATGCACGCCGACTCGCTCTCAGCCGACGATGCCGCCACCGTGATCGTGCCGCCGCCCCGCCAGTTGAAAGCTTTGCTCGTAAGCGATGGAAACTATTTTCTGGAAAAAGCAATCAAGAGCCTGGATTTGCGCGAGCCGGTGATTAAAACGCCCAATCAATACGCAGCCTCGTGGAACGATGCGAAAAATAATCCAGGATCGTATGACGTGATTATCTTCGATTCATATGTCCCCGCACGATTACCCGCAGCCGGAAACTTTATCTGGTTTGGTGCTGTCCCACCCGGGATCGGAGTCAGCGCGGATAAACATGGCGATGAATTCGTCCGCGTGCAGGATCGCCGGTTTCTGGATTGGCAGACCGATCATCCCATTTTACGAGGGCTTTCGCTGCAAAATATTTCATTACGCGACACATTGAATTTGCACGTCACGCCCGGTGCTCAGGTGCTGGCGCAGGGTTTGAAAGGGCCCTTGATTGTGCTGGATCGCACCAACCGGCAAACGCATTTGATCGTCGCATTCGACCTCTGGCAAAGCGATTGGCCAGAGCACATCAGCTTTCCGATTTTCATGCGCAACGCCATGCAATTCATGGCCTTGGGGAGTGCGATGAATGTCGAAGCCGCGTTTGCACCAGGCGACACTCCGCGAATCTCCCGCAGTGTGCTAGCCAAGCTCGGCGACGTGAAAGAAATTCGTGTGAGGAGCGATAGGGGTGAGAAGAGTGTGAAAGTAGCAGCGAATGGCGACGTGGTGTTACCGCCATTAGAGCATGTTGGCATTTATTCGCTGACGCCGCCGATTCCAGGATTGAGCCACCTGGCCGTGAACCTGCTGGATGAGAATGAAAGCAATCTGAATCCCATTGATTTGACCGGCAACGCAGCAACCGGAATTGTCACAAAATCCGAACGAAGCCAATCCGATCTATGGCGCTGGATCATCGCATTGGGCGTGCTACCTCTGTTGCTGATCGAATGGTGGGTCTTCGCGCGGCGCGTGCATATGTAATCAACATCTGATCGATTCTTAATACCTCCATCCACAAGCCTTCCGCACCACGCCGCAGCGCAGCTGCGGGATTCTCATCCCGAACCGCCAATCCATCACTTCCGAATCAATCCCTGCAGCTGATCCATCGTAACCGCTGTCTTGGGATCAAATCGCTTACTACTCACATATTTCAACAAGCTTTCCCGAAACTGCCGTGTCACCGGATCATCTGCATGATCCAAATCAACACTGCAAACCATTAGCTTTCCATCGCCCACTTTCGCTTCGAACGCTAAACCGAGTTTTCGGTTGGTCACCCAATCATCAATCACCTGCACGCAGGGATGCAGTTCCGCTGGCATGCCATCGAGGATCATCGGGCTCGCGCGGTGAATCAGATACCACCACTGCCAGTCACTCCAGTTATCCGTAGGGAAATTCGCAAATAAAGCCGCTTTGGAATCGCACAAAATTCCCAACGTCGTAGGAGCCTGGCGATTGGTCCATGCCGTGTTCCAGAAAATGCTGGAGAACCCGAGTTTCACTGGCCTGTCCGTATCATTCGCCACCTTGTCAGGCGGAATTAACAGCAGCACTTTTCTGCCACGATCCAGTGCAGCTTTCGTCGCATCCAGATCATGCACCACCGTAATGTCCCCCGGCACATTCTCATCAACACGCGATGGATACACCCATACATCCCAATCATTCTGAAACCTGGACATGCCCTTGGTATCGATCGTCACGATTAATTTGTATCGCGATGGCGCTGGAACATTCGCTAAACTAATATTGATCTCTCCAAGCTGAATGCCATTCCCAAGTGCAATCCTGCCACCAGCCAGTTCTCCCTTGGCAACAGCTTTCCCATCGTCCCCCGCCAACTTCCACGAAACCTTTGCATCTTCTAACTCCCCGGCCGAGAAATTCGCCACTTCGATTTGCGCCGATAATTTCTCATCGTTGGTAAAGACACGCTTTTGCAATCGCGCCAGCGGGACGACATCGTTGCAAAATCGCCGATATTCTTTTGCCGTGACATATCCCTTTTCTCGCCAGAACGGATTCAGGACGCCCACCAGCGCCGTTCCCTGCCCGGGAAAATCATGCACATCCAGCAGCTCAAATCCCCCCATGCCCGGCGTGCGCAACGCCGATTCGATATCCTCCTTGTAACACAACACCTGCAATTTCCCTGACGCAATCAGAAAATCGTGCGCCTGATCTGCCATGTGATGCTCCGCCAGCGAATCGCGAAAAATCTCGAAATTCTTTGGCTTGAGATAACCCGTATATTGCGGAATCTCGCCGAAATCCGGATACACGCACCATTCCCCAATCTCGTGCGAAATCACCGGCACCGTACGCCGATGAATATAGCCCGCATAATCTGTCTCTGTCTCCGGCGGATAATAATTGATCCTGCTCTTTATCCCGCGCCCCCACTTCTGAATCCGCGGATCAGGCGTGATATGAAATTGATTCTCCGCCAATTGCGGCCAACCCGATCCGCTGGTCCACAATCGACGCGGATCCACTTCTTTATAATGCGATACATATTTCGCCAGATACGCATCCACATTTTTCCCGCCCGGCTCATTCCCGTAGGGCATCAGGCAAAACGAAGGATGATTGCCATTGTATTTCAAAATGCGATCCGTTTCTCGATAGACCCAGTCATCCACCGGTTTGCCATCTCCGAGCGTGGTCGATTGATTGGCCCAGCATGTCTCTACCTGCAAATAGATTCCCACCTGATCCGCAGCATCAAACGCTGCCTCCGGCGGGCAATAGGAATGAAAACGAATCAGATTCAGTCCCATGGACTCGGCGATCCGCAGCACGCGCAGCCAGGATTTAATATCCGTCGGCGGATGCCCGGTTTCCGGGAAAATGCAGCACTCCAGCGTGCCACGCATGAAAGTCAGTCGCCCATTGATCGTGAACTGCGTGCCGCGCGTCGCAATCTCGCGCAGGCCAAATGTCGCCTCGCGATGATCGCCCGTGCTTAAATCAGCAGTCAGCGCATAGAGATCGGGCGAAAACTCATCCCAGGTCTTGGCATCTTTACCCAGCGCAATGTTGGTTTGAAACGTGCCACCCCGCGCATCCCATCGCACATCCAGATTCTGTTTCACTTTTCCAACTTTGAGCGCGAGCGTGCCGGTTCCCGTTTGCTCGCTGAAATTCGCAAGAGTGCCACGCACACCGATCGATTTGTGTTCTACATCCGGATAGATCTGTAAATTATCAATCGACACCAGTGGCAACGCGCGCAGCTCGATTTTCCCAACGATGCCATTCCAATTCCCTTGCGTGTGATCACTGATTGCGTGGGAGTTCACACCGATATCGATGACCAATTGATTGTCCACACTGACAGTCAGCGTGTGCTTACCGGCGGTCAATTGGCCTAATTCATATTCGTGCGGCGTTCCCAGGCTGTCATTTTCTCCAACTTTCTTTTCATCCACCCAAACTTGCGTTTTCCAGTGCGGCCTTTCCAGGAACAGCATCTCGCGCTTGCCACTCCACTTTTGTGGAATATCGATCTCCCTCTGATACCACGCGACTCCCTTGAAATACTTTTCCGGCTGAAGCCAAAAGGGAATCTTGATATTCCCCGGCTCACGATATTTTGCATACATTGGTGACACAAACCATGACTTGTCGACGATCTGCCCCATCCACGGCGTATCCAGCGAGATATCCTCGCCTATGCCCGCAGCCGTCAAAGAACTCGGCAGCGCAATCTCTCCCAGCCAACGCGTACGATCATTTAATGCATAGCGCCATTTCCCCGCTAGCGAAATAGATTGCCCAAATACCCAAGTCGGTAGCATTACAAATAGGATCGCCGCCAGATAAAGATGTGCTTTGCGCATTTGCCCCTTCTGCTAACCGATGCCGGTTCTGTTCGCAACCTCATATGCATCAAATATTAGCAATACAACTGATGATACAAATCATGCAAAGATGTCATGTCAAATTTTTCTAAAATTTCTTTGATTTGCCATATCATTATATAGATTATCGGTTATACTCCGCCTCGGCGGATCGATATCCTGGAGGAACACGTGCCGGCATCAGGCCCCACAAAACACAAGCATATCCAGCTCTATGAAGAGCTTGGCAAGGCGATCCAGAAGGGTGCCTATATGCCTGGGCAGCGACTTCCTACTGAAGCCGAATTGATGCAGCAATTTGGGGTATCTCGAACGACAGTAACGCGTACATTACGAGACTTAGAACACCAGGGCGTGATCCGTCGTCGGCGTGGATCAGGGACATTTGTTAAGGAAATTCAGCGCACGGCTGCCGGGCAATTTGGGATGATTGTCCACGGCATTGAGCCGGGCAGCATCTTCCTAAATGTATATGAAGCGTTGGCCCGCGCGACCGATCGTTCTGGCGGGCATCTTCGCCTGACGCATTTGAATGCACAGGAAAAGCGAGACGTTGAAGCAGTTGAGGTCGCTGAGCGGATGATCGAAATGGGTGTGCGCGGCGTCTTTTATCTGCCCCATTCGATTTCGCCCAGGACTGAGCCAGTTAACCAGCGCGTTACGGAAACCTTTGCCAAAGCGAATGTTGCTATCGTCCTGCTGGATCGCGATGTCTGCAATTTCCCCGAGCGGAGCAATTACGATCTGGTAGGCGTAGATAATCTTCGTGGCGGTTATTTGCTGGGACAGCACCTGGCGGATGCCGGGTGCAAACACCCCTTGTTTTTCTCGGAAAATATTGCATTTTCTTCAGCACGCGCCCGCTGGATCGGATATCGCGCTGCGATGGAAGCCAACGGATTGGAAGCACGATCGTTTGGGGTAGATGTTGATGATGCGGCGGCGGTTCTGCAATTAGTAAAAAAACACAAGCCGGATGGGATTGCTTGCGATAACGATACTCATGCGGCCATAATAATGCGTCATTTGTTGAATGCGAAGATTTCGATACCGGCGGAGATTAAGCTGGCAGGATTTGACGATACGCCGACGGCGTCACTTTTAACAGTGCCGCTGACGACAGTTCGCCAGCATCCGAATGCAATTGCGATGCGTGCGATGAGTGTGATGAATGACCGTATCGCGCATCCGCATTTGCCACCGGTGCATGTAGCAGTTCATTGTGAATTAATTGTGCGGGAATCGACCGTGTCGAAACCAGCAGCAGTAATTCGAGAAGCATTGGAAAGCTCCTCGATCAGTTGAGCGAAACGAACGGATTCACGTCGAGAATTGAAATATTAACGACCGGTGTAACAGGTGTTGTTACCGGTCATCAAGTAGAGGGTTTTTAAAGCAGCGCGGCGGCGCTGCACCTGAGGTAGATAACTCTAGAAGGAGAGCAAAATGAAGCGTCACATTCGCGTAGCGTGTTTGTCAGCAGCCGTAGCCACAATTGCGATATCTAGTCAAAAGAGCATGGCTCAGTCCCTGCAGTGGGATGCCAGTGGTAACTCGGCACCTACCTATACTGATGGTGGTGGGACCTGGGATGTTACAACGCCGCACTGGGTGGATAGCACGGGTGCAGAAACGCCGTGGATCAATGGCGATACCGCAGTGTTTGGAAATCCGTCGCCGTCGGCCACGACGAATGGCAATAGCCCATATGAGATTGACATCGCCAGCCCCGTGACGACACAGGATATTCAACTCGGGACCGGGAGCGACGGAACCCCCTATGGAATCATTACTGACCTTGCGGGAACCCCAGGGATAAGCTCACTGACTGTTAATGGAAATATCACGAAGGAAACCTCAGCGGGTAACCTTCAGTTTGATATGTATTACAGTAGTCTGACGCTTGGATCGGGCAATCACACGATCGCAGCAAACGATACTGGCGGCGATGCAGCACCAGAAATTCTGTTTAATGCGCCGATCGTTGGCACTGGCAATGTGATTATTGATAACGGCAGCTTTGCAGAATGGGGAACAACTGCGTTCGCCTATGCTGACAGCTACACGGGTTCAACTTTTATCAACAAAGGTCGCCTGGAAATTGGTGATGAGGATAGTCTGAATTCATCCTCGGGAACGACCATTGCCAATCAAGGCACGCTTTCTATCGGCGGGGACATTCACACGACTCAGACGTCCTTGAACATTACCGAGCCGATCACGATTACCCGTAACACTTACACGGGGACGGATTATTCGGATTATCCGGATGCGCTAATCAGCGCAAATACGGGTCAAAAACAGACCGTCACCTTCTCTGGCCCGCTTGTTATTGATTCGACTGATGCACGCATCGCGGCACAGACTTCGACGGTTGTGATTCCCAATACGTTGCAGGCTGGTACGGACATCGCCGCTGGAACTGCAGTCGCGGATTTTGACGGCGACTATGCAGGTTTAGTCCAATTGACCGGCGACAATACAGCCTTCTCAGCGCTGGGTAACTCCATCGAAATTATCGGCGGAGTGGAAGTCGAAGCTGCAAATGATGCAGCCCTCGGCGGTGCGGGCAGCAACCTCATTCTGAATGGTGGATCCATTCACATTACCAGCGCGTTGCTGGCGTCGAACCCTGCGTTCGCGACTAACTTCGGCGGCCACACGATTGTCAATGGTACCGTTGGCACCGGCGTAAACGTCGATCAAGGGCTCACGTTCACCGTGAATGGTTTGACTGGCGGCGGCATCGGAATGCGTGGCGGTGGAACACTGGATTTCACCGGAACCAACACCTTCACCGGCACTCCATATTATGACGGTGTGGATGATGGGCCGGAGTCGGGCCAAGGCACCGAGACAGACACCACCGCCACGGGCATCGTTAACTTCGAAGCTGGCAGCACGACCTCACAGAAGGGCCTGCGAATTCGCAGCGCCACTGTGAATGTCATGGGCCTTCTGAATGTCGGCGGCACTTACACGAGCATTGGTGCTGACTCTACGGGTAGCAATGGTACGCCCGACTATGGAACCGTTAATATTTCCGGCAACGGCTCAGTGGTCGAAAATTCTGGTGACGATTTCAATGTCTCCGACAACAACAATACCAAGGGTACGATCAACCTCACAGATAACGGAAATCTGACCGTCGGCGGCACACTTTATATCGGTAAGAGCTCGGGCGCTGTTGGCACGATCAATATGTCTGGCAGCTCCACGCTGAATTCAAACAGCCTGGTGTTCGTGGGCCAGAACAATGGCACCGGTGTGCTCAATCAGTCCGGTGGTGCAATCAACCTGACCCGTAATGCCAACTTCACCTTTGTCGTCAGCGACGGCCGTAATGGTGTTGGTTCTGGCACTTACAACCTCAGCGGCGGAAGTCTCACTTCGGCTGGTGAGGTTTATGTCGGTGAAGGCGTCAACGGCAATGGCACCTGGAATCAGACCGGCGGAACGTTCAGCGATAGCGATTGGTTTGTCGTGGGCCGCGAAAATGCCACCGGTGTGGTCAATATTTCCGGCGGTACTTTCACGCGTAGCGACGGCGGCGCTCTCGGTGATGATCCGGGCAGTCAGACCTCGATCGGCGACAGCCCGAGTCATTCGGGTCTTGTCGATCAGTTCAATGTTTCTGGCACGGCCCAGGTGAACATCAACACGGGTGAAATGTGGATTGGTAACGGCGGCGGCAGCGCAATCTTGAACATTGGTACGACCGCTGGCGCGACGACCGGTGCGGATGCGACGGCATCGTTGACGGTCAACAACTGGTTCGCTATCGGTCGTGGTGGCAGCAGCACCGGCGTCGTCAATGTTTACGATGGCACGCTGACCCAGGCGACTAACAACTGGTTCGACATCTCCGGCGACGGCGGCAGCGCTACTGGCACTGTCAACGTCTACGGCGGAACCGTTAATGCCCTGCAGATGTACCTCGGTGAAAATGGCTCGGGTAACGGATTCCTCAATATCAACGGTGGTGCGGTTAACATTACCAACAACACGATTTTCGCTAGTGCCAACAGTGTCAACGGCACCATCAATCTCAATGGTGGCACGCTCACTGCCTTTGGTTTTACCGACGGAAACAGTGGTGGAACCGGCAAAGGGACATTTGACTTCAATGGCGGCGTCCTGAAGGCAAACGTCAATAACACAACCTTTATTGGTGCGAAGGTCACCAGTGTTGTTTCGGCAGGTGGTGCGATCATTAACACCAACGGTTTTGCGGTGACGGTGAATAGCGCCCTCACGCATGACTCCACTCTTTCGGGAGCTGACGGCGGGTTGACCAAGCAAGGTGCTGGCACGTTGTCTCTGAGCGCGTCGGAAACCTATACCGGCCCGACGACGATTTCGGCTGGTACGCTGCAGTACACCACCAACAGCAACCAATCGCTCACGAGCCTTTCGATTGCCAATGGTGCAACGCTCGATTTGGCTGGCGGTGGAACGATTTCCATCGCGACCGCGCCGGCGAATTATCTGGCGGATATCCAGGCCGCCTATGACACCGGCAAATGGGATGGCAACAGCGGTAGCTCTGGGAATATCACCAGCAGCTATGCAGCATCTCACCAGGGCGTCGGAGTCGGCTATGCAACAGCTGCCGGCGGGTTGACGCTGCGACTCACGTATTTCGGTGATACGGACCTCAACGGAACGCCTACTTACGCGGAAGTCAATGCTATGGTGCCAATGAGCTCTGGAGCCACCTGGTCCAATGGCGATTTTAATTATGACGGCAAGGTCAATGCGGATGACTTCGCTTTGGCTCAGCTGGGAATTGCTGAATCGAACGGGAAAAGCATTACTGCAGCGGTTCCTGAGCCTGGCTTGGCGATTCTGGCACTGCCGATGCTGGCAGGACTGATGTCCCGGCGTTCGCGTCGCAAGGCATGAAAGGCTGATGGATGGATCCATTTTTGAGAAATGAGGTAATGATGACGAACCAAAAGCTCGCGAGTGATCTGAAAATAAAGGCTGGCTTTACGCTCGTTGAGCTTTTGGTCGTCATCGGGATTATCGCGCTATTGATCTCGATCCTGCTACCCGCGCTCAACAAAGCGCGCGCTGCAGCTAACGAAACAGTTTGCGCATCCAATCTGCGGCAGCTCGGCATCGCAACGCAGATGTATATCAATGACAATGCTTACTATCCCGGTGCCTATACGACGACTGGGACAGGAAATTATGCGGTTTGGCCTGCCCGTCTGCGAAAATATGTAAAAAATCAGAAGCTTTATAAGTGCCCGTCTCAGATCGGTGATTTCAGCTGGGAGGATGGCGGGCCTCCGTCGGCGCCCATCGCCAATATAGCCAATGGTGATACAGGATATGGTTATAACCCTGGGGAGCACGTGCTGCTGGCCAGCTTGCCAACGTTCACCTATGGTTATAACGACTGGGGAGCCGGCCAAACTCCTAATAATGGACCTATCTCAGAAGATGTTCCTACCGCTGGCACGCTCCAGTTAGGCTTGGGTGGTGATGTGAACCCACCGGCAACAGGTACGACTAATCACGAGCTCAAAGCATCCCGGGTTTGGAAACCAGCGGAAATGATAGAGATTACCGATATCGACCCATTCCTCGGTACGCCGCACTTGGGCTATAACTACAATGTGGATCCCAACGATCCGTCGCAGTGCCCTTCCAAGATCCATCACGGTGGTAGCAACGTGCTCTATTGTGATGGGCACGTGATATGGAAAGCCCAGGGCGACTTGGTCCTTTTCTTTACCATCAATGGCCGTCAGACATTTCCACCGGCCAGCTATGTCAGTTACGCAAAGAATTGTCCGCAATGGAATAATGACAATAAGGTTCATCATTACCTGTCTAATCAATAATGATGTAGCGGCCCTGCCCGTGCGGCGTGTCCAAGGATTGTGATCGCTCAATGTACCTACCTCCGAATTGAGCGCTCATGAAACATCCGCCACGCCGCACGAGTGGGGCCGCGAGAAGTCAAAGTTTAATATTATCAATGAATCCAGTTTAACCGCCGCTGCCATGCGGCGGTTTTCTTTTCTATTGCACGACCGTGGTGGCAAAACTCCTCACCGCGCTGATTTATTGAAGAATGCGGTTACTTATGAATCGTGGGAAAGTAACTGATCCGCAGCTTGGTTGAGCCATAAGGAATGAGTTGTACGGTTTCGTCGGGGCTGGAAGATTGTGTTGGGCTAGTGGGCGGCTCTTCGGAATCCTGGCTTGTGGTTCTAGGAGAGGTCAATCCAATATAGTAGCCGTGATAGCCATCCAGGTTCGCATTGAGATCCGAAGCACGGATAATCAGGCCAGCATCACCCCCGGCTGCGGGAGAGAGGTTGGCTTCGAAAGTAAAATTGCGCAATTGGGTGTGGTTCTTCAGAAGAGTTTTAGCATCATTCGAGGGAGCACTGCCTGTATAGGTATTGTTCTGAACGGACCAGCTGCCGCTGAAGGGTTGCCAATCGGCGGAGTTGGTGAGGGAGACAGACTGGCCATTAAGTTTTATGTCAGTGAATTGAGCGGTTGTGCTGTAAGCGCGTAAGCCGACGGAACCGACCGGAAATTTATTGTCGGTCTGGGTGATGAGCGGGCTGTCCATGTCATCAACATAGATGCGGAAGGTGTCGCCTCTAGCCACGACCCGCAGATGGTGCGGGCCATTTTGCTGGAGCATCGCGGGGGTGTTGGTTAACTCGTGCCAGGAATTGTCGGCGCTGCCCATCACCACTGCGCGAATAACCGCAGGACGGATGGTCCAATTGGCAAGTTGCTGGGCGTGGACAGTGAGCACGACCGGGGGATTATGTGAATCAAATGGCACATCGGAAATATCATGCTCGGCAACGTTGATATGGGCAGAGCGTGGATCGACATCCAGTCCATAATTCCACGGCGAATCTGGCATGATCTGATATTCATCGCAACTGTTAGGATAGTCGTGGATTTTTTTCCATTGCTCTTTGATCTTGAGCGAGAAGGCAAGCGGGCCGCGTTCTACACCCATGGAGCGATTGATCCAGGTCGAGGTGCGCACGCGCATCGGGAAGTTGAGCGTGATCAGGTCGCCTGAAGTCCATTGACGATTGATGCGATGGAATGTGCCAGGTTCGACATTTGGGATGATCCTGTCATTGACGCGAATTTCAGCACCGTCAGCCCAGGAGGGGATGCGGAAAACGAGCGGGAATTTTGCGCTTTTTTGCAGATCAATTTTCAGTGCGATCGAGCCTTTGAACGGATAATCCGTGGTCTGGGTAATCGTGATCGGCACGCCACCAGCGACAGTAGTGGTTACGTGATTAGGGCCATACGCCAGAGCGGCCAGCCCGCCATCACTGGTCGCCGCCCACATCATCTCGACAAATTTCGGCCAGCCTGCGTGCCAGTTGTAGCAGCAGCACGGATAACCCGAGAGTGGCCCGGGGACGGTGCTGTTGTCGTAATCCTGAGTGAACCCATGGCCGCCGATCATGCAGGAGATTTGATTGGGCAATTGGTAATAGGTCATCTGCTTCATTTTGGCGCTGGTGTGGGCGGGGAGTGAGTTGTAGGCAATTTTCTCCATGTTTTCCGCAGCAGCAGGATCGCCGAGGATGTCGGCGGAAATGCCGTCGGACATGATCCGCTCAATGTCGGAGCAGAGCTCGATGGCGGCAGTGCTGCTGCGATTGGTGAGCATTTCCGAGCCGCTGAATTGGCCGTCGATTCGGCCGTAGTAGCGATTGAGGTTGGCGACGCCCAGATCAAAAGCGGCGCGATCAGCAGGATCATGAGTGAATTGCCAGCAGACAGCTGGAAATTTCAATGCCTCGCTGACGTTGACATTGTGCTGTGGATGAAAGTCCGCCTGGAAATCTTTGAACTGGTTTTTGCTGTAGATGGCAGTCCAGGGATAGGCTTGATTGTGCAGAAGCTTGGCCACATCTAGAAGCGAGGAATCGCCGGTTAGGTTGTAAACCCAAAGGACGACATCGATGTTATCGCCGCCGCGGGCCTTGGCCCATTCGCGTAAAGGACGCTTGGGGAGTTCGCGCAGTTGGTAGTGGAAATAATTGGTCAGGAAGGGAATGACGCGCGGGTCGCCAGTGGCTTCGTAGTAATCGCGCATGTAGTAAAGCACGACAATGCGCGGCCACCAGTCGTCGTTGTTGGCAGGGCCGAAGAAACCGTCAGACCGTTGGCTCTCAAGAGCCCAGTTAATCCATTTTTCAGCGCGATGCTGGAGCTCTTTGTCATCGAGCGTGTAGGCCAGTGCGACCAGGCCGCGAATGTAATATGGCCCTTTTTCCCAGTTTTCGCCGTTCCCGCCGAGCCAGCCGGAATCGGGTTGGAGGGCAGGGTAAATTTGCTCGGCGGATTCGATCAGCCCGGCACTTTGCAGTTCGAGCTGGTGTTTGAGCCAGCCTTCAGGTCGCACTGATCCAAGAGGGAGATGAATGAACGGCGTGGCCTGCAACGGAGCGCGATTCGGCACGATCTCAATGTGATTGGATTGCATGGGGATGTGTTGAGCTTGTGCGGTGCCGGCGATCACCGCGGCCGCAATAATAGCGTTTCTCCATTTTCTCACGTTGAGCATGTGCAATAGTTTATGCGACAATGTTGGTGATATGAAGAAATTTGCTCAGCGTTTTTTATATACCGCGGGGATTTGCGTGTTTGGGCTCGCTTCTGCGGTAAGAGCCGATGAAGCGGATCATCGGCCGAATGTGCTGATTATTCTCGCGGATGACATGGGCTATTCCGATCCGAGTTGTTTCGGCGGCGATGTACATACTTCAAACCTGGATGCGCTGGCGAAAGACGGAGTGCGCTTCACGAGTTTTTATAACGAAGCGCGCTGCTGTCCGACGCGAGCATGCCTGCTCACGGGGTTGTATGCGCATCAGGCTGGTATCGGCGATATGAATGAAAAGACTCCCCTGGCGGCATATTCGGGGGCGATCAAACCGACGGTGCCGACGATTGCCGAGGTGTTGCGCGACAACGGATACGACACGGCAGCGTTCGGGAAGTGGCATGTGGCCAACACACTGCAACGGCCGCAGCACATGAGCGACCTGAATCGGCTGACATTTCCAAAAATTTTCGCGCCGATTGAGCAGTATCCGACCCGAAGAGGATTTGAGATTTATTGGGGCGGCATCTGGGGCGTGGAGAATTATTTCAACCCGTTTTCGCTCGTGGATGGTGAAACGCCGGTGAAGACGCTGCCGCCAGGGTTCTATATGACCGATGCGATTAATAATCATGCGACAGATTACATCCAGCGTGAGGCAAAATCGCCGCATCCGTTTTTCATTTACCTGGCAGAGAACGCCCCGCATTGGCCGCTGCACGCACTGCCAGAAGATTTGGCGAAATATCGCGGACAATACAACAACGGGTACGATGCGGTGCGCCACGCCCGCTACGATCGGATGATCCAGATGGGAATTATCGATCCCAAAGCAGCGCCGCTCTCGCCCACGGTGGCGGATGGAAAATGGGGACGGATGAATGAGCAAGAAAGGCGATTTGCAGCGGGGTTGTTTCAAGCGCATGCGGCAATGATTGATCGGATGGATCAGGGGCTTGGGCGAGTTTTTACGGCGATCAAAGAAACCGGACGCTGGCAAAATACGCTGATCATTTTTCTTTCCGATAACGGGGCGAGCGACGAACGATATGAGGAGCCGGGATATGACCGGGCGACAATCGCGCATGACGGAAAACCAATTCATTACGATTATGATCTGAATCGTTTAGCTGGCGATGAGCATACCTGGTACTACATCGGGCGCGATTGGGCGAATGTAGCGAACACGCCCTATCGGAAATGGAAAGCAAGCCAATACAACGGGGGCGAGCGCACGCCTATGATCGCGCATTGGCCGGATGGAATCAAAGTCGCCGCGGGATCATTTATCCGCGCGCGTGGCCATGTCGTCGATTTGATGGCAACGATATTAGATTTAGCGAAAGCGAAATTGCCGGAAGAATTTGCCGGGGAGAAGCCGCATGCGCTGGAGGGGATTTCGCTGGTGCCGTTGCTAAAGGGATCAACACAGATAAAAAATTATCCACCTTTGTTTGGCGAGCACGAAGGCGGCCGCTCCGTCATCACGCGCGATGGATGGAAACTAATCCGCGATCGCGATGAAAAACAATGGCATTTGTATGACCTTAACACCGATGAAACGGAGATGACCGATTTGATCGACAAAGAACCCGCACGCGCGAAAAAGATGATCGCCATGTGGGATGATTGGGCCAAGCGCGATCAGGTGTTGCCGAAGCCACGATGAAATGAATTTCGCGCAATAAATGATTTTGCGTGGTCGCTCAGCGAACACACCACCCAGTTAGCAGCTAATTGAGAATATAACTCGAAGCGGGTGTAGTTCTTCTGCCGGGTAGATCAGGCAGCTGATTTCCAGAAGTTCGACCATTGATTGCTGGCCTGGACGCAGCGTAATGTGCCGATTCTTTCAGCGCGTCGGATACGCCATCGGGCATTGTTCAATTTCAATCGGG
>DASXDR010000167.1:0-14393 GCA_036490535.1 Tepidisphaeraceae bacterium | reverse complement strand
TTTGACCCACACGGTCTACCTGGCGTTTGTCGCTATGGCTCCGCTCTTCGCCGGAATTCTTTTTATCGCTGTGCTCGTAAATATCTTGCAGGTCGGCCTTCAACTGTCCCCCCAACGCCTGCAGCCAAACCTGGCCGCTCTCAATCCTGTCCGCGGCCTATCTAAAATTTTCGGTGGCGGTCAGGGAGGCATGCAGCTGGTCATGACCCTGGCCAAGATGGCGCTCGTGGGCCTGGCGGCTTATTCGGCCGTGCATGGAAAGCTGGCTGACATTATCAGCGTTCAGCAGCTCGATTTCCGCGCCATCTTTGTGATGGGCGCTTCGCTGATTTATTCCATCATTCTCCGCATTGGCGTCATCCTGCTCATCCTGTCCGTGGGCGATTATTTCTGGCAGCGCTATCGCATCGAAAAGACTTTGAAAATGACCAAGCAGGAGGTCAAGGATGAGATGCGCAACATGGACGGCGATCCCAAGATCAAGCAGCGTCGCCGCCAGATTCAATTCCAGAAAGCCGTCAATCGCCTCAAAACCGCCGTCCCCAAGGCCGACGTGATCCTCACCAACCCCACCGAATTCGCCATCGCCATCCAATACGACGCCGCGACCATGCATGCTCCCAAGGTCATCGCCAAGGGCCGTGGCTTCATGGCCCAGCGCATCCGCGAGATCGCCATTGAGAACGGCGTGCCAATCCTTGAGCGAAAACCCCTGGCCCGCGCCCTCTACAAAATGGTCGAGGTAGGCCAATTCATTCCCGAAGAATTTTATTCAACTATCGCTGAGATTTTAGCGTATGTGTATGAACTAACCGGCAAGATCAAAAAACAAAAACGCAACGAACCGATAACCATCGCGCAGATGCTCGATCTGTAAATGACAAAATTCGAATGACGAGTCAAATTCAAATGAATACAGGTTCGAAATATTTTCCTTTTCTATATTTAGCGGCGGTGCGTAGCACCGCGTTGGACAGCGCACCTCAACGCGGTCCTTTGGACACGCCGCTAACTATTGCGCCGGTTCGATCATTGATGCGTCGTTCCCTCGAGATTGTCTACTCATGACGACCGTTGCCGCCCCCCGGGCGTCAAATTCTCTCCTCCATCGCCTCCACGACAACCGTGGCATGATCTTCCCGATCGCGCTCATCGGATTGTTGGTCGTCATTCTTGTGCCGCTTCCCACCTTCGTGTTGGATCTGCTGCTGGTTTGCAACCTGTCACTGTCCATCATGGTTTTGGTTACGACGATCTACGTTAAAAGCCCCCTCGAATTCGCTGTCTTCCCATCTCTGCTATTGGCCGTCACCCTCTTCCGCCTGGTCCTCAACGTCGCCACCACGCGGCTCATTCTCACCGCCAGCGGCACGCCCGACACGGCCCTTCACGCCGCCGGCGATGTTGTTCTCGCCTTCAGCGAATTCGTCACCCGCGGCCAATTGGTCGTCGGCTGCATTATCTTCATCATCATCTTCATCATCCAATTCGTCGTCATCACCAAGGGTGGCACGCGTATCTCTGAAGTCGCCGCCCGTTTCACGTTGGATGCCATGCCCGGCAAGCAGATGGCCATCGATGCCGATCTGAATGCTGGTACCATCAAGGAGCCCGAAGCTCGCCGCCGCCGCGCCGAAATCTCCCAGGAAGCCGACTTCTATGGAGCCATGGACGGTGCCTCCAAATTCGTCCGCGGCGATGCCGTCGCTGCCGTCATCATCACCATCGTCAACATCATAGGTGGCTTGGTCATTGGCATGTGGCAAAATCACTGGGATGTCCTCCAGTGCCTTCAGCTTTACACCAAGCTGACCATCGGCGACGGCCTCGTGAGTCAAGTCCCAGCTTTCATCACATCGCTCGGTGCTGGTCTGATCGTCACTCGCACCAGCTCCAAATCCAATGACCTCGGCAGCGAAATGATCGGGCAGCTCTTTGGCCGACCCAAATCGCTCATCATTGTCTCCGGGTTCCTGATTTTCATGAGCTTCACCGGCTTACCGCCTATTCCCTTGATCGTTCTCGGCTGCTGCGCGGGTGGTTTGGCGTTTGTAATGAGCCGCAACGAAAGACAGGTTGCGGCTACGGAAGCCAAGAAAGAAAAAGAGACCAAGACCAAAAAAGAACCCGAAAAAGTCGAAAAGCTCCTCGATCTGGACACCATGGAGCTGGAAATCGGCTACGGCCTGGTGAAACTCATCGACGTCGCCAAAGGTGGCGATCTCCTCGAACGCATCAACCTGATTCGCCGCCAACTCGCCGTCGAGCTAGGGATCATCGTCCCCCCCATCCGCATCCGCGACAACATGCAGCTCTCGGCCAACGATTACGTCATCAAAATCAAAGGCCAGGGCGTTTCGCGCGGCGTAACCTACCCCGAACAGTTCCTTGCAATGGACTCCGGTGCCGTTTCCGGCCCCCTGGTCGGCGCAACCAAAACCACTGAACCCGCGTTTGGTCTGCCTGCTTACTGGATCACTGAATCGCAGCGTTCTCAAGCGGAACTGATGAATTATACGGTTGTCGAAGCCACGAGTGTGATGGCTACGCACCTGACCGAAGCGATTAAACAGCATGCGCATGAGCTTTTAACCCGCCAGGAAGTCAAGAATCTCATCGAGAATCTAAAAGCACGCTCGCCGGCTCTGATTGAAGAAGTGATCCCCACCCAGATCAAGCCGGGCGAACTGCAAAAGGTCCTGCAAAATCTGCTCCGCGAGCGCATCCCCGTCCGCGACCTCGAAACCATTATCGAAACTCTTGGCGATTATTCCGCTCGCACCAAAGACCTGGAAGTCCTTACCGAATATGTGCGTAACGCCCTGGCTCGCTCGATCTGCAAACATTATGTCGATGACAGCAATCGCCTCTGGTGCATGACGCTCGACCCGGCGATCGAAGATCTGATCAATAGTCATCTTGAGCGCTCTGAGCGCGGCACGACCAATACCATGCCGCCGCAAACCGCCCAGGCAATCGTCAAACAGATTGGCGAGAAATGTAATGAGCTGACACAGACCGGCCGCAATGCGGTAGTCCTTTGCTCGCCACAGGTTCGCTCTGCTCTGAGAAGGATGATAGAAGGAACACTGCCGCAGGTTGCGGTGCTGGCGTATAACGAAATTGTCGCGGACGTTACCGTAGAAGCGGTGACCATGATTGGGATGAATGGGTGATATGATGAAAGCGCAGATCGGTGAATGCAGAATGCGGATTAAATGCAAAGCGCGGGAATCCCATCCCGCATTCTGTATTCATCCATTTGCGCTTACGAAGGTGGAAGGGCTATGACACTGCAAACGTTTCGTGCACCAACGATGGCCGAAGCGCTCAATCAGGTGAAAAGCACCATGGGCATCGAAGCTATCATTCTGCACACAAGGACATTTCAAACGCGTTACTGTTTTGGCTTGCGACGGCGGGAGATTGTGGAAGTGACCGCCGGCAAGGGCCTGAATGTGATGGCGCGCAATCGGCCCAAGGCCAAGGCGGCGCCGCAGCAGCAAGCGATGCCCGCGCCGCGGCCGCAGCCGGTGATGGCGTCGGTTGCGGAAACGGGTAAGCAGATTCTGCAAACCCCCGCTGCCGGCAATGCAGCGATTCTGGGTCTTTCGCAGGAGATGGCCTCGCTCAAGGCGGCAGTGCAAGGATTAGTGGAGCAGCAGCGGCATAACAAAGCACCCGAAGTGCCTGAGCAGTTATTCAATTATTATTCGCAGCTGATTCAAAACCAGGTGGCGACCGAGCTGGCGATTGAGATTATTAAGACGCTGCAGCGGCAGGTCAGGCCGGAATATTTCAATCAGCCGGATTTCATGCGGCAGCGGATCAGTGAGCAGATTGAAAAATTACTGCCGACGACGGGGCCGATTGTTAAGACCAAAGCGACCGGACCGCACATCGTGGCGTTGATCGGACCCACGGGCGTGGGGAAGACCACGACGATCGCCAAGATCGCCGCGGATTTGAAATTGCGGCAAAAGCGGCGGGTGGGGTTGATTACCATTGATACTTACCGCATCGCAGCGGTCGATCAGCTCAAGAAATTCGCCGATATTCTGAGCCTACGGGTGCAGGCGGTTAGCTCGCCGGATGACTTGAAGCAGGCGATTGCGGGGATGAGCGATCTGGATTTTATTTTGATTGATACGGCTGGGCGCAGTCCGAATGACACGCTGAAGCTGCATGAATTAAAATCATTTTTGCACACTGCTGGCCCGGATGAAGTACACTTGGTGCTTTCTACGACAGCCAGCCAGGAATGCGTGGAGCTGGCGATCGAGCGATTTACTGATGTACGGGTGGATAAAATTATTTTTACCAAACTCGACGAAGCTGCCCACGTAGGCGTGGTGTTGAATGTCGTCACGAAAGTGAATAAATCATTATCTTATATCACGACGGGACAGGATGTCCCGGAGGATATCGAAGTCGGCCGCGGGCGCCGGCTGGCGCAGATGATTTTAGGGATGGAGTAAAAAAGAAAATTCGAAATCCGAAAAACGAAATCCGAAACAATGTTCAAAATTCTAAAACAACAAATTCCAAACCTGAGAGATTTTAGGTATTTTGGCTTTAGTGCTTCGGATTTGTTTCGGATTTCGAGCTTAGAATTTGGGATTTAAGACTCCATGACTCTCGCATACGATCAAGCCTCTCGCCTCCGCACGCTGGTTCGCCAGCAGCGCCGCGCCAGCGTGATTGCGGTCACCAGCGGCAAAGGGGGCGTGGGCAAAAGTAATGTCGCGGTGAATCTGGCGATCAAGCTTTCGGCAGCGGGGAAAAACGTGCTGCTTCTGGATGCTGATCTGGGCCTGGCCAATGCGGATGTGCTATGCAACATCGATTTGCCCTACAACCTTTCGCATGTGATTTCGCGCAAGAAAGAATTGCACGAGGTCATCTTCAAAGCACCCGGTGGTTTCCGCCTGGTAGGGGGGGCATCAGGCTTGCCGCGTATGGCGGATTTGAGCGAACATGAACGCCAGCATCTCGTGGATTGCCTTGGCGAATTGGAATCGAACGCGGATATTATTTTGATCGATACCGGGGCGGGCATTAGCCCTAATGTGCTGGCGTTTACGCGCGCCGCTGACAATGTGCTGGTGGTCACAACGCCGGAGCCTACGGCCATTACCGATGCTTATGCGGTGATCAAAGTGATGACGCGCGATGCAGTGACGGCGAAAATGAGTCTGCTGGTGAATCAAGCCCACTCCGCGATGGAAGCGCAAGCGGTTTATGAGCGGATTTCCCGGGTGGTCAAGCAATTTTTGCAGACCAGTGTATTGGATGCGGGATATGTTCCCACGGATGAAAATGTTTCGCAGTCGGTGCGGCGGAGAATGCCATTTGTCTTATCCGCGCCGAATTGCCCGGCCAGCATGGCGATCGGCCAATTGGCGGCGCGGTTGGAGCGCGGCATCGGCGGGCCGAGCGAAGTGGGCGGATTCTTTAATCGTATGAGCAGATGGTTTAGAAAATAGGATTAATACCCATAGCCGAAGGATCGGCTTTGGTGCGATAATGAGTTACTCTGATTTGTTTGGTGGATAACCCGGCCCAAGGGCCGGGGCTAAACAAAAGGCAAGGATGCATTCATGCCGCGAAGGATCGCAGCAACACTTTCACTGATCGTTTTCGCCATCACCCTGGTTACGGGTGAGTTCCAGGCGGACAATCCCTTTTCCACTTCAGTGCTGCGGGCCGTACTGGCAATGGCCTTCACCTATGTTATCGGACTACTTCTGGGCGCGATGGCGCAAAAGATGCTCGACGAAAACATTAAAGAATCTGAGAAAAAACTGAAAAATAATCAAAGCTCCGCCCCCCCGGCGGCCCGATAACGGAGAGTGCAGATCGTTTTTGTGGCTTAGGCAGAATTTAGACAAATTTGGAATCGTAAACTTCTCATGGAGGATTTTACCATGCCCGCGACGTTGAAACGTGAAATCAAGGATGTGTGGATCGAATACAAGAAGAATAAGACCGAAGCGCTTCGGAATATTCTCATGGAGAATTATCTGCCGCTGGTGCGTTATAACGCCGAGCGCATTCACGTGAAGCTGCCAGACGAGGTCGAGCTGGATGACCTGATGTCCTCTGGCATCTTCGGGTTGATGGATGCGATCAACGCCTTTGACCTGGAGCGCGGGGTTAAATTTGAAACCTATTGCGCGCCGCGTATTCGCGGAGCGATCCTGGACGAGCTGCGCTCGATGGACTGGGTGCCTCGCCTGGTGCGGTCGCGTGCCCACAAGCTGGATGCGGCAAGCAAGCAGCTTGAGATCGAGCTAGGGCGGGCGCCGACCAATGATGAGTTGGCCAAGCGCATGCAGGTTTCCATGGCCGAGTTCGACAAGATTCAGAAGGACGCCAGCGCCGTTGGCGTGGTGTCGCTGTCGCGCAAGTGGTATGAGACAGATTCGAATAAGGACGTGCGCGAAATCGATGTGCTGGAGGATAAGAAGGGGGCCGACCCCGTCCGCGAGATTCAGCGGAAGGATTTGAAGGAATTGATCACCAAGGGGCTGAGCCGGGCGGAGCGGTTGATCATTATCCTCTATTATTTCGAAGAGATGACGATGAAGGAGATCGGGGCGACGCTGGATCTTTCCGAGTCACGCGTCAGCCAGATGCATTCATCGATTTTAGCGCGTTTAAAAGCGCAGATGGCGGATCGGAAGAAGGAATTGCAGCAGACAGCTGTATAAGAAGAGTTAGTTGATAGTTGTTAATGGTTAGTTGTCGTGGAATTGGATTGACAACTATCAACTAACGACTATCAACTAACTTTCATGCTCGCAGGCATTGCTGGTGCTGATATCACGCCGCCGGTGGGGACGCCGCTGCAGGGGCATTTCTCGGTTCATCCGGAATCACGGGGGGTACTTGCGCCGCTGGAGATTCGGACGATTGTGTTTGCTCCCTCGCCCGGTACTCCGGGAGAGGGCGGGGGTGAGGGCGTTCGCGCGATAAATACGGACATCGAGGCGGGAAGTGACAAGCAAGAATGCCCTCACCCTAACCCTCTCCCGGAGTACCGGGCGAGGGGACAGGAAAATGCGGTGGTCATTATCACTGCGGATTTGATTGGCGTGCCGCTGGAATTTACGCGGCGGGTGCGGGAAGCGATCAAGAAGCGATTTGGGATAGCGGGGAAAAATGTTTTGATTGCGGCCAGCCATACGCATTGCGGGCCGGCGATGTTGAATTGCATTGGGTTGATGCCGGATGCGAGGATATTGGAGGGAATCGAAGCGGCGATGGTGAGGAGTGTTGGGGATGCACTGAAAGACTTGCAGCAAGTGACGTTGGGAATTGGGGCGTCGGCAGCGCATTTCAATATCAACCGTCGGCCACTCCCGGGAACGACGGAGATGTTTCCCAACGCTGCGGGGGTGGTGGATAAGCGCGTGCGGATATTGCGGATCGATCGGATGGATGGATCGCCGCTGGGCGTGTTGTTTCATTATTCGTGCCATCCCACCGTGAAGAATGGGAGCGAGGGATTGATCTCGCCGGACTATCCGGGATTTGCACGGGCGGAGATCGAAAAGCAGTTGCAATGTCGCGCTGCTTTTCTGCCGGGGTGTTTTGGGGATATTCGGCCGAACCTTGTTAATGAAAAGGGCGCGTTTATTTCGGCGAGCGCTGAGCAACTGAAGACATTGGGTGAGCAATTGGCCTGGGGCGTTATCAACGCCGCGAAATTTGCCCGGACATTCGACGATGATTCTCTGCTGTGCACGGAGACCCAAGTTTTTTTCCCGTTTGGAAAAATGTTGGCCACGGCCGATGTCGAGCAAATCTCTCAGAGGACTGAGCAACCATTACGTGCAGATTGGGCGCGCCGGCATTTGCAGGTGGCGCAGCAGGGGGACCCGCCGGTCAAAGGAGAAACATCGCTGATGCAGGCCATGCAGATTGGCCCTTTAACCCTCCTTCCCATCCCCGGCGAGCCGGCGCAGGAAATCGGTTACGAGATCGAGGCTCGGCATGCGGGTCTGTTTCACGATCTTTGGCCGGTGGGTTATGCGAATGATCAGATTGGATATTTTTGCACGCCGCGAATGTATGAGGAGGGGGGATATGAGCCGACGGCGTATATGGTCTATGATCGGCCGGCGGCGTTTAGCGGGGAGCAGAAAATTATTTGCGATCAGGCGGCGGAGCTTCTGGAGCGTTTGAGGAAATAAAGGGGAAGAAGCAGGAGAGAAGCGGCGAGGGTGGGTTCGGGGGCGAGGGTGATGAGATATAAGCCGCCGGCTTTGGGGTCGCTGATGAGGGCTTGGTTGTTGTTATTCAGAGCGAGCAGGTCGATGTCCTGGAAGGTGATCCACTGTCCATCGATATAGGTAGGAATGCCAGTCCTCAGGATTAGTTCAGGTTGATTATTTTCACCAACGAGCCAAAGAGTGGCGAGGGACACCGATTTAGTTCCACCGTCGGAGCGAATATCGCTGGTGAATAGAATCTGGCCATTATTGTTCATAAACATTTGATTAAAATTCCCTAACAACCAACCATTCCCGAAGCCAGGCGCATATTCGCCGTACCAGGCAACGATACTGATTTGGTCTTGTTTCCAGCGGAATAGGGCGGGCGCGGTATTGACGCCCGGATGAGTTATGTCGTTGACCAATGCGACTTCGCCACTGTCGTTGATTTGCATTGCATCGAGGTGGTTCGAGAAGATAAATGGTGCGAAATTTGGAACGGGATCACCAAATCTAACCAACGCGTGAAATGACCCACTGATATCAGCAAAAATTGCCCAGTTGTTAGAAGTTGTGGTCCCTGAACCGGTAAGCCCATCAGAGTATCCGACATTTCCGCTAGCGCTCATGGCGGCGAGAGTCGGTGGCTGCGAATTACTTGCATCGTAAACTATGCCGGTGGGTAGTTGGGGTACTTGCTGCGCGGCGTACATCAACATAATCGTGCTGCCCGCCGGGGTATATTCCCAGATTCCATCAGCGGTGTCTTGAGATGTCGTAGAGGCAGCGTAGCCGACATATCCTGCTGCAGTGACAATGGGCTCGTCACTGATTTGCACAAATGTCAGATTATTCGCACCTGGCACTAAAGCGCCGGGACTGGCCACGGGAATCTTTTCACCGGGAGCTAACAGCAAAATTCCTGGAGTGTCGCCCAGCACGAAGCCAGCGGAATCAATTCCCCAAAAGCCATGAGTTAGGGTCGAAACCAACTCAAATGCACCTGGTTGCCCGAGCCAAGTTCCATTGCCAGTGCCGTCCTCGGTGCTTGAGTGCGTGGCAAAGTCCGCTGCGAATGCGATTTGGCCCACGTCGTTGATGGCAAGCTCGGGTACAATGGCAAGGGAGCCAATTAAGTGGTCAGAAAAAATATAGTGTCCGTTAGGCAGGTCACCAGGAACTGGATCGTCCTCATTGACGACTACTTGGGTTTGGCTATTACTCCAAAGGTCGATCTGGCTGCCTCCTCCGTAATAGACTACCTGCCCGGAATCATTCATCTTCGCCCACCATGGATACGTTATGTTAGCTTTTGAAATCTGCGCAATTGAAATTTGCCCTGGCGCCGGCAGTGCCGTGAATAGGCTGGTGGCAAAAGCAATTTTGTGATTGTGAAGAATCTTTTTCATTTCCAAACCTTGAGTGTGTGCCGAAATAGAATCGCGGGTATCGAACTTACGCGGAAAATCGTCTTTCTGTCAGCGCATGTTCTTGGAGCAGGGGAGCATCTCCTCTATACTTTCGCCCCATGCGCGGGCGAAGGATCGTCTCTACATCATTGAAAGTTGGCTTGGTTGGCTGGTTGCTAGTTCTTTCCGGCTGCGGGGTGCAGCGGGATTTGGTGTTTCGGAGTAATCCGTCCAATGCGCTGGTGTATTTGAATGGGGAGGAGATTGGGCGGACGCCGCTGGATCACGAGTTTTTGTGGTATGGAAAGTATGACGTGATGCTGCGGAAGGAGGGGTATGTGACGGCTAAGACGACGACGAACGTGAAGCCGCCGTGGTGGCAGTGGATTGGATTTGATTTCGTCGCGGAGCTGATGCCAATTCGGCTGCGAGATAAGCAGATTTTCACTTACACGCTGCTGCCGGCTTCAACACAGCCAGCAGATTCGCAGCTGATGCTGGAGAATGCTGAAGAATATCGCGGCAAGCTGGAGGGTGTGGGAAGCACGCAGCCGTCGATTGGTCAGAAGAAGAAATCCAAGACGAGCAAAAAATCGGCGCGGAAGCGGCCGACGACGCAGAGACATTCGAGACGGGGAGCTACCAGGCCGACAACAAGGCCCTGAATTTCAAATTCGAAATCCGAAATCCCAAACAAATTCAAAGCACAAGTAGGAAAATTCCAAACGCACAATTTTCGTTTCGAATTTTGCTGTTTGAATTTCGAATTTGTTTCGGATTTCGAGATTCGGATTTTGTGCTTATAAAGAATAACGCGGCCCGAGGGCCGCGGCTAAACGGGGGCTATCCCGCTTTGGTCAGTTTGCGATAGGTAATCCGATGCGGCTGATCCGCCTCCATTCCCAAACGCTTTTTCTTGTCCGCTTCGTAATCGGTGAAGTTGCCTTCGAAGAAATGCACCCGGCTATTGCCTTCGAAGGCCAGGATGTGCGTGGCGATACGGTCGAGGAACCAGCGGTCGTGGCTGATGACGACGGCGCAGCCAGCGAAGTTTTCCATGGCTTCTTCGAGAGCGCGCATGGTGTTGACGTCGAGATCGTTGGTGGGTTCGTCGAGCAATAAAACATTGGCGCCGGATTTGAGCATGCGGGCCAGGTGGACGCGATTGCGTTCGCCGCCGGAGAGGGTGCCGACGGAGCGGGATTGGTCGGTGCCGGTGAAGCCGAAGCGGGAGACGTAGGCGCGGCTGTTGACCTGTTGGCTGCCGAGCTTGATGAATTCGAGGCCGTCGGAGATGGCTTGCCAGACGGATTGCTCGGTGCCGAGGACGTCGCGGGTTTGTTCGATGTAGGCGAGCTTTACGGAGTCGCCGAGGGTGACTTTGCCGGCGTCGGGTTTTTCGGAGCCGGTAATCATTTTGAAGAGAGTGGTTTTGCCGGCGCCGTTGGGGCCGATGATGCCGACGATGGCGTTGGGGGGGAGGACGAAGGAGACTTTGTCCAAGAGGAGATTGTCGCCGAAGGCTTTGGTGAGTTGGTCGGCGGTGATGACGCGCTGGCCGAGCTTTGGTCCCGGCGGAATGTAGATTTCAATTTCCTGAATTTTTTTGGATTGCTCGGCGGCGACCATTTGATCATAAGCCTGCAGGCGGGCTTTGCTCTTGGCCTGGCGGGCGCGGGGGCTGGCACGGACCCATTCGAGCTCGCGGGCCAATGCTTTCTGGCGGGAGCTTTCCTGTTTTTCTTCGATTTTCAGACGGCTTTGTTTTTGTTCGAGCCAGGAGGTGTAGTTGCCTTTCCAGGGGATGCCGACGCCGCGGTCGAGTTCGAGAATCCAGCCGGCGACGTTGTCGAGGAAATAGCGGTCGTGGGTGACGGCGATGACGGTGCCGGCGTAGCGCTTCAAGTGCTGTTCGAGCCACTGCACGCTCTCGGCGTCGAGGTGGTTGGTGGGTTCGTCGAGTAATAAGATGTCGGGCTTTTGGAGGAGGAGGCGGCAGAGGGCGACGCGGCGTTTTTCGCCGCCGCTGCAGGTTTTAATGATAGTGTCGCCGGGAGGGCATTCGAGGGCGTCCATGGCTTGCTCGAGCTGCTGATCGATTTCCCAGGCGTTGGCGGCGTCGAGTTTTTCCTGGATTTGGCCCTGTTTTTCCAGGAGTTTGTCCATGTCTTCGGGAGATAAATTTGGATCGCCGAGTTTTTCGTTGACGTCTTCGAAGGATTTGAGAAGGTCGAGGGTGGGTTGCATTCCCTGCTCAACGATTTGGCGGACGGTTTTGGATTCGTCGAGTTTGGGTTCTTGTTCGAGGAAGCCAATGGTGTAGCCGGGGGATTTTTCGACTTTGCCTTCGAAGTCTTTATCGGTGCCGGCGAGGATGCGGAGGAGCGAGGATTTTCCGGCGCCATTTAATCCCAGCACGCCGATTTTGGCGCCGTAGAAATAGGAGAGGTAGATATCTTTGAGAATGACCTTGGCTTCGTGGCGTTTCGAGACGCCGACCATGGAATAAATGACTTTGTTCGGTTCGGGCGTGGGCATGGTGCGATCTTAGCGTGGAAGATGAATTTGTATACCGGGTGCGTCGGGCTCTTTCGAGCCAATGAAATCACGGTTGTGGAACGGGCAAAGAGAGCGAAACGAAATAGACATCGTTTTGTTTCAGCTCCAGGTTCAGATGAAATACTTTGTCATCGCCGATGTGGACGGGCTGGGTGAGATAGGGTTCGCCGCTGGAAGCTTTTTGCAGATAGGCCAACGCATCCGGCGGTAGCAATTCCGGATGGCCTTTGACGTGCGGCGAATGCAGGTCGAGGAATGCGTCGTAGACGTCATTGTTGCGATAACCCACGCGCGTGACGGTGCACGTGTAATCGCCGGGGGGGACGTTGGAGAGTTGGAGATGCGCGGTGCCGACGGGATTAGCGGGGAGATATTTTTTGAAGAATTCCTGGTTCGGGCCGACTTCTTTGAGAGTGGAGAAATCCCAGAAAAGAATCTGCACGCCGTTGTTATCTTTGCAGACCCAGGAGCGCGGGTCGGCGCATTTCAATTGTGTGGGGCCGAGGCGATTCAGAAATTCGTAGGAGAAGAAGGCGGGTTTACGCAGGCCTTGGAAATTGAGCAATCCGAAGCCGCCGTGGAAGGGGGAGGGAATAGGCCACGCTTCCTGGAAGATGTCGGAATAGGTCCAATAGGACATGCAATCGGCGGTAGTACCGGCTTGTTTGAGTTTTTCCAGGATGTAGGCAGCGGAGAAATAGGAATCATGCGTGGGATCGCGCGGCGTGTAAGACGTGCTCCATTCGGTTACGTAATAGGGTAGGCTTGGCATTGATGAATCGGTGATCATCTTTTTCGTTTGCTCAATTGACCCAACAATCGCGTCGGGTTTCCAATCTAAAACTAATTTCTTGGTGCCGTCAGGATCGACGTAGCCGTTGTAACAACCGTAGTGGTGGTCGGAAATGAAATCGAGCGGAATGTGGTTGACATGGCAATGCACGATAAAAGCGGGGATCCACTGGTTATTCGCGCCAGCGGGGCCGCCGACGCGATAATCTGAATTGACGGCTTTTATGGCGCGAGCGGTCACATCGTATAGATGAAAATAATCTGCCTCCGTGCCGGTCCAGAATAGGCGGATGTTGGCTTCGTTCCATACTTCGAATGGCCAGGTTTTTACTTCTTGTGCTCCGTAATGGTCCGTCCAATGCTGCACGAGGGCTTGGATAAACGCGCCCCATTTTTCGTAGGATTTGGGCGGGGTAATATTGCTTTTGTAACAGAAGACGGTGTCCTTGCCGCTGGCCAGAGCGGTGGGCATGAAGCCGAGTTCGACGAAGGGCTTTACGCCCATGGCGAGGAAGCCATCGTAAATCTTGTCGATATTTTTCCAGTTATAAATTGGCTTGCCATCGGGGGTTTCGGAATAGACGTGCATCTCTTCGCTGAGCAGGCCATGAAAGCGGACATAGCGGAAGCCGCAGGCTTCGTGGACATATTTGAGTTGCTGCATGTCATCGTCGCGCAAATGAATCGCGGCGCGATCGGAACCGACGCAGAAGTTGAAGCGATGATCGAGCGGGCCAGCGATATCGGTGTAATCGGCTTGGATCGTGCGATCGGCGGCGTGAATTGGGCTGAGGCTTGAGAACAAAAATAAGAGGTAGCCTATTAAATACCGAGAGGGATTACTTTTCATAAGCGGGAATGCTATGAGATGCTGTGTTGTGGGGCAATTGTGGCTTAAATACCAGATTTCCCGAACGGTTCCGTGTAAAATTTGTCCGCTATGCGGAAACCCAACGTGCGACGTATCAATCGGATTTTTGGAATTATTTATTGGTGTTGCGTGGGATTAATTATCGTCGGGGTTTCGCTGGCGATGAATCGTGCGCTGGGGGGGTACGGGGTCGGATTTGCTTGCATCGGAGTGGGTATTGCGGGATTGATGGTCGCGCCAAAAATTCGGCGGCGGCGATACGCTCCGGAAGTCGTGGCAGCGCGCTTCAGTTATGAGCTGCGGAAATCTGTCTTTGCTGATGATCAGGTGCATGAGCACCGGATTCTTTCATCTGAAGATTTGCCGGCGGTGGATCATTATTTTTACGATACCAATCAGGCAATTCTGATTAATAATGGGTTTCAGTTTTTGGGGAACGTTGAGAATGTATTTTTGAGCAAAAAGTTTCCGCACTTGCGTACATATACGCGCGCCTTCAGCAGTCCTGATGAAATTGTGGTTGCGGGACTTCGGCATCAGCCA
>DASXDR010000141.1:0-46238 GCA_036490535.1 Tepidisphaeraceae bacterium | reverse complement strand
CCCCAGCAGCACGGAGCATTGTCGTAAAAATTCGGCGTTTTGTTCGACGCCGGCATTTGTACAGGCCAGATGCGCGGCCGCCAGGGAAAGCTTCACATAATCGCTCATCCGGCGAATGCGCCGTGCATTGAGCAGGTGTATAAATACCTCTTCCGGGATTGCTCCAGCCTCTAATGTTTCCATCTCGATTGGCTGAGACATGCGCTCGGTGAACGCTTCATTGCCAATCGCGCCGGGAATCAACACGCCAATTCCGGTAATTGCGACTTCGATGGGTGCGCTTTCTTCGCTCGTTTGCAAAGACCGCACTTTGCTGTTTCGAAGAATCATGCAGGTATTGGCTCCTCCGAAACCCAGGGATGTATTGAGCGTGTGCTGAATCGCGGCAGGATGGGGAGCGGTGTTCACATTCAAATTGGCAAACTCAACATCTTCTTTTTTCACATTCGCACAGGGCGGGACCAGTTGCTCGCGAAGCGCGCAAGCAGAAAGAATGAGTTCCACGGCACCCGCGCCGCCGAGCGTATGTCCGAGATGCGATTTGAAGCCGACCACCGGCACATCGCGCAGCTTTTCGCCGAACACGCTGTGCAGGGCAGCGTATTCGCCCGCGTCATTATCTGGCGTTGCAGTTGCGTGGGCGGCAACCATTCCAATTTGATCCGGTCCGATGCCTGCCGCTTGGAGAGCACCGGTCATGGCGGCTTTGGCGCCGCGCCCTTCCGGATGTGGCTGGGTTAAATGGTGTGCGTCGGCAGATTCACCGAAACCGCCAATGATCGCCTGGTATTTTTCTGCAGATGCTTCGTCGATCCTTTGCAGGACCACGATTCCATATCCTTCGGCGAGCTTCATTCCGCGCCGATTTCGCGAAAAGGGCAGAAGCGGCCCATCCGCCACGAGCCGCAATGAATTGAATCCGCCATAGGCATATTCGCTGATCACGTCATATCCCCCTGCAATGACGAGATCGAGCTTGCCAGTTTGCAATAAGGTTACCGCCAGCGCGATTGCACCGAGGCTCGAAGAACACGCAGAGCAAGTGGTCGCGCAGAATCCTTTGATGTCTAAATCCTTGATAGCCAACTCGAGCGTATTGCCAGCGAGAAAATGCCGCAGGGGGGTCGCATTCTGCGTACGCAGGAATTCACCTGCCGCGCGCACGCCATGCAGCGTTGTTCCCACCATCACGCCAGTGCGTTCAGGTAAATCTTTAACCAGCCCAGCATCTGCCAGCGCATGCTCAATCGTCCATTTCAAATACCGAGCTTCACGTGGCAGATCGGCAGCAAAATCCGCTGGCAAATTCGCCGCCTGTCCAGCATCAGCTCCCAACGGCAATGGCGATTCGATTTCTGTTGGCGGCGCGATGCCACATTTTCCTTGTGCGATGGCTTGCCAGGTTTGCTCGCGCGTCGTTCCCAGCGACGTGGTCAATGCCGAGCCAATGATGCCAATCGGCGATTGCTTCATGCCTGATCCTCGCAAAATGCGGGCTCGAGCATCAGCCACTGCGTGGGATATTCCCGCACATATTTTTCCACCACGGTTTTCACTTTCCCCATCGCTTGTTCGATCGAATCCTCCTGGGAAACCCAGATTGCTTCTTCAATGTGAATCTCGATTTTCCCGTCCGGCTTACGGAGCGAAACAATCGGAATGATCGGCGAGCCGGTCAGCATCGCCAGCCGAACGGGGCCGGTCGGAAGCAATAAATGCCCATACAAAAATGGCAACCGCATGCCCTTTTGGCCTGGCATGACTCGATCCGCCTGCAACATCACTACCTCGTCATTCTGAAGCGCATCACGCAAGCCAACCCACATGCCCCAACCTTCATCGATCGGAGCTTCGATGATATCCAGCTTTTGGCGTGCAGCACTCCGCAATTTATCAAACCGATTCATGTGATCGCGCTTAAATACCACGTGAATCCGCTGCTCGCGCAGATGCAGGGCAGCAGCAGCCACTTCGAATGATCCCATGTGCAAAGTCGCGATGATTGCGCCGCGATGTTTTTCGCGGGCGGCGAGATAATTATCCTCGCCGTGAATCTTCGCTATTTCATTCAGCAATTGCTCCCGGGTCATCTCGATGCTTCGAGCAACATCCGCGACGAAATCAAAAAAATGCGAAACCACCTTGCGAGCGAAAATTCGGCAATCTTTATCACTGATCTCATTCCCCAAAATCCGCCGAGCGTTGGCCTGCGTGGAATATTGAATGGTTTTCGAGCAATACAGCGCAAAAATGAGATAGATCCATTTTGTCCAGCGGGTGATGCGAGGAAATCGCTGGCCGTGCCAGAAAAAATAATTCAACCAGAACTTCGCGGCCAATCTTCGGATGCGCGTGGGCGCGGGGTTATAGCGCACGTTGCTGCGCTGCATCCGAGCTTCTCGTCCGGTCTGTGGTGGTTGCTCGCGCACCGGTGCTATCGAAGCAGGTATGAGCGATTCGGCATTTGGCTTCACGGGCCCTCCGACTCCAGCCCGGCGAGCGGATGCGTCACCTTCACTCCACTGGGCATGCTGATCTCCACTTCCTGTTTTTTCACCGGCAGGTTGGTTTGAACATGCGAAAAGCTGATCGTCGTGCGATCCTGATCGCCATCCACCAGCGTCATTTCCTCTACTAGGCCGGTCTGCTCATTTAATTTTACATCAACTTCGTTGATATGCTGTCTGATTTCACCAATTGGCAGAAGTTTCAGCGTTACCTCATCTCGCTGCAAATCTTCAGATAATTTCTCGAATGTAAAATATTTCGCGAGCACCGACAATTGCGGCAACGGCGATGCTGCCAGCGACGCCAATTTCTGCTCGATATTATAAATCTCCAGCGTCTTCTGGTCGGGGTAATAAATCTCGATGTGCTCCGGATCGATGTGCATCTGCGTGGGTTCCGGGTCGGCGGTGTTCCAGAGCATGGTGCCGCCGAGGATGGTGAGTTTGCCATGCGAGATGAGCGGCTGAGTCAGCATAGGAGTCGATTTCTGCTGCTGGAAATCGGCAATCAGCGATTTTACCGAGAGGGTTTTGGCGTTGATCTTTTGCATCTGGTCCCACAGGGCGGGATCAGTAGTAGGGCGCGTTTGGGCAATGAGGAGTGAGAGAAGGATCCAAGCATATCGCCGCATGATGTGACTAGCTCCCGCGATGCAATGTGAGCGACCCCTGAGCGAGAACGGTGGTTCCAATGCTGGCGCGCACGTCGAATTGCTGCAGATCGCCCATCACACGATTCACTCGCGATTCGAGCAGAATGTCAGCAGGCGGAGCTGCGCTCTGATCGAAGCGCATGTCCGTGTGCACAAGTTTTCCATTCTGGTTTTGCGATGGTGGACCGGCCAAACCAGACAGTTGCGCCAATGCTTCGGTCAGCAGCACGCCGGGAACGATGGGCCTGCCGGGAAAATGCCCAGCGAAAAAATCTTCATCCCCGCGTACGGTCCAGATGCCGCGAGCGGATTGGCCTTCCGATACTTCCGTGACTTTGCTGATAAACCGAAACTGCAGCCCATGCGGAAGACGATCGAGATAATTATTATCCGCGTGCGCTTGTTTGCCAGAGAGATTGGATTGGATGTAATCCGCCAGCGTCGTCATGCTGGTGAAAACTTCTTTCCCAACCGCGTGACTGGGAATTTTGATCCCAAACTCTTTTTCAATGCTGGTGACCAGCAGCAGAATATCGAGCGAATCGATATCCAGATCAGAATTGAAAAAAGGCATGTCGTCGGGAATTGGCGTGTTCGGCCCAAGCTTTAAATCGCGGCGGACAATGGTGCGTAAACGCTCAATAATTTCAGGACTTGCTTCACCCATAAATGAATCCAGAGAATAGAGATAAATTTTAACATCAGCAAGCGATATGGAGAAGCTGAATAATGCTGCGGTGATTCAACGACTCAATTCTTATCTGTTCCAAACACAATGCCTTTTCGTTCCGGCCCTTTAGAGATTACAACAATGCCGATGAAGAAAATAATTCCGGAGCACATCGCCATCACGCGCGGAAAAGGATAGTGACTTGCCAGTCTGGGTTCGATGTAGGGAATAGATGCAGCAATCAGATTGCCGCATTGATACGAAAACCCCGGCAAAAAGCCGCGCACCGAATCAGGGGATAATTCATTGATATGAGCCGGCACAATGCCCCAGGCGCCCTGCACCATGAACTGCATGAGGAACCCACCGGCAGCGATGGTAGCGAGAGTTGTCGAAAATGCCCAAAGCGGAATGACCAGGAGTGCCCCAAATAAAGCCAATGCCATCATTTTTCTTCTACCCACGCGATCGGAGGCAATTCCGAAAAGAATTCCTCCGATAATTGCGCCGACATTCATGATCATCACGATGACGTTGTACGTTTTGGTATTTAATCCACGGAATTCTTTCATGAAGGTTGGATACATATCCTGCGTGCCATGCGATGAGAAATTCATCATGGCCATCAGCAGCGTGAGATAAAGCCATAGCTTCCAGTGCGAGCTGATCGCGCTGGTCAGGTTTTTCCAGCTTTCAGCTTTGTTCTTTTCCCACACCTCCGACTCGCGCACGAAGAATCGAATGACCAGCGCCAAAACCGCCGGCAACCCGCCCAGCAGAAACATATTTCTCCAGCCGAAGCGATCCAGGCAGAAATAAGCTGCGATAGCCGCGAGCAGATAACCAAACGCATACCCTTCCTGCAAAAATCCACTGAGCAGCCCGCGCCAGCGCGGAGAAATCTTTTCCATGACCAGCGAAGCGCCCACCCCCCATTCGCCGCCCATCCCAATCCCGAAGAGAGCCCGCAGGATCAAAAACACAGTGAGATTCGGCGCAAACGCGGTCGCCACTTCAACAACCGAATAAAAAACCAGATCGATCATCATCGGCATGCGCCGGCCGTACCGATCCGCGAGTAGTCCGAAAATGAGCGCTCCCAAAGGCCGAAACATCAATGTCAGCGTCAGTGCCAGTCCAATTTCCGCTGTGCTTTTGACATGAAAATCCTTCGCAATCGCGGGCAGCGAAACCACCACCAGAAAGTAATCAAACGCATCCAGCGTCCACCCCAGAAACCCCGCCATCAGCGCAAAGCTGGCATCTCTATGACGCAGCGAATCATGGTTCAGTTCTGCATTTGGCATTCATCCATCGGCAATCGTTTAAAGGCTTCCCGCCTGCCGCAGCATTCCGCCATCAATGAAAAATGTGCTCCCCGTGCAATACGCCGCATCGTCCGAAGCCAAATACACGGCGAGATTTGCTACCTCTTCGGGTTTCCCCCAGCGCCCCAGCGGAATCTCCGCCATCAATTGTTTCTCAACCTCCGGCTGCGCCTGTATATCCGCATCAATCGGTGTGTAAATCGCCCCCGGCCCGATATTGTTCACCGTAATACTGTGCGGCGCAAGTTCCACCGCAATCGTCCGCATCAGCATCCGCAATCCACCTTTGGCCGCGCAATAGGGAGCATTGGTCGGCATCGGTAAATCTTCATGAATCGAAGAGATATTAATGATCCGCCCGCCGCGCTTTTGTAGAATCATCTGTTTCGCCGCCCCCTGCGCACACAAAAATGGCCCAGTTAAATCGACCGCGATCACCTTCTGCCACAAGTCAAACGGAAATTCCGTAAACGGATGTTTGAATTCAATGCCAGCGTTATTAACCAGGATATCTAATTGGCCGAAGCCTTTGACTGCACCGTCAATCAACCCTTGCACTTTGGTTGGATCAGAAACATCCGCCTCGATCGCCAAACCCTTTCCGCCGACTTTTTTTATCCGGTCCATCGTTTCATCGGGAGGACGGCGGCCATAATTCACAACGACGGACGCACCTTCGCGCGCCAGCGCTTCTGCGATGGCCTGCCCGATTCCCGTCGCAGCGCCAGTAACAATCGCAACCTTATTGGCGAGTCGCATCGATTCCTCCATGCCAGGCTCGGACTCGTTGGGGAAAAGTTAGCTTAGAACAATACCGGCTTACCGAGCTTCCTACGGATGACCTGGAACTGGCCGAGATGCATCATCGTGTGATTCGGTATCAATGCTGCCGCATGGTGCACAGTGGGAGCAAAGCTCTTGGCGGGGCCTTCCACGGGCTTATTCAGATCTTCGTCGGACAACTTTCTCGCCCACTCCATTGCTGCGCCGCGGGTCTTTTCAAAGAGCGCCATTAATTCAGCTTTTTTGGGAAACGCCGCCGCATCATCACTGCCAGCAGTCGATTTGCTGAATTTGTCTGCAAACCCGGCCGGCAATTCCGGCATCGCCCCAGGCGTGCAGCTATTCACGATGCGGGTTTCGGCACCAATCAAATGCCCGAGCTGCCACGCCGCATGATTCGCTCCCGGACATGGCCGCGCGAGCATGTCAGCATCGCTGAAATCCGCCAGAGTCATCTTGACCATTTCTTTACTTTGATTCATTACTTCGGCTGCTAAATCACTGCTTTTCATAGGGCTCTCCGTTAAATATGCGAGATAAACTTATCGTACAAATGCCATTCCCACTCGAATGGTTGTCGTACTCTTATCGTAATAAGTCAACTGCTCGCCAAAACCAGTAAAAAACTGAGCATAAAAATAGAGATCAAGATTTCCGCTGCTTCTGCCTCGTAGTGGCTGGCTGAAATCCAGCTCGAGCGCGCCGCGATTAAAATCTTCGCCGACTCGACCAACCAGCGCCAATTGCGGCCCATAGCGCTGGCCGACCACCACGCGCACATCGCCATAACCGCGATAGAGCGACATGTTGTGGTCATATTCCCCGGTGGTCAGATAAGCATAAACGCGCGGAGCGACGCTGATGAACCAGTCGTTGGTCTTATCCAGATCCCACGTGAAAATGGGGCGCACATAAAGAATGTTCATGCTGCGCTCCATGATTCCCCCCGTGCCGTTGGATTCATGCTCGTAGCCACCCTGCATTCCCATATGCGACAGATCAAAAAAACGCGAGGGATTTTTCAGCACATCGTCGTAGGAAAACATCAATTCCGGTTTGTAGCTGGTGTCCGTGAATTTCGGATCCGGTGACGCCACATCCCAGAATGATGTTTGCGTATAGGCGATGTAGAGATGATTCAACGGCGAAAATTTCTCGGCCCAGCGGCCGTCATCATCGAATATCTTGTATTTCAAACTGAGTTGGATTTTCGCCGTCGGGCGCGTGCCGGCGATGAGATACATCGGTTGATAGGTAGAGAACCTGCCCGCGAAGGATTCCGCCATCGGATCCTCCAGCCACTCGTGCGAGCGCGTGGTCGGTTCATTGGTTGCATTGCTTGCCACGGCAGTGGCTTTCACGGGTTCGGTCGTCGGTGCATTAGTTACAGCATTTCCGGCCAACGCGGGTTCCTCGGTCGCCGGCGCCACAGCCAATACCACGGGTGCGGTTTCCATTCCTTTGAGTTTTATAATCAGATTTCCCGTAGCGTCTGCGGGAATTTGGATTTGATAAACCACTTGCCCGAATTCACCCGGCTTCAGCGTTTGCATGGCAGTTTGCGTGAGATCAATTGCTTTCTCCTGGCTGGTTTTACCATTCGATTCAATTTCGACGGTTACCTCGCCCGGATAATGTACCACTACTGTCCCAGTGGTCTGATTCAAGTATGCCAAAGCAAATTCAGCCGACAATCCCGCTACGACTTTATTACCGTGTGGCACCAACACTGGTGCGATCTCGCTGCATGGTGCCATCGCCGCAATCGACAAAACAAAAAATACAATCCACTTTTTCATCAAACCTTCCCAAACTGATTCGTGCCATCAAAAGGCATGGCACGTCAAATTTATATTCCTACGCGACCGCTGCTTTCGCGCCCGGCCGATGTGTCAGGAAATATATCAGCCGGAATACCAACAGAATACCCAGCGCGATGGCGAATCCACTGGGTTTTCGCGTATCGGCTTTCACCAGCAGATAATAATGCCCCACTCCCGCCCAGGCTGCCACGTACGCCAGCCGATGCAGTCGCTTCCATCGCATCGCTCCCAGTCGCTTGATCATTTTGTTGGTCGACGTGATCGCTAATGGAAGCATCAACAGCAGCGCCGCCGCCCCGAAAAAAATGAAGGGCCGTTGCAACATATCTTCGACGACACGCACCAGATCAAATCCGCGATCGAAGATGAAATACAGGCAGAGATGCACGCAACCATAGAAGAACGCGAAAAGCCCCAGCATTCGCCGAAAGTGGCTGAAATAATTTACGCCAGTAATCCGCCGCAGTGGTGTCACACACAATGAAAGCATCAGAAATATCAGCGCCAGCATCCCCGTCGTGCGAATTGCAAACTCGACCGGATTGACTCCCAGGCTGCCAAACGCCCCATCCCAAAGCAACAGCGAAAGCGGCACAACCGCATTCACAAAAACCACGAGCTTGGCAAAGCGCGGATCAGGCATAAATGAATTGAATCGTCTAGCATTAAATCATTGAATCAATATTCTGCATTTCAATGATTCAATTCTAATAATTTCTCCTCAAATCCATTCCCGCATACAGCGACGCAACCTGCTCACCATATCCATTAAACATCAATGTCTTTCGCCGGAAATAATCCCCAATCCGTTGCTCCGTCGCCTGGCTCCAGCGCGGGTGATCCACCAGCGGATTTACATTCGCGTAAAATCCATATTCATTCGGCCCCGCAACATTCCAAGTCGTCGGCGGCTTATCCGCAAAAAGCGAAATCTTCACAATGGACTTAATCCCCTTAAACCCATATTTCCACGGCGCCACGAGCCGCAGCGGCGCCCCATCCTGCGGTGGCAGCGCTCTCCCGTAAATTCCCGTCGCCAATATTGTCAGCGGATGCATCGCTTCATCCATGCGCAATCCTTCGACATAAGGCCACGGCAGCACATCCGTCTGCTGGTTCGGCATGCGCCTGGGATCGAGCAGCGTTTGAAATCCAACAAACTTCGCCGAACTCAATGGCTGCACGCGCTCCAGCAATTTACTGAGCGAAAAACCATCCCACGGAATCACCATCGACCACGCTTCCACGCAGCGCATCCGATACACACGCTCTTCCGGCGGCGCGATCTTGCGCAAATCATCCAGATCAAATGTCACCGGCTTCCGCACCAGCCCCGCAATGCTGACCGTCCATGGCCGAGTGACAAAATTCGCCGCTGCTGGAGCGACACCCTCTTTATCCGTGGAGAATTCATAGAAATTGTTATAGTGCGTGATCGAGTCGTAGGGGGTCTGGGGTTCATTAACGATAAAGCCATTGCCGCCCGCGGAGGGTTGCGTCGTCGCCACAACCAGATCAGCCAACTCCGCCTGCTGAGTCACAGGTTGCTTCGGGAAATTCAGCTTGCGATAAACCCATCCCGTCGCCAGGCTGGTGCTGGCCAAAACCCCGGCGCGAAGAAAATTACGCCGATTCAGATAGTCCTTGAGCGGGGTAATTTCCTTGTCGGGAATATCGTCGGGTTTCCTGATCAGCATAAAGATAACCGCGCTACTAAATTATATAATGCACTAACGACTTATGGCCACTCCACACGACAGCATTACACCCGAGCTAAGCGCGTTTATCGCCGCGCAGTCCATATTCTTTGTCGCAACGGCACCTTTTGCCGAGACCGGCCATGTCAATCTTTCGCCCAAAGGATTGGATACCCTGCGGGTGATTTCGCCGCGACAAGTCGCCTATCTTGATCTGCACGGCAGCGGCAATGAAACCGCAGCACATCTAATGGAGAACGGCAGAATCACTTTCCTGTTCTGCGCATTTGCAGGCGAGCCAAAAATTTTACGGATTTACGGGAAAGGAAGAACCGTCCAACCCCAATGCCAGGAGTGGGGGCAACTCATTTCACTTTTCCCAGAGCTAGTCGGAGCGCGGCAGATCGTGGTGGTGGATGTGACTCACGTGCAGACCTCATGCGGATTCGGCATTCCCGTGATGCGATTCGAGCAACACCGCGATACGCTACAAACATGGGCTCTCAAGAAAGGCCCTACGGGTTTAGCGGATTATCGCAAGCGAAAGAACGTGCGCAGCCTCGACGGTTTACCAACGCCGCAGGCCAACGAGTTTGAATAATTCTAGAGGTCTATTTTTAAATGCGCTTTCTGTTCTAAAAGCCCACAGCCAGGCCGTGGGCTTTATGGTCAAATGGTGCACGCGAAATAATAGAGGCGTATTACTTATCCCCTATCGAAGCCGTAGTCGTCCCGCGCGCAGCGAAACTCAAAGTTGCTTTGTTGCCCGATGAGGTAGTGAATTCAGCCGAATTTTTCGTAACCGACGCGAGCGTAAACCCGTCGCAACGATCGCCCACGCGAAGAAATTTCTTGCCATCGATCAAAGCCAGCGAATCATGCTCAGCAACCATCACAGAGGTCAACGTGTGATGCGTCGTGAACAATTTCACCGCAGCCGCCGCCGAGACAGAGCCGGGCGTTGCAGCCGGGATAGCGGGAAGAAATGCAGCGGGCAACGCAAATCCGTCGCTGGATGGCTTGTCGGTCAATTTGTGGAGTTGGTTCAAATGCGCCAGCCGCTCCGCGATAGCGGGTTCATCACCCATATCCGCAGCCAGCGCCACAGGGGCAGAATTGCCTGCGGGTTTATTCGAGATAACCGCAGCGCTGGCGGAAGACGTTCCAGCCGGCGAACCGCTAAGACTATCCATGGCCAACCATCCTCCACCGATGGCAATGACCGTTAAATACGCGATGTGTTTTTTGGCTACTTTCATGGCTGAATAGAACAGACGATTCATTTGGCCAGAAAGCAAACCGAATCTCGGAAATTTTTAAGGGCCGATAAAAGATGACACCGGTGAAGACTTCGTAGGGGCGGCTTCAGCCGCCGTTCCTATTTTCACACTGCTAAAGCCGCCCCTACGTGAGGTTGCTACGTACTGTCCCCCTCCGCAATCGCACTAGCCGTGGCATGCGTCGACACGTGCGAAATCGAAATATGCCAACGAGCAATTTTCTTCTCCGTGGCGATTTCCGCACACTGTCCGATAAGTTTCAGCATGGGTCGCCCGGCACCATCCGGCAGAATTTCCATGTCCGTCCACGCAATACCTCCGGTCCAACCCGTTCCCAATGCTTTAAGAATTGCTTCCTTTGCCGCGAATCGGCCCGCTAGGTGTTCCACATATCGCTTAGGATTTTTGCCGCAGTACTGAAGCTCGCCAGGCGTGAAAACTCGATTGAGAAAATGGTCACCATGGCGCTGCACAAGTTCGCCAATGCGGTCTACCTGGACGATGTCGATGCCGTGGCCGAGAAGCATGGGATTATTAAATCATTATTTCAGGAGTTCGCGAGATTTGGCGGGAAGTATTTCAATAATCGGCTTCCCATCAATCCCCGCAGGAGCATGAATGCCAAGCAGCCAGCACGCCGTCGCGAAGGTGTCATACGTGTTTACCGTTAATTCCGGCAAGCGCGTGAGATCATAATTCGTACGAATGCCCGGCGCATCAATGATCCAGGGAATATGACGCGAGCGCTCATCATCCGCTCCATGCGTGTGGCCCGCGCCGCCATGATCGGAAGAAAGAATAATCGCCGTATGGTTTTGCAAGCCCAATTGCTTAACAGCCTGCAAAATGCGTCCGATGTTGCCATCAATTTCGCCGACATCATTGACTTGCTCCGGCGTTCCCCAACCGCCCGTTTCTTTATGGCCGATCACATCGGTGGATGCGAAATGGATGAAGAGAACATTAGGCTGATGAGCCTTGAGAAATTGAATCGAGAGATCAGCGATTTGATGATCGGGAGTCGTGGTATCCTTGGTGGATTGTTTTTCCATCGGCAGATTGGCTGCCGGCAGCGACGGAACAGGCGGGGCGAAATACCAGTTCAAAGCGCCCGGTTTTTCAAAGACATCGAATTTGGATTTGGCAGCCACCATCGCCGTGGTAAGTCCCCGCTTACGAGCCAATTCAAAAAGGGTCGGCACCTTCGGGTAATAAGGCCGCGCCAACGGCAGATCTTCATTCCAATGAATGCCATGCTTGACCGGAATTACGCCGGTCAACATTGAAACATGCGAGGGCAGCGTTAACGCCACCGCCGTCGTGCGCGCCCACATGGTGAAGCATCCCTGCGCCATCATATTGCGGATATTGGGCGCATTAGCGCGAAGCAGCACATCCGGGCGAAGTCCGTCAATAGAGATAATGATCACGTGATCGATCTGCGGGATCGGCTTCGTGGTCTGGGCCAAGCACGCCACATGGATGAACAGGAGAAATAGAACAAATACAAACTGCTTCATGGGGTCGAACTTTCTAGCAGGATCGCTTCGTTATCACAATGCCAAACATGTATGTCACATTGACGCATATCGAGCCATTTGACGCAGTGCTATGTCGTTTTCGCATTGATCTATGCAATTTTTTCGCCGGGCACAGCCCTTGCGATACAACTTGTCATGGTAATGCAAATAGAACAAACAACCTCATCGCTTGGCAAAATGGTTAGCATTTCGCCCCGGCAGCGGTTGGCTCTGCAACGGCTGCTGGCGGGCGAGCAACGCAAGTGCTCGGCAACGGCACTCAATGCATTGGAGCGGCGCGGCTGGGTGCACGGCCCAACCACTGGTTACCAGTTAACCGATGTCGGCTGGCGCATCGCCGAACGTTCCGCTCAAGCCCCGGCAGGGCGGCGTATCGAATTTTATATGTCATGAAAATAACCACTGCGCATGTGCGCAGTGTGTTGGTTTGATTGGGATTTGAACAAGGAGAAGACCCATGAATCGTTATGCCCTTTTCACGCTTTGCCTTTTGTCCGGCGCTGGCTTGCTTTCGTTCTCGAACGGATGCAGTCACGAAGTCTCGCACGAAGAGACGGATAAACCCACATTGCTGGGTGGCCATGAGCATGAAGAGAAAACCACCGTACAGAACCCAGATGGCAGCTACAGCACAAGCGAAAGCAAGGTCAAGACGAACGACTAGTTTCTTGGACGACTTTGCTTACTTTTTAACCCCTGAGTCGTGCGAATTAGCGCGCGGCTCAGGGGATTTACGATTTTTAAGATCAGAGGGTAACTATGTATTCTTACGGCTTAATCGGCCTGCTCATTTTGATTCTCGATATTTATGTGATTTACCTCATTGTCTCAGGAGGTGGCGATCCGGGGGTCAAGCTCTTGTGGATTATTCTCGTGCTTCTTCTGCCGGTGGTTGGACCTATCCTATACTTTCTCTTCGGACGAGGTGCTTCGCGGGCTTGATCGTTTGCCTTGCTGCGCCGATACTGCCCGGCTCGTTGTAGTGAAAGGCGTACTTGGACAGAAGGCTTATCGCAATCGCAATAGTTGGGTCGCTGCTATCTTCCTGCGCCCACGAAAAAAACAATCCTGATGTCGAGATTCCCGCCACATCGCAGCCGACCACGCTGCCCACGACTCAGCCGCTCAGCAAAGTAATCGCTCGAGTCAACGGCGAGCCCATCACACAAGATGAATTAGACAAGCCGCTGATTGAAGGCTATGGGCTGAATGTCCTGCTCAATCTCGTGCAGTTGGATTTAGCGCGGCAGCAGGCGAATCGACAACAAATTACCATAACTCCTGAAGATATTAAAAAAGAGCAGAAGCTCACCGTCGACAAGATGTTCGAGGGCAATGCCGGCCCGGATGCCGATTCACTCCTCGATCAGTTTTTACAGCAGCAGCATATCAGCCGCCCGGAATTCGATCTGGTTATCCAGACCAATGCCTATCTCCGTAAACTGGTCCAGCCGACGGTCAACAAGTCAATTACAGATAATGATTTGAAGCTGGCGTTCGCTGCCATGTATGGCGAGACCGTAAAGGTGCGTGACATTCGTCTCTCGAATCCCCAGGAAGTGGCTGAGGCCAAGCGGCGCCTGGCCAGCGGCGAGACATTTGAGCAGGTGGCTCGGGAGATGAGCCGCGATCCAATTACGAGGCCCTTGGGTGGAGAATTGCCACCCTTCAGTCGGCAAAGCGTGGCGGTACCCCAGGTATTTCGCGAAGCAGCGTTTTCACTCCAGCCCGGCCAAATCTCCGATACTATTGAGTCGGACGGCGCCTTTCATCTGATCCAGTTAGAACAGCGCACCCCGCCTGCCGGCGTAAAGTTTGAGACAGTTAAAGAGACCGTGCGCAAAGCATTGATCGACCAGCGCACGCAGTTAATGATGACCCAGCTCCGAAACCAATTTCGCCAGACCGCGTTTGAAACGCTTGAGATCGATGACCCGATATTGCATCAGCAGTTTATCCATCGCATCAACGGGCAGGAGGGTGGAACTGCGGATAAGAAGCAGATCGAAGGGGAAATCAAGCAAGACCGATCCACGAGCGCCGAGCCGCCGGCTACCATGCCCAGCCGATAAGGCTGGGCCGCACATTACCAATGCAGAATGATGGATGCAGCCCTCGACAAAGCTCAGGGCGGGAATGATGAATTGAATTTTGCATTCTGGATCCTGCGTTTTTCATTCCTCAATCTATATTATGATCGCCGGAGTTTTTATGAATAAGCCATTTAAAATCGACGTTTCGCCACGCATCTCGCGCTTACCCCCTTATTTGTTTGGGCGGATTAACAAGATGAAATATGAGAAGCGCGTGGCAGGAGTGGACATTATTGATCTGGGGATGGGAAATCCGACGGATCCGACGCCGGAGTGTGTGATTGATAAATTAGCCGATGCCGCCAAGGATCCGCGCAATCATCGCTATAGCGTATCGAACGGGATTGCAGGCTTGCGCAAAGAGGTCGCGAAGAAATATAAGCACAAGTACAACGTCGAGCTGGACCCGGAGACGGAGATTATCGCGACGATTGGATCGAAAGAGGGGTTCAGCCATTTGTGCCTGGCCATGCTCGGGCCGGGGGACACGGTGGTGGTGGGCGATCCAGCATTTCCGATTCATATTTATGCGCCTGCGATGGCAGGAGCAAATGTGATCCGGGTGCCGTTGGGGAATGATCAGGCGTTTCTGGATCGGGTGGAGCATGTGATCACGGGGTTGTATCCGCCGCCCAAATTGTTGATTTTGAATTACCCGCACAATCCGACCGCGATCACGATTGAGCCATGGTTCTGGGAAAGAGCCATCGAGATGTGCCGGCGGCATGGGGTGATGATCATCTCTGATTTCGCATACGGCGAAATTAATTTCGATGAATACAAAGCGCCGTCGTTTTTAAGTGCCCCGGGCGCGAAGGAAATTGGCGTTGAATTCACCACGATGTCCAAAAGTTACAACATGGCCGGCTGGCGCTGTGGCTTCTGCTCCGGAAATGCTGAAATGGTCAAGGCGCTGGCGACGATCAAGGGCTATTACGATTACGGCATGTTCGCGCCCATCCAGATTGCATCGGTGATTGCGATGCGATCTTGCAAACAAACACCAGAGTCGCAATCCGCGATTTATCAGGAACGGCGGGATGAAGTCTGCCGCGGTTTGGATCGGCTGGGGTGGACATATGAGAAGCCTTCTGCGTCGATGTTTGTCTGGGCGGAAATTAATCCCGCACATTACAAATCGAACGAGGATTCAATTGAATTTTGCCTGCGAATGATGGACGAAGCTGCGGTGGCTTTGTCGCCAGGCCGAGCCTTCGGCGAAAACGGCGAAGGATATGTGCGCATCGCCTTGGTCGAAAACGAGCAGCGCCTGCGCCAGGCCATGCGGAATCTGGAGCGGGCGCTGGTGCCTAAGGCGGCAAAGAAAAAGCGATCGGCAGCCACATAGTTATCGACCCCTTTGATAGGGGTGCGATAATGGCTCTAAGAGTTGACTAAGCGCTTAGCTAAGTTTACAATATTCACTATGGTGCGGTTAACAAAAGCAATCAATATTCATGATGCTAAAACCCGGTTATCAAAACTGCTGTGCAGGGTAGAACGCGGGGAGGAGATCACCATTGCGCGGGCGGGCAAGCCGATTGCGCGCCTGGTGCCTGTGAAGCCAGCAACCAACCCGCGCGCGCCAGGGAAGGCAAAGGGGCTGATTCTGCACATGGGCAAAGATTTTGATCGGACATCGAAGACAATTCTGCGAGATTTTGAGGCATGAACATTCTGCTCGACACACATACCTTTTTGTGGTTTGTCGATTCGGACCGGAGGCTTTCTCGGCGTGCACTGGAGGTTATGTCCAATCCGGATAACGAATTATTCTTGAGCGTGGCCAGTGCCTGGGAGATCGTTATTAAGTGTGGTACCGGAGCGCTAAAGCTAGCCATTGAGCCGGAACGATTCATTGCCGAGCAGCTCAAAATTAATGCGATTACTCCATTGCCAATAGCTCTGGAACATGTGCTTGCAGTCGCGAGATTACCTCGGCATCATCGAGATCCATTTGACCGCGTGATCATTGCACAGGCGAAAACCGAAGAGCTTCCGATCATCACGTCAGATAGACAAATCCGAGAATATTCGATTGAAACGATCTGGTAATTTCTGGCGTGTTAACTGGCAAATAAATCGCGTGAAGCTGATCATATTGAATTATGAAATATCGCTCCCTCGGCCGAACCGGCTTTAACGTCTCCGAAATTTCTTTCGGCGCCTGGGCCATTGGCGGGGCGTGGGGAACGGTTGATGATTCGCAGTCGCTGGCGGCGCTGCATAAAGCCATTGATCTGGGCGTGAATTTTATTGATACCGCCGATGTATACGGTGATGGTCGATCGGAACGGCTGATTGCGCAGCTGAAAAGAGAACGGCCTGAAGACCAGATTTATGTGGCGACCAAAGCTGGGCGGCGCCTGAATCCTCATAATTCTGCTGGCTATAACCGCGAGAATCTCACAGCATTTATTGAGCGTTCGTTGAAAAATCTGCAGACGGATTCGCTGGACCTGGTGCAGCTCCATTGTCCGCCGACCGAGGTTTACTATCGGCCAGAAGTTTTCGGGATACTCGATGATTTAACCCGGGCAGGAAAAATTCGCTTCTATGGCGTCAGTGTGGAGAAAGTGGAAGAGGCGATCAAGGCTGTCGAATTTCCCAATGTGCAGAGTGTGCAGATTATTTTCAATCTGTTTCGCTTGCGCCCCGCGGAACGATTCTTTCCAATAGCAAAAGAGAAAAAAGTCGGCATTCTGGCCCGCGTGCCTTTGGCGTCGGGGTTGTTATCCGGAAAGATTACCCGGGAAACGAAATTTGCCGCCGATGACCATCGCAATTTCAACCGGCACGGCCAGGCATTCGATGTCGGCGAAACCTTCAGCGGCGTAGAGGATTTCGATGCTGCGATGGAGGCAGTGGAAAAACTTAAAGACTTGGTGCCCAGTGGTTGGACGATGACCCAATTCGTGCTGCGTTGGATTTTGATGTACGATGCGGTGACCTGCGCTATTCCCGGCGCCAAAAGCGCTGTGCAAGCGAGTGAGAATGTTGCGGCGGGGGAGATGCATGCTCTGAGCGCGGAGCAGATGGAGGCGTGTCGGGGGATTTATGATCGATTGATTCGGGGCTCGGTGCATCAGCGGTGGTAGGCAGTGGCATGGCTCGACTGAGCTCGCCACAGGCCAAAGTGCCACCGCCGGTGAAAGAGGCAGCCTAGTTGTCGGATCGGGCCATGCGATGATGAATGGTGTCGCCGCCCTGATTGTTGAGGAGATGGAGAATGCCGCTGCCTTTTTGGCCGGCGAAGCGAATGGTGACGATGTGGTGGATTTGGATGCCGGGTTTCTCGGGGGCTTCGATGGCGGAATCAGCGATAATTGGGGCGCGGTAGAAGACGCAATAAATTCCCAGGCCATACGCTTCGTGCGAGGTGACCTTGTCAGCGACTTTGTATGAAGCGTAGCCGCGCGTGTAGTTGTGACGCCAGGCTTCATTGCTGGGCGGATCGTAGGGCATTTCGGATTGATAGAAGTAGGTTCGGCAGCGTTCGCCGTTGATGAGGGTTTGATATCCCTGGCAGTGTTCGACGAATAGGCCATAGAGCGTGGCGTCGTCGCCGTTGACGACCAGGCCGTGGTCGTTGAGGTTTTGATCCCAGCCGACGCCGGCGCCGTGGTCGGCGCGCCAGAGCCAGAAATTATCGCCAATGACATGGTTGGAATTGATGGTGATGAAGGTGCTGGTTTTGCCGATATGCGATCCGCCAGCGCGGCAGAAAATGTCGGAGAGGACGGTGGGATTTTCGGCGTGGGATTGATGTGAATTTTCGGGGCCGATGCGCAGGAGTTCCGCAGAATTTCGTTCGCCAGATTCGAGGAGCAGGCCAGCGAGGCGGCTGCCGTCGACATCATCGGTGATGATGGCGGGTGTGCCGTGTGTGGGGCAAAGTGTTGGGTAACCCAGGCCGAGCATGATTGTGTTTGGCCTTGTGATATGCAGTGGGGAATCGAGCGGGTAGATGCCGGGAGTGAAGAGGAGGTTTTTGTCGGCGCGTAATGCTGCGTTGATTGTGTCTGCGGTGTCTTTGTCTGGATGTGCAATATAAAATGCGGCAAGCGGAACGGGTGTGCCACTTGATTGAGAGTTCGCCCAGGTGATTCCGCGAGAATCTTTTTGAACTGCAGGAACCATCACAAAATACTGCTCGTTCTTGTCGACAAATAAATAAGGTTTTTCGGCGATGATTGGCGTGCGATCGATTTGAGTGAATGGTCGGTCGGGCCAAGTGCCGGATGAAGCATTTGGCGTTCCGACAAAAACCATGTTGTAGGCACCACCTATCCACTGTTTCCACTGGTCATTGCGGGAAAGCCATTGCTGTTGGCTGCCAGAATTGACCTGGCCATCAATTTTGCTGTCCGAGAGAAATCCGCCGCTGGACCAGCCGTGATCCCATAAATTGAGATTGCCGTGGATATGGATGCGGCGGAGCGCGGTGCCCTGGGAGACGGCCCAGGTATCGGTACCATCGGCGTTGATGGGAGTAATGGAGAGATTTTCCGCAGCGCGCCAAAAATTGCATGTGGCGTTGCCGTGCATCCATTCAGCGGTAGAACGCACAGAGCCGATGATGTGCACGTCGTCGGGCGAAGTGCCAAGACCGAGGGCTTGCATGTAAAAACCGAGGCGCACATCGAGATGATAGGTGCCGGGCTCGAAGAGGTAGGCGATACGGCCGTCGCCGAATTGGGCGCGTTCTTGCTGCGCGAAAATGGCGTCGAGGCGCGGTTGGATGTCCTTCATGGAAGGGTTGAGAATCAGAACGCTAGGGCCGAAATCAGGAGGATTGGCGAGCGCAGGAGAAATTAGAAAAAAGGAGAAAATCGAAACGAAAATAAAACCCCTCGCCGTTGAAGCCACAAGGCCGCGAGAGAGCGAGATCATTGATGCGGTGTATCGAGAGGAATTTGTCATTGCTCAAACGGCTCGGTGCGGCGGTTCCAGTCTGAGCCAATTTCTCCAAGCTTGAATTCTTTATCACCCACATCGCTGTTGCGAGCAGTCACATCGAGATCGGTCGTGCGGATGACAGTTTGATTGTCGTCGATGGTGACGATGCGATTGGGGAAACCCGTCTTGAGGTTGACGTAAACATCGATGGCGGAAAATTTGTCGGCGAACTGCGTACTCTCCTTGGGGGCTAATTTCAGATGCACGGAATCAGCGGGATCGTTCTTGGCGGGGGGAACTTTGCTCACATCAAATTGCTGATGTACATCTTCTTTAGTCTGACCGATGGGCAGGGGGAAGGGCCCTTCGCCGAGCTTGAGGAGGTCGACTTTTTCGCCGGGCTTGAGCACCTGGCGGACAATTTCGGTCTTGCGCGAATAATCGCGGTCGGTGAGCCAGCCATCCGCCAAAAGATATTCCACTTTCTGATCGGTGGTTGCGCCGCCGGAGGTTTGCGTGTCGAAGAGAACATGGATGCGAGCATTTCCATCCGATTTCTTCTGGAAATAGACCGTTCCCGCGCGGCTGGTCGAATCGCCGGCGGCGGCGTCTTCTTCGGTGAGCGTCACCTTGGCCGTGAAATCGTGCAGGCCGGTGCCGTCGTCATGCAAGACATTCAGAATGTCATCGACTGATGAATCGGGCTTGAGCACGTCGGCTCGTACCGTGGTCAATGGGAGCAACAAAATTAGCAGTACGAGCGCCCAACGCCAATTAAGTGAGAACGCTATTTTACGAAAGCTATCAGATATAGGGCAATGATTCATACGAGTTGAATCATCCGCTTAGCCGTGCAATGATTCAATGGCCATCGGATATGCCGGCGAAAATTATCAAACTTCTGGATACTGCCAGCGATGCCGCTATCGTCGCCGATGCTGTTGAGCGTCTGCGCAATGGCCGCATGGTGATCGTTCCCACGGAAACGACCTATGGCGTGGCGGCTGTGCTTACGCATCCAGGCGCCGAGCAGCTCAAAAAACTTCGCGGCAATAATGAGGTCCCGCCGGCGTTGCATGTAGGTTCGGCCGATCAAGGTAAAAAATATCTCGGCCCGGTGAGCGAGATAGGAAATCGCCTGATGAAAAAGCTCTGGCCTGGTCCGGTGGGAATGATTTTTGATGTCGATGCCAATACGCGCAGCAAGACGGCGGATTCGCTTGACCTGGATGAATCCGAGATTTATTACCGCGGCACTGTTACCCTCCGCTGCCCGGATCATTCCGCCACCACGCAGATTTTACTGCAGGTGGATGAACCCGTCGCAGCGATCAGCGCTGGCGGCGCGCTGGAGCAATGGGCGGATAAAGTCGACTTGATCCTCGACGCCGGCCCCACTCGTTATTCCCGCCCATCGACGCTGATCAAAGTTGAGCAGGGGGCCTATCGCATCGTGCGCGAAGGTGTGTACGATGATCGCATTATTCAGAAGATGCTCAAGACTCATATTCTTTTCGTCTGCTCGGGAAACACCTGCCGATCTCCCATGGCCGAGGCGCTGGCAAAATTAATCGCTGCCAAGCAATTAAAAACCTCCACGGATAATTTAGTCGAGAAGGGCTTAATCATCGGCTCCGCAGGCATTGTGGCTGCTCCCGGTAGCAGGGCGGCTGTGCCGGCGATCGCGGCCCTGGAGCAGCTCGGCAGCGACTTATCGCGCCATCGTTCTCGGCCGCTCACCCCGGAGTTGATTCATCAGTCCGACGCCATTTTTGTTATGGGCGAGAATCATCGCCGGGCTGCGTTGGCCATGGCGCCATCGGCGGCCAATAAAATCCATCTTCTTGATCCGGCAGGTGATATTGACGATCCTATCGGTGGCGATCTCGCTCTATATTTGTCATTAGCGCGCAGATTGAATACGCTTATAGCCGATCAGTTTGCAGCCCTTCATTTGGTCTGACGGCAAGAGGAACGACGGAGTAATCATTTATGAAGATCGCCATCGCCTGCGATCATCGCGGATTCGAAGCCAAACGGCAGCTTCTGCCCCACCTGCAACGGCTCGGGCATGAGGTCAAAGATTTTGGCTGTTTCGATTCCACCGGTGTGGACTATCCGGACTTTGCCACGCCCGCCTCGCGCGCGGTCGGCTCCGGCGAATACGAAGTCGGCATCCTGCTGGACGGTTCCGGCATCGGCATGACCATCGTCGCCAATAAAATCCGCGGCGTGCGCGCGGCTGCCGTGCATGACGAAGTGACCAGCCGCCGGGCTCGCGAGCATCATCACTGCAATGTCGTCTGCATCGGCTCCGATCTGCTGGGTTCCGATCAGGTCCGCGCTATTGTCGAGATGTTCCTCAACACTCCGCTAGGCGATGGCCGCCATGCACGGCGTGTCGAAAAACTCGACGCTCTGGACAAAGATCGCCCCGCCTAGGCAAATTCGAAAACCGCTTTACGTAGGGTCGGCTTTAGCCGCCGGAACAGCTCAGTCGGCGGCAGAAGCCGCCCCTACATTATTTCTGATCGATCGGGCAAAATTTATCTCTGTATCGTCGGCCAAACGGCTATCGTCGCCAGGCGATGGCCTATCCGCTCGACGATATCCACGTGCCTGACTTGTCGAAATCCCGCCAATACTTCCTTTTCCGCCAGCACATCCTCAAACAATTCCACATCCTTATCCAGAATCTCTTTCGATTCCGTGAAAACAATCAAAACCAATCCCGCGTGCTTAATATGCGGCTCGGCTTCCATCTTTCGCAAATCTGCCACCACGGCGCTGCGCCATTGCGAGCCATAGCCGCCATGGCGTGCCCCTCCTTCGCGAAACTGGTAAGCGATTTTCACCTCCAGCCAGAGCGCCTGATCCGCCGGACAAATCTGTACTGGATCAAAAAGCGTCGGCGCAGCAGAATCCAATTTCAATGGTAACCCACGCGGCGTCAGCACGAGATCGCACCGCTGGCGATGGGATAATTTCCGCCCCACCGTGGAGGGATAATGTACTTCACGTGCTATCTCGTAATCTTTGAGCAAATGCTCCGCGACCAGGCTTTGTAATTCCAATTCGCTGCGCGTATCCAACCCGTACACTGCCTGTTCGAGCCGTAAATCCGCCTCGGCGCTTTTTAACGCCTTCTCAAGCCGATCCGCCAACGTGCAAAAATCCCATTCCAACGACATACAACTCACTCGATTGCACCAACCGGCAGTGGCACTTCAGTGCCACTGAAAGTATTCACATCCGTTCCTTCGTAAAATGATACAAAAAAATCCCCGCCGCGATGGCGACATTGAGTGAATCGGTCTTCCACGACATCGGAAGAGTCACGCGCCGACTCGCCAATGCAACGATCTCCGGCGTCAGTCCCTGATCTTCACTACCAAGCATTAATGCCATCCGCTCAGGTGGTTTCGCATCCGCCAATCTCTCCGCGTTTGAATCCAGTACCGTTGCAATCAATTCTATATTCCAACGCTTCCGCATGCTGGCCAGATCAGCCAGCAGATTTTTCGATTGAATAATCGGCAGCGAAAAAATCGTCCCCATCGAAACGCGCACGCACTGCCGATAAAACGGATCACACGATTGCTCGCCCACGATTAGCGCATCCGCCCCGAACCCTGCCGCCGTGCGGATGATCGATCCCAGATTTTCGGTGCTGCGCAAATCCGGACAGACGACCAGCAGCGCACGCCCGGGCAATCTTTGCATCAGCGCATCGACACTCATCTCTGTCTTGCGCCGCCCTACGGCAATCACGCCGGCATGAAACGGATATCCCACCACTTGGTCCACCAGCCCCGGCGGCGCGACATACACTGGAATATCTGGCCGAAGCGATGCTTCAATCAATCGCAATTTTCGCTCATCCACCAAAACAGAATCCGTCGGAAAATCCGACGCCAACAGCCGCATTACCAGATGATGTCCCTCCGCTAAAAATAACCCCCCCTGGCGCGCAAGTTCGCGGTCCTTTACATTTCGATACGGCCCCAGCCGTGGATTATCGAGCATTGCAACAGGAATCAAAGGCATAAAATAAATCGCTGAAAAACACGGCTGAGTCAGGTAACCCTGCTCACGCCGCCGCGTTTTTCTGAAAGAACTTTCTTCAGATTAATCCGTAAATATTTCAAGATCTCTCGTTGTCGCCGGTACGAGCCGGTCGCGTAAAAGTATCCAAGTTTTTTCCAGGAACAATTCGAATGAGCACACGATTGAATAAGCACCAGGGACATTCTGCGCGCCGCTCACTCTTTGCCAAACTCCGCAAACAATCCACACGGCGATCTTCCGCTGGCGTTTCTTTCGAAGCGCTTGATCCACGCCGGTTATACAGCGCCTCGGCATGGACTGCCGAGCCGGTTGCGTTGCCATATTATTTCGATCACACGCCAACGCAGATTACCGTAACCAAAACCCACACCGCCGCCAAAGCCGCCAGCACTTCCGTTACCGAAGACACTTATGCCGGTTCGTCCACTGCCTATGGCCTCACTCCCACGCAGGTCGATGACGCTTACGGAATCAACAATATCAATTTCAACGGCACCACCGGCAATGGCGCCGGCGAGACCATCGCCATCGTCGATGCCTATGACGATCCCAATGCCTTGAGCGACGCTAACGCCTTCTCGAATTATTTTGGTCTGCCCGACTTCAATGCCGGCGGTTCTTCGCCTACCTTCACCAAGCTCAGTCAAACCGGCAGCACCACCAGCCTTCCCGGCACTGATCCTTCCGGCCCGTATAGTTCCACCGGCGGTAGCGATTGGGAACAGGAAGAATCGCTCGACATCGAATGGGCCCACGCCGTCGCTCCCGATGCCAATATCGATCTCATCGAAGCCAGCAACGCCAATTCGCTTTTCACCGCCGTTGCTGAAGCTCGCTCGCTGACTAATGTAACGGTCGTCTCCATGAGCTGGGGCGGTTCTGAATTCAGCAGCGAAACCAGCTACGACAGCACCTATTTCACCACTCCTTCCGGTCATAGCGGCATCACCTTCGTCGCTTCCGCTGGCGATCAAGGCGCCTACGGAGGCGGCGGCGGCGCTATCGGCGTGGAATATCCGGCGGCATCCCCCAATGTGCTCTCCGTCGGCGGAACCGCGCTCACCGTCAGCGGCGACACTTATGTCAGCGAAAGCGCCTGGGGTAATGGCACCAGCAGCTACAGCTCCGGCGGTGGTGGGGGTGGCATCAGCGAATACGAAGCCCAACCCTCTTACCAATCCGGCATCGTCACGCAGAGCACCACCAAGCGTACCGTGCCCGATGTCTCGATGCTTGCTGATCCCAATACTGGCGTGCCGGTTTACGATTCGTATGACTTCGGCACGTCCACCCCTTGGATCCCCGGCTACGAAGGCGGCACCAGCCTGGCGGCTCCGATGTGGGCTGGCCTCGTCGCCATTGCCGATCAGGGTCGCAGCCTCAGCGGGCTGACTTCCCTCAATGGTTCCACGCAAACTCTCCCTTCGCTTTACAAACTTCCCTCCACAGATTTTCACGACATCACCAGTGGCAGCAACGGTTACTCCGCTGCCACCGGCTATGATCTGGTTACTGGCTTAGGTTCCCCCGTTGCCAACCTTCTTGTTCCCGCTCTTGCTGGCGTGACATCCTCTGGCGGAGGGACGACCACACCGGTCGCTCCGACAGTTTCGGTGCTTTCGGCTTCGAGTATCACTGTGACCAGCGGGGCCAGTTTTACATTAAACGCGACCGCTACCGATCCCAACGCAGGCGGCTCGATCAAATCCGTCTCGTTTTATCGTGAAAGCAATGGAACCAGCGGCCTGCAAACCAGTGGCGACACGCTCGTCGGTACCGTTACCAGTTCCACCAACGGCACATGGAGCGAATCGGTGACCACGACTGGCCTATCCGCCGGCAGCTACACGTTCTACGCTGTGGCTACGGACAATTCCGGGCTGACCAGCAACTCGGCTTCGATCGCGGTTACCGTGACCGCCCCGGTTACTACGCCAGCCAATTCCGCCGTCTATGTCCGCACCGATTCCACCACGCTCGGCAACTGGAAAGGTGTCTATGGCACGCAAGGCGAATATGTCCCCGGCGATTCGCTGACCGATCCGTCGTATGCCACACTGACGACCAACGGATATGTCTATGAGTGGGCGAGCAATTCCAGCAGCTCGCAATATGTCAACCGCGCCAGCTCCGGACGCATCGGCTCGATGCTATATGCTGCTGGCACATTGCAGATCGGCATCGATCTTACCGACGGCAAAACGCATCAGGTGGCCTTCTACATTGCGGATCAGAATATTTATCAGGCCCAATCCGAAGTCGTCGCTGCATACGACGGGAAAACGGGCGCTCTGCTGAGCACCCAGACCATCAACGCCTCGACCGGCGGCAAATATGCCGTCTTCAAAGTCAGCGGCAACGTGGTCTTCAAAGTCACCGCCGTCGGCGGGAGTTACGGCACCGTCAACGGCTTCTTCATTGACCCGACCACGTGATTCAATAGTTGATATGCGCGCAAGGCCCACGGATAGCCATCCGTGGGCTTTCTTATGCGCGATTTTCTTCGCCTACGAGCGCTATCGAATTTTTACCACTGCGCTTGGCGCCAAACATGAGGGCTTTGTCGGCCGCGGCGATCAATTCTTCCGGTGTTGCGGCATCCCAGAATGCTGTGGCAAGTCCTCCCGAGATTGTCAGCGTTCCGCGTCCATCCCGGCCGAGGGCTGAAAACGTGTGTTTGGACAGGAGGGATTGAAATCGCTTGCACATGATCGCCGGCGTCTGCGGCGGACGGCCCGGCGCCGTATCCGGCTCGGCATGCGGATCGCGCACCGTACGCGGGCCCTGGTTTTCCCAGAAGATTACGGCGAACTCGTCGCCACCAATTCGTGCCACGAGATCGTGCTCGCGCACGCATCGCCGCATGAGCTGCGCGGTTTGCTTGAGAATTTCATCGCCTACCCCATGCCCGTAACGATCGTTGTATTTTTTAAAATCATCAATATCAAAGAGCAGAAGCGTCACAGGCGTTTTACGCTTCCTGGCGATCTCCATGATCTTGGTCAGGCGCTCGCGGAACCAGCGCGAATTCGCCAGCCCGGTTAATTCATCGGTGGTCGCCAATTCCTTCAGATGCAGGAAGCGATTCTGCAGCGTGGTGAGTTTGGCAAATCCGGCTGACAAATCTTCCAGCAATTTTCGTGTCTTGGGTTCATCGCTGTGAGCGGGGGCTTGGAGATAGAGAATCGGAGCGTCCTGGCGCTGGCGGTCTACGGGTTGGGAAAAAGCGACAAATCCGTCGGTGGCGGGAGGAGGTGCATCATTGTGTTGCAGCAGCGAAATCCGTACTGGCGCCATGATGCGATTCACCTGCGCCACGGCTGCTGTGGGAGCATCAATGGGATGATTTAGAAGTGCATCGAGGAAAATATTTGGATCAATTTCCGAAGCCTGTGCAGGGGAAACAGTTGGCAAGTATTCGGATTTGATGGAAGGCATTGGGGAAGATGGGATTTCAGTCGTGTCCCGCGTTTGCGCGGGCGGATCCAAATGACGCAAGCGTCGGGTCAGCACGTGCGAGACTTCCGTTGCTTCGATTGGCGTAACAATGTAATCATCCGCGCCGTGCTGGAGCATTTTGCGCGCCAGTGGTTCGAGTGTGGGATGGCCGAATAGAATGACCCGGGCATCACCGGCGACATTTCGCAGCGTGGCTACGGCGGATTCGGGCCTGCGCTCAATCGGCTCGGTGGGACAGAACACCGCGGAATATTCCTCAGCAGTCAGCTCCGCAATCGCATCAAATACCGTGGGAGCGGCCACGATTTCGCTGCGCGGCGAAGCAGCGCACAGCGTGGCGTGCATCGGGCTGGTTGCCTCGCCGACAAGTAGAATTCGCGATGTGTCCCGGCGAATCATCGTCGCTCCGTTCCACTGGAAGGAAATGGGCCATCGCTGAGCAGTGCGCGCAATTCCTCGGCTGTCAGCACGGGTTGTGAATCGTTGACGCTGACTGATTTTTGCACGGGCGCGATTTGCGGCTCAACTTTGGGAGGAGCAGCAGGGGTTAGCACGCGAATTTCCGTATCCAGAAGAATTGCATCCACTCCGAGCTTGCGCATCTCTTCAAGCTTTCGTTCCGGTACTTCGCTGGCGATCACCTGCACGTGCGGAAATCTGCGCTTGACCACGCGAATAAATGAAAGCTCTTCCGGAAAAATCTGCGGCATCGGCACGACCACCGCGCGATAAACCAGTGGTCGACTCGATAGCTCCGCCACTGCTGCATAAGGATCATGCGACAATTCAACCTGCAAACCCTGTTGCGCGAGCAGTTCCGCATCTTCAGCAGCAGCGCGCTTGCCAATAAGCAGCGCGCGCCCGATAAGCTTGCCCGGATTGTTCGTTTTATTAATCATCTGCTCAGCCGCCAAATGATACCCCATGCCCACTGCGAAGCAATTTTCTTCACCGCCTGCAAATTTCCTGAGAATTATAGGACGCGTTCCTGCTCGCAAGCTGGTCAGATATTATGAGACGTTGATCTTTCAGCATTCAACATTCAGATTTCAGCGATCTAGATTCCTCTCTTGCCCCTGGCTCCGCCAGCACTACACTGCGCGGGGATGAAGACTCTGCTAATTGGTTCTGGCGGTCGCGAGCATGCCTTGGCGTGGAAGCTCGCGGATTCGCCGCGCGTTTCGGCTCTCTATGCTCTTCCCGGAAATCCTGGCACCGCGCAGTTTGCGGATAACGTTCCCCGCATCGATGTAAATGATTTTGCTAGAATCGAAAAATTTGTCGCTCAGAACAAAATCGAATTTGTGGTGATCGGGCCGGAAGATCCATTAGCCGGAGGCCTGACAGATGTACTCCAAAAAAAGGGCGTAAAAGTTTTCGGTCCCAATAAAGACGCAGCACAGATCGAAGCTGACAAATGGTTCGCCAAAGAGCTCATGCGGCAGCAGTCTATTCCTACCGCCGAAGCGCGCAGCTTCACCGACGCTAGCGCCGCCGAGGAATTCATCCGCGAGCGCGATGAACCCTGCGTGATCAAGGCGACGGGTCTGGCCAAAGGAAAAGGCGTCAGTGTTTGTCCGCGCGTCAGCGATGCATTGGAAGCCGTCGAAAAGATCATGCGCCAAAAAGCTTTTGGACAGGCTGGCGAGCGCGTGGTGGTTGAAGAACTGTTACTGGGTCCGGAGTGCTCGATTCTGGCGCTGGTGTCTGGTCGATCGATTTATCTTCTTGAACCGAGCCAGGATCACAAAGCGGTGGACAATGGAGACACCGGGCCAATGACCGGCGGCATGGGAGCGTATTCACCCACGCCTGTCGTCACCGAGCAAATGCTGGCGGACATTGAACGAACCATTCTGGTCCCCGCTGTGGATGGATTGGTGCGCGATGGAATCGAATATCGCGGGATTCTTTATGCGGGGCTGATGCTCACGCCGAAGGGGCCCAAGGTTTTGGAATTCAATTGCCGATTTGGCGATCCTGAAACCCAGCCTCTGATGATGCGCCTGCAAAGTGATGTCGCGGAAATCATGCTCGCCGTCGCCGATGGCAAGCTTGATCAGGTTACGCTGAAATGGGACTCGCGGCCGGCTATGTGTGTCGTGGCCACATCAAAAGGATATCCCGGGGATTATCCGACCGGCTTACCTGTTACGGGCATCGAAAAAGCCGACGGCATGCGTGATGTCAAAGTTTTCCATTCCGGCACGGCGATGAATGGCAAACAATTGGTCACGGCAGGCGGGCGAGTTCTGGCGGTTACGGCAATTGGAGATACCTATGCCGAAGCCCAGAAGCGTGCGTACGAAGCGATGAAGCTCATTCATTTTGACGGGATGCACTACCGCACCGACATAGGCCATCAAGCAATTCGCAAAACGATTTCATAAAAATTCCCAAGTCTCTACCTCACAGAATTGCGGGCTAGTCACTTCAGTGACTAGCAAGCTCGGCAATATGCGCGCAAAAAAAAACGGCTGACGTTTCTACGCGTCAGCCGCGGGCTATGGGGTCCGACCCGTGGATCCCACAGGAGTGGGGGGGTCGGTATGCGCGGGCAAATTAATGTGGGAACCACCAACTATTCTTTCGAATATCAATCGTTCTCACGTTTGTATTATCAGCAAAAGAGGTGCCAAAACGGATCATTTGTACAAAAACGCGGAAACTTAGCTAATATCGCGGATTTGCGAAGTATTTATGGTTTTACCAACCTGTCGTTTTGTCTGCCTTGTCACGCCAGGCAGCGACAAGTGGCAAAGTTTTTATCCTTGCCGATCCTTTCGAACCGATCTAACGTATGAAAAGCTCAAAGCGCGTTGGAGCGAATTTTAGAAATGGCAGTAGATAAAAAAGACCATCAAGATCAGTTAGCGATCATTCGCATTGAAGGTATGCATTGTCACAATTGTGAAAAGAAGATTCAGCAAACGCTGGCTGCATTGCCTGGAGTGCGCGAAGCCGAGGTCGATTTTCCCACGGGGCAGGCTTCGGTGTTGTATTCCAGTAGGAAGACCAAGCCCGATCAATTAATCGCTGCCGTGCGCCAGGCTGGTTACAAAGTGGCCGGCGTAGCCAACAGCTCATTAACCGGCAGCGGTCCCACCAATTAAAAGCCCACGGCATTCGATCCGTGGGCATCTGTCTCTAAATTATTTAGATTCTTTTAATGCGTTACGCGCGCAAGTGCTGGCACCATATCTTCATCCCTTCCCAGGGCCTGGCGTAATTGGCTGAGGCTTTGCCGGATGAAAGTTTTAATCGTGCCTAGGGGCTTACCAAGTTTGCTGGCGATCTGGCTGTGGCTCAGGCCATCGAAATAAGAGCACTCGATAATCTCGCGATGAATTGGATCCAATTTCTGCATCGCTGAAGAGATTCGGCCACGCACTTCCGCATGAATCGTTGCAGTGGCAGGATCGAGCACGGGCGATGCAAGCGACGCACCGAGCGATTGCTCGCGTCCGGAATCCAGGCTCACGCCGGAATGATTGTGCACGTTGTTGCTGCGACGCCGATCGATCGCCCGTGATCGCGCCAGCGTGGTGATATAAGTCAGGGGGGCGGCGCGCTCGGCATCATAGCGGCTGCTGCGATTCCAGATTTCCCAGAAGATATTAATCACGCACTCTTCCGCCTCGGCGTGATTGCCCAGCACGCGCAGGCAAATCGCATAAACCACTCCGCCGTAGCGTTGGTGGAGCCTCGTCAGCGCGTCGGTATTGCCGGCGGCGATGTCGGTCATGATAGTGTAATCCTGATCAATGCCGACGATGGATCGCACGCATTTCATAGCCGTGCGACGAGAGCGTTTCCAGCGTGAAGGAGATGCTGGGAAGCTATAGGTTGCCGCGCTGGGCGAGGCCCAGGTATTGAAATCGGAAAAGAGCCGACGGGCGGCGATTTCCGACCGGTGCGAAACACGATGCGAATTCAAACTCGGGTGCCGATCATGATGAATAACTGACATGTTCTGCCTCACTTTCCACTAGTACTACCAAGATCATACGGGTCGGTTGAGACGAGCAGACTGCCGCAAATCCGATTTGCGCAAAACGCATAAGTCCTTTATATGCCAGCGACAACGCTGAAACCCCTTTCATGCCCTTTTCGAGGCCGCTAATCGCCCTGTTCGCTATATTCACAGAAAGTCTTAGGGGTTTCCCAAACGGTTACAGATGCTAATTGCGAATGTCCACCAAAGCAAGGTTTTAACATTTTATAGATTACCTGCGCAATATTTTCAACAGAAGGATTGATGTTTTGGAATTCGGAGAGCTCGCAGTTGAGGTTTTTGTGATCGAATTTGTCGATCACGGTATCGGTGACAATGCGCTCGAAATCGGGGAGGGGGATCAGACGGCCATTGGCGTCGGGTTTGCCGGCGAGAATTACTTCCACTTCATAGTTGTGCCCATGTCCGCGCGGATTATTGCATTTGCCGAAAATTTTTCGGTTTTCTTCATCGCTCAAACTGGGATTGTGCAGGCGATGCGAGGCGCAAAATTCAAATTTCTGAGCGATGCGAATCATGTCGTTCTCCGAAGAATTCCAGGTGATGGATAGGAATGGGGTCAGATGCAGTTGCAGCCGCACCAGCGAAACTCCGGGCCACGCGTTTTGTAGGGCGGCAGCGCTGCGCTGAAGGGTGAAGATCCCTGTGCCGAATTTTTTTTCGCGTAGATCGTTGGCGAAAATGGGAATCGCTTTGATGCGGGTTTGCTGATCAATTTGCTTGATGTTCAGTAGATAATCGCCAGGCGGAGCAAGAGGACCTTCCACGCTGACAGCCAATTCAAAATACTGGCCAGCGCCGGTGAGAGAGGGATAGCCGGCGTAGCTGTTGGTGGCCGGCGAGGAGAGCTGCGCATCCTGCTCGGTGTTGATGGCGAAACGCACTAGGCGCGTGAGGCGGTGCATGGACAGATTATTAAACCACCAAGGCACGAAGTCACGACGGAAAAATCTTTACTGAAATTTTCTTGGCGTCTTCGCGCCTTGTTGGTTCAATGCTCTTCATTTGACAAAACCCACAACCTCGGCACAAATCCCCCTCATCTGTGGAGCGCGCGGTTTTACAGCCATCATCGGCGGACAGCTTGGCGGCGAATGTAGCGAATTGGCTATTTCCCGCTTATGTGCTGATAATTCTGGGTGGATATTTTCTGCTGCGATCTCCGGCGGCGAGCATTGCTGGCAATGAAATGAATTCGGATCGCGCGATCTTTGCAGCGGTCAATGCGGCAACGCTCACCGGATTTCAATCGAGCATTCCATTGGAGCAATATCAGCCGCTGGCGATTGCGACCATACTGGGGCTCATGTTCGTCGGTATTTTGTTCTGCTTTATTGTCGGCGGATTGGCGGTAAGGCGAGTAGCGCGCTTGCCCTGGACGCCGGGGCAGATTATTCGAGCAAGCGTTTTCTATACGGTGATGCCGTGCGCCGCGGGAACGATTTTCTTGTTGCCGGGAAGAAATATCCCGGATGCGATTTTCCTGGCGGTGAGCAGTTTTGGGAATTGTGGATTGTTTACGGGGACGCTGCCGGGGATGCACGATTGGCAGACGCAGGTGATTATTTTCCCGCTGGCGATTGCGGGGTCATTAGGGTTGCCGGTGCTGATGGAGTTGATGGCCTGGACGACACGGCGCGGAGGGGCGTTGAGCCGGCAGACGATGACCGTGCTGACATGGTATGCGGGGGTTTATGTGGTGATTGCGGCATTGATATTTGTTTTTTCGATGGCTGCTTCGTCGATTGCGGGGAATGATTTTTCGGGAGCATTATCTGCTGCATCAGGGATTTCAGTGAACAGCAGGACTTTGGGATTGCCACTATTTGCGATGGGAAGCTTGAGCAGGGCTGTGCAGTGGATCGTGATTTTGGCGATGGCCATTGGGGGTGCCCCGGCATCGACCGGGGGCGGGATGAAAGTGACGGCGGTGGCGGAAATATTTCGTGGCATCAGGCAGACACTTTCCGGGCAAAAGGTAGCGCGGTCGTTTGCCATCGCGATGATCTGGATAGGAATTTTCTGGATTGCGGTGTTGGGGGCGCTGTTGATTTTTCTGACCGTGACACCGGAAATGCCGGCGGATCGGGCGCTGTTTCATATCGTCAGTGCGATCAGCAATGCGGGGTTGTCGTTTGATACCGTCGCTACCGTCGGCGGGGGGTTGTATGTGCTAACCGCGACCATGTTCTTCGGGCGAGTCGCAGCTTGGCTCGTGGTCTGGTGGCAGGCAGATTCCGCAGAGGAAGAGCAAATCGCGGTGGCTTGATTAAAAAAGAACGCGAAGACGCGAGGAAATGCCGCGAGGGGAGTTTTAATCTTTCGCGCCTTCGCGCTTTCGCGTTCTCTGCTGGTTCACGGCTTCAAATAACAGAATCGCTGCTGATGTAGACGCGTTGAGCGAATCAACCACGCCGATAGCCATGGGGATGCTGATGCCGATGCCAGCGGAGCGCCAGATTTCCGGGAGGCCTTTATCTTCGGAGCCGATGACGATAGCAGTGGGGGATGTGAAATCGATTTGAGTGTAGTCTTTTTCGGCACCGACGATGGCGGCGGCGATTTGGATGCGGCGCTTCTCGCAGAATCGGATCGCCTGCTCGGAAGACAGACTGAGAATCGGGAGCGAAAACACGGCTCCCGTGCTGGCGCGAATGGCATTGGGATTAAAGGCATCCACGTTTTCATCAGCGATGATCATCGCGGCACATCCCGCCGCCGAGGCGGTGCGGGCCATAGCGCCGAGGTTGCCCGGCTTTTCGATGCCCGTGGCAATCAGATAGAGATTGCCGACAGGAAGCGATTCAAGCGACCAATGCGGCTCTTCGAAAACTGCGAGCACCCCTTCCGGCCGCTCGAGATAGGCAATTTTCAAAAACAGCTTTTGAGTTAACTCAAATACGTCCGCTTCGGAGTTAATCTTCATTCGAAAAGGAGCTCCAAACTCCGGACAATAGAAAAACTGCTGAATTTTTAACCCCGCCGCCAGAGCTCGCTCGATTTCTCGCTCTCCTTCGGCAATAAATACTCCAGCCTGGCGGCGATCGCGGTTTTTGTGCAAGTGGAGCAGCTGTTTAATGCGGGGATTATCTTCGCTGGTGATTCGTAAAGCAGGGGGCATAGAGGGAGTTATCGTACCATGAGCGTTTGATGAGGTTTCATATTTTGGCAACTTGACATGGGGATTTTTCACGCTACAGTTTTCCCCTCGATCTATTTGGGTCGAGGCGGAGGCTTTGTCGGCCTGTTGCCGATAAAGCTGCGCGAGATAGATAGGATAGTATAAAGATTATGACGGGCGATCGGATTAGAATTCGGATGGAAGCGTACGATCATCGTGCTTTGGATGCATCGGCGAAAGAGATCGTCGAGCACGCCAAGCGCACCAATGCTCGTGTTTGTGGCCCCATCCCCGTGCCGACCCGCATTGAGCGGTATACGGTTCTTCGCAGCCCGCATATTGATAAGAAATCACGCGAGCAGTTCGAAATGCGCACACACAAGCGTGTGATCGATATTTTCGAACCCAACGCACGCACGGTCGAGGCCCTCAATCGCCTTGTTGTCCCGGCCGGCGTATTTGTGAAGATCAAGGCGTAATTTCGTTTGAGACATGCTCCTGATTTAAGGAGCATTTTTAATTTGTGAAAGACCGTGGGGTTCATCCAAGAACCCGATTGCCAGTGGGCCACGCGTCTTAGGAAAAATTATCGTTTGTAATTTCCAGACGACTGGAAGTGAAATATGACTCCCGCATTGCTCGGAAAAAAAATCGGCATGACCCGCATATACGATGACAAAGGCGCTGTTGTGCCTGTGACCATCGTTCAGGCCGGGGCGTGCAATGTTACTCAAGTGAAGACTCCCGACACCGACGGCTATTTTGCCGTGCAGATCGGCGGCGGAGAGATCAAGCCGAAGTTCAGCAGCTTCCCCTTGATCGGCCATTGTGCCAAATCCGGCGTCACCCCCCGCAAGCACTTTCGCGAAATCCGCATGAAAGAAGGAACCGATTTGACGCCCGGCGCGGAAGTGAAAGTCGGAAATTTTGAAGGCGTTCAATACGTCGATGTGATCGGCGTCAGCAAAGGCAAAGGTTTCGCTGGCGTTATGAAGCGGCACCACTTTGGTGGTCAGCCCGCTACGCACGGCACGGAACGTAAGCACCGTTCGCCCGGCTCGATCGCCTCGCGTGCCACGTGGCGCGGTCAGTGCGGTAAGCCCAAAAAAGGCGTCCGCATGGGCGGCCATATGGGCATGGACCAGGTCACGACGCGAAATCATCCGCTCGTGAAGATTGATAACGAAAATAATCTGTTGCTAATCAAAGGAGCTCTGCCAGGACCAAACGGCGGGCTCCTTTTTGTTAGGAAGAGTTTGACTGCGAAAGTGAAAGCTAAAGCTGAATAATCTCTTGTCACGTTTCACGTCTTCACGTTTCAGCCTGAAACGTAAAACGTGAAATGTGATAAGAAAATACGGAATACAGCCATGATTGAAGTCCCAGTTTACAACCAGGCCGGCAAGGAGATCGAAAAGTTCTCCGTCGACGAAGCCAAGCTCGGCGGCACGGTACGCACCAACCTGCTCAAGCAGGCTGTCGTCATGTACCACGCCAACCAGCGCCAAGGCACCGTTCGCACCCTGGCCCGCGGCGAAGTAGAAGGTTCAACCCGTAAAATCTACCGCCAAAAAGGCACCGGCAACGCTCGTATGGGCAGCATCCGTCAGCCCGTCCGCGTCGGCGGTGGTCACGCCAAGCAGAAGCGCCCCAAAGATTGGCGTCAGGCCCTTCCCAAGAAGGCCAAGAAGCTCGCTCGCAACAGCGCGATTCTCTCCAAGATTCAATCAAATGAGATTCGCATCATCGATGCAATCAGCCTCGAGCAGCCCAAGACCAAGTTCGTTGCTCAGATGTACAAAGCCCTCGGCATTGACCGTTCCTGCCTTCTTGCTCTCTCCGCTCGCAACGAAAATCTCGAGCGTGCAGCCCGCAATATTCACAAGACCACGCTGACGACTGTTGATCAGCTCAATGCGTGGGACATTTTGAAAAGCAAAACGTTGCTCATGACCAAGGAAGGTTTGCAGAAACTTCTCGCTTAGGAATTATCCATGCTTACCGAAACCATCGTAAAACCTCTGATCACCGAAAAGAGCACGCATCATCAGCAGACGCGGAATACCTATGCGTTTGAAGTGCGCGGCGAAGCAAATAAGAACCAGATCAAGGATGCCGTCGAGAAGATGTATAACGTGAAAGTGGCCAGCGTCCGAACGATGGTTCGCAAGGGCAAGCCGCGTCGGACCAAGTTCAAGATTGAGCACACGTCGCCGTTCAAGCGGGCGATTGTGACGTTGCACGAGGATTCAAAAATCGAATTGTTCTAATAAAAGAAAAGAACGACCATGCCAGTCAAATATTACAATCCGACTTCCGCGGGCCGCCGAGCCGGTAGCGTGCTGGATTACAAGGCGACTCTCACCAAGTTTGAGCCCGAAAAATCCCTCTGCGTTGGCCAGCGTCGCGCGACGGGCCGCAATCACCATGGCGTGATCTGCTCCAAGCATCGCGGCGGCGGCAACAAGCGCCTTTATCGCCTCGTCGATTTCAAACGCCTCAAGGACAATGTCCCTGCCAAAGTCCTGGCCCTTGAATACGATCCCAATCGCTCCTGCTTCATCGCCTTGATTCAATACCAAGACGGAGAAAAATCCTATATTTTGGCTCCGCTTGGCCTGAAAGTTGGGGCGAGCGTGGTGAACGGGCAGGATTCGCCACCGGAAATCGGCAATTGTATGCCGCTCAACAATATTCCCACGGGCTTGGAAATTCACAACATTGAAATGAATCCTGGCCAGGGTGGAAAACTGGTCCGCAGCGCCGGTGGCATTGGAAAACTCAGCGCCCGCGAAGGCGACTGGGCTGTGATCATTCTCCCCTCCGGCGAAATGCGCCGCGTCCGCTCCGCTTGCCGGGCCACCATCGGGCAGCTTAGCAATATTGATTGGATCAACGTCAGCATCGGCAAGGCTGGCCGCATGCGTCACAAGGGCCATCGCCCCCACACTCGCGCCAAGGCCATGAACCCCATCGACCACCCCCTGGGTGGTGGTGAAGGTCGCTCCAACGGCGGTCGTCAGCCCGTCAGCAAGACAGGCGTCCCCTCTAAGGGCGGCATCACTCGGAGCCCGCGCAAGGCCAGCGAGAAACTGATCCTCCGCCGCCGCAAGTTCGGCAGCCATCAGCAGCGTCCGCAAACGGTGAAACTGTAATCTCGAACTGAGAACTAATTGTTATGAGCAGAAGCGCAAAAAAAGGTCCGTTCGTAAACGAAAAGCTGTTCAAGAAAGTTGCAGCTTTGAATGAGCGTCGCGCCAAGAGCCCGATCAAGACCTGGGCTCGTGCCTGCACGATCATTCCGGAATTTGTGGGCCACACGTTTGAGGTTCATAACGGCAACAAATTCCTGAAGGTGTTCGTTCAGGAAGACATGGTCGGCCACAAGCTCGGTGAGTTTTCTCCGACACGTTCGTTCAAGGGTCACTCCGGCCGCAAGACCGAAGGTCCCGCCGGCGCCGCCCCCGCTCCCGCAAAAGGATAACGACAGAAATATTTAGCCGCGGTCCGCAGGACCGCGTTAGTTCCGAGGTACTTATGCCTTTTGAAGCCAAACATCGTTTCGCACGCATCGCCCCCCGCAAAGCGCGGCTGGTGATGAACATGATCCGCGGCCGCAACGTCGACGACGCTATCTCGCTGCTGAAATTCCACAAGCAGCGCTCCAGCGGCATGATCGAAAAGGTCATCCGCTCCGCCGTCGCCAACGCCGCCGAATCCGAAGTCCCCACGCGCAACACCCTGTTTGTTTCGCAAGCCTGGGTTGATCCGGGCCCGGTGATCAAGCGTTTTCAGCCGAAGGATCGCGGCAAGGCATATTCGATTCACAAGCGCACCAGCCACCTCGTCGTGGTTTTGGATGAAAGGGAACAGAAGTAATTTTGCGGCGTGGTCGCCCCGGACTGAGCTTGTCGAAGTCTTTAGTGACCATGTCTTTCTGAGAAACTTATGGGCCAAAAAGTAAACCCAACTGGATTCCGCACTGGCATCACCGAAGACTGGAAGAGCCGCTGGTACGCCCCCAAGGCTGCGTACGGTGACTTCCTTGTCGAGGATTTCAAAGTGCGTCGCTATGTCGATCAAAAGCTGAATCGCCAGCCTCCATTCGCCGCCGTCAGCGACATCATGATCGAGCGTACGCGCGAAGAGGTGACCATCACCATCCGCACGGCTCGTCCTGGTCTGGTCATCGGCCCCAAGGGCGCCGAAGTCGACAAGCTTCGCGAACAGCTCGAAGACCTGATCAAGCGCAAAGTCGCTCCGATCAAAGTTATCGAAATTAAGAATCCTGATTTGAATGCCCAATTAGTCGCCGAAGCGATCGCCGAGCAATTGAAGAAGCGCGCCAGCTTCCGCCGCGTGATGAAGCAGCGCACCGACGCCACGATGGGCGCCGGAGCCAAGGGAATCAAGATCAACATGAGCGGCCGTCTCGGTGGTGCTGAAATCGCCCGCAGCGAAGCCGTCGTGGTTGGATCGATTCCGCTGACAACATTGCAGGCCAACGTCGATTACGGCTACGCGGTGGCTTACACCACCTACGGCACGATCGGTGTCAAAACCTGGATCTATCGCGGGATGTACGGCGAAGAAGTCCTCGAAACCGACGTCCGCCCCGGCGGTGGTCCACGCAGAGGTCGTCGTTAATTTGCAAATATTTGGCGGCGGTGCGTAGCACCGCGTTAATCGAAAAGAGTGTCCTATGCCTTTAATGCCCAAACGAGTTAAGTTCCGCAAAAGCCAGCGCGGCAAAATGAAGGGCAACGCCACGCGCGGCAATTATGTCGCCTTCGGCGAATACGGCCTGCAAACACTCGAACCCGCCTGGATCAGCGCCAAGGAAATCGAAGCCGGCCGCGTCGCGGCCCAGCACTACATGCGGCGTGAAGGTCGTTTGTACATCCGCATCTTCCCGCACAAGCCGATCTCGGCTAAGCCCCTGGAAATTCGTATGGGTAGCGGTAAGGGCGAACCCGAATTCTGGGCCGCTGTCGTCAAGCCCGGCACCATGCTGTTCGAAGTCGCCGGCGTCGATGAACCGACTGCAAAGAAATGCCTCGCTCGTGTCGCTCACAAGATGAGCGTAAAGACTCGCTTCGTCAAACGGAGACATGCCATCGCCTGATTTTGCGGCGTGGTCACTTTAGTGACCATGTCTTAAAAGGATCACCCATGACCTTCAAAGAACTCAAAGAAAAAGATCAAAACGCTCTCAACGATGAGCTCAACGGCAAGCGCCGTCATCTTTTCGACCTGCGCACGCAGGCGGTCACCCAGAAGCTGGAAAATCCCAGCCAGCTCAAGGCAACCCGCCGCGATATCGCCCGGATTCTGACGCTCCAGACGCAGCGGCAAACGGAGCAAAAGTCGAAATAACCGCTTGGCGGTTTAGCGATTGAAAGAAAGTATTTTTATGACCCAAACGCAAGAGAACAATACTGAACGCCCACTGCTCCGCACGATTCAGGGCGTCGTCGCTTCGAACAAGGCCGACAAGACCATCAAGGTAGTCGTCGAGTTCCAGAGCCGGCACCCCAAGTACGGCAAGTACCTGAAGCGCCGCACGACATTCCAGGCCCATGACGATAAGAACGAAGCCAATGAAGGCGATGTCGTGGAAATCGCCGAGTGCCGTCCGCTTTCCAAGACCAAGCATCATCGCCTGCTCCGCATCGTGCAGAAGGCCCCGGAAAAAGCAGTGCAATTGTCCGCCGAGGAAGTCATGACCGGCCAGGCTCCACAAAAGAGGTAATGGTTAATTGATAGTTGATAGTTGTGATTGCAAAAACAACTATCAACTAACAACTATCAACTAACAACGAGAATTTATGATCCAGCAGCAAACAGTAATCGACATCGCGGATAACAGTGGCGCCCGCCAGGCCATGTGCATCCGTGTGCTGCGCGGCAGCACCGCCAGTGGCAAGATGAAACGCCGCGTCGCCGGCGTGGGTGACATCATCATCTGCGCCGTCAAGAAGGCCCTTCCCACCGGTGAAGTGAAGCAGGGTGACGTGATTCGGTGTGTCGTGGTCCGCACCAAGCAGCCCACGCGCCGGCCGGATGGCTCGTATGTCCGTTTCGACCACAACGCAGCGGTTGTTATTGATAAAGAAAACAATCCGCGCGGCACGCGTATCTTTGGTGCCGTCGCCCGTGAGCTGCGTGATAAGAATTTCATGAAGATCGTGTCGTTAGCGAGTGAAGTGGTGTGAGTGTTAATGGATAGTTGATAGTTGTTATTTGCAAATACAACTATCAACTAACAACTATCAACTATCAGGTTTTATATGGCAACGCGAGTAAAAAATGGCGACATCGTCGTGGTGATTGCCGGAGCCGACAAAGGCAAGACGGGCCGCGTAATGCGCATCCTGGGCGAGCGTGAACGCGTAGTGGTCGAAGGTATCAATCGCGTGTGGAAACACGTGCGTCCCAGTCAGCGTTATCCGCAAGGCGGGCGCATTCAAAAGGACGCCCCGATCCACTTGAGCAATGTAATGCCAGTTGATCCGTCCACCGGCAAAGGCACCCGGGTGAAATTTGAAACCCGCGATGGCGCCAAGCATCGCGTCACCAAAGGTGGCACCGATTTAGGAAAGATCGGCAAATAAATTATTCGTTTAGCCCCGGCCCTTGGGCCGGGTTGACATATGCGGCGATTCGAAGCGCCGCTTTGAGATAAGAGGCAGTTATGTCCGAGCAAGAAAAGAAAGAAAAAGAAAAGAAGAAGGCAGAAGGCCAGGCCAAGGCCGCCGCGGCCAAGGCCAAGAAAGCCAAAGCCGCCGCCGAGGCGCAGCAGGCTGAAGCAGCAGACGAAGGTCCTGCCGCGCCAGCTCCACCGGCGCGTTTGAAGCTCGCCTATAATGACCGTGTCGTCCCCGCTTTGAAGGAACACTTCAAGCTCACGAACACGAACGCAGTTCCCCGCCTGGAGAAGATCGTGATCTCCATGGGCCTCGGCAAGGCAGTGACCAGCGGCGAAAAGGGCAAGCTCGAGCAGGCCGAAAAAGAACTTGCCGTCATTGCCGGCCAAAGGCCAGTTCGCACCAAGGCCAAGAAGAGCGTCGCGAATTTCAAAGTTCGCGAAGGCCAGGAGACCGGCCTGAAGGTCACACTGCGTGGCAATCGGATGTACGAATTTCTCGATCGCTTGATTGCCTTGGCAATCCCGCGCGTGAAAGACTTCCGCGGATTGAATCCCAACGGATTCGATGGCGGAGGTAATTACAACTTTGGATTTACCGAACAGACCGTATTCCCCGAAGTCGACGCCACTGCGGTGACCTTCCAGCAAGGAATGAATATCACCATGGTGACAACGGCAAAGAACGTGGAAGAAGGCCGCGAATTGCTCAAGCAGTTCGGGATGCCATTCCGCGATGATTCGAAAAAGGACACGTAATTTATGGCAACCAAAGCCTGGATATCCAAACAGAAGCGCCGTCAAGCACTGGCCCTCCGTTACGCTGAAACGCGTCGGCAGCTCAAGAAGGCAAAGAATTTCGCGGCGCTGGCCAAGCTTCCGCGTGATTCCAGCCCGACGCGCTCCAAGAATCGCTGCGAGATCACGGGCCGTTCGCATGCTTATCTGCGCAAGTTCAAAGTCTCGCGCATCATGCTGCGAGAGCTGGCCCTGGCTGGAAAGATTCCCGGTTTGAAGAAAGCCAGTTGGTGAGGATGAGAAACTAAAAGCCTGCAGCCTGGCTGTAGGACTGATGTACAGAGAACAAACGTATGAATAACCAAGACCCCATCGCGGATATGCTGACTCGCCTTCGCAACGCCAATCGCGTTGGTCGCCGCCAGGTCCTCATTCCCAAAAGCAAGATCTGCACTGGCATTGCCCAGGTGCTCAAGGACGAAGGCTACATCGAAGAATTCGATGTCGTCGCCGACGACTCGCAGGGCCAGATCCGCATCAAGCTGAAATATTCCAACACCGGCGAGAAAGTCATTCACGCCATCGACCGCGCCTCCAAGCCCGGCCGGCGCGTTTACAATAAAGTCGAGCAACTCCCCAACGTCCTCAATGGCATGGGTATCTGCGTCGTCTCCACCAGCAAAGGCGTCATGAGCGACCGCAGAGCGCGGGAAGCAAATGTTGGAGGCGAATTACTTTGTACGGTTAGTTGATATTGGTTAGTGGTTAGTTGTTTAAAGGCAACTAACAACTATCAATTAACAATTAACAACTAACGAGATTTATTATGAGCCGTATCGGAAAAAAACCCGTCCCCGTGACCTCCGGCGTAAAAATCGCCGTGGCGGATCATCTGGTGAAAGTTGAAGGCCCCAAGGGTAAGCTCGAGTTCAATGTGCATCCCGCCATCACGGTGAAGATGGATGATGCCAAGAAAGAACTCGTCGTCACTCGTCCTGACGATGAGAAGCAGAGCAAGGCCCTGCACGGCCTCACCCGCGCGATCCTCCAGAACATGGTCATCGGCGTCACACAGGGCTACGCTAAAAACCTCGAAATTCAGGGCGTCGGTTACAAAGTCGAACAAAAGGGCAAGACTCTGGTCTTCTCCGTCGGCTATGCCAACACGATAAGCCTCAATATCCCCACTGGCCTGAATGTCGCTCTCGACGGCACCACCAAGATCGCCATCAGCGGTCCGGATAAACAATTGGTTGGCCAGTTCGCCTCGGATATCCGCAAGATTCGCAAGCCCGAACCGTACAAGGGCAAGGGAATTCGTTATCAGGGCGAACAGGTCAAGATCAAGCCAGGCAAAGCTTTCGCCGGCGCAGGAGCAGCAAAATAAGTACGCGGCGTGGTCGCTTTAGCGACCATGTTGAATGGAGAAAGTTATGGCAGACAAAAACAAAGCAAAAACCACTCGCTTGCTCCGCCGCAAAGGCTCGATCCGTTCCAGCCTGTTCGGCACCACCGAACGGCCCCGCCTTTCCGTGTTCCGTTCCAGCAAGCATATTTACGCACAGGTCATCGACGATTCGCAGGGCAAAACCATCGTCTCCGTGGGCAGCACCACCGACGAAGTGTTGGGTGATCTGAAAAATGGCGGCAATGTCGCTGCGGCAAAGCTGATCGGCAAAGCCATCGCTGATCGCGCCAAGGCCGCCGGCATCACCGCCGTCGCCTTCGATCGCAATGGCCGCAAATATCATGGCCGGGTCAAGGCATTAGCCGACGCCGCCCGCGAAGGTGGATTGAAATTCTAGTATTCGTTTAGCCGCTTCCCTTGGGAGGCGAGTATTGAGAACAACTATGGCCGAAGAACAAACCCAAGATCAGCAACAACCCCAGGCGGCTCCGGAGCCAGCCTCGACGCCAGCCCCCGAGGCAAGCGGTGCTGCGCCGTCTGGTGGCGCACCACACCAGGCGGAACAACCACGGCGTGATCAGCGTGGTGGTGGCCAGCGCGGCGATGGCCGCGGCCGTGGCCCACGCCGCGAGCGCGACCGTGATGAATCAGGCCTCGAATCGGCTGTGGTTCGCATCTATCGGTGTTCGAAGGTGGTCAAAGGTGGCCGTACCTTCAGCTTCGGCGCCTTGGTTATCGCCGGCGATCGCCGCGGCAATGTCGGCATCGGATACGGCAAGGCCAACGAAGTTCCACCCGCCGTCGAGAAAGCCACCAAAGACGCCCGCAAGGCGATGTTCAAAGTGCAGCTCAAAGGTTCAACCATTCCACATATTTCCAAAGGCACCAGCGGCGCCAGCACCGTAGTGTTGGTTCCCGCCCGTCCCGGCACCGGCGTTACCGCTGGCAAGAGTGTCCGCCCTGTTCTGGAACTCGCCGGCATCACCGACATCCTTACCAAAGCCTATGGCTCTACCAGCCCCAAGAATCTGGTGAAAGCCACGCTCGCCGCCCTCCGTCAATTGCAGAATCGCGAGCAGGTGGAACAGCACCGCGGCGTGCAACTCGCCAAGTCAGCCGGCGAGGTCGCTACTGTCTGATAAATTGAATTTTGTTTAGCGGCGGTGCAACGCACCGCGTTGGATTTGTCATGAGCATGTTACACGAAATTACCGCCCTGGCCCCCAAAAACGATTTGCCTAAGCGCAAAGGTCGCGGCGAATCCAGCGGCATGGGCAAAACCTCCGGCCGAGGCAACAAAGGCGCCAAGGCCCGCGTCGGTAAATACGTCAAGCGCGGCCACGAACATGGGCAGACCCCCATCTATCGCCGCCTACCCAAACGCGGTTTTTCTAACGCTGAATTTGCCCGCCATCATCACATCGTGAATCTGGCTGACCTCGAAATTTTCGACGCCGGCAGCACGGTGGACGCCAGCGTCCTGAAGGAAAAGGGTTTGATCCCCGATACCAAATATCCAGTGAAAATTCTCGGCGAAGGCAAGCTGACCAAGAAGCTGACGATTACCGCTTCACGTTTCAGCAAGTCCGCTTTCGAGCAGCTCAATAAGCTCGGCGCCACGCTGCAGAATCTCAAGGGCGAAGCGTATCAGTTGCCCAAGGTGAAAAAGAAATTTGTTCTGCGCCCCAAAGCCAAGAAGACTGAAGAAACCCCGGCTGCTCCTGCAGCGGAAGCCAAAGCAGAATGATACAATAGTTGCCAGTTGTTAGTTATCAGTTGCCAGTGACACAGCGGTTGTATTTGCTGGCAACTAATAACTGGCAACTGGCAATCTGACTTTTATGCTCAAAACATTCGTCAATATCTTTCGCGTTCCTGAGCTTCGTAACAAGGTGATATTCACCCTGTTCATGCTCCTGATTTATCGCATTGGCTATCACATTCCGCTGCCCGGCGTCGATCAGGATAAAATGCACGCAGCCTCCGTCCCGGGAAAAGGCGGCGGATCGCCATTCGACCAGCTCGCCAGCTACGTCTCGATTTTCTCCGGCGGAAATCTCTCGCAAAGTACCGTTTTTGGTTTGGGCATCATGCCCTACATCTCCGCGGCAATTATTTTCCAATTGCTCGGAACCGTCATGCCTTCGTTGGAAAAGCTGCAGAAGGAAGGCCAGACCGGGCAACAGAAGATTCAGGAGTGGACCCGCTACGCCACCGTGCCTCTCTGCGTGATGCAGGCAGTCTTTTACCTGTATCACCTTGATGGAGGGAACGCTGCAAATTCCCAGGTATTACCTGCGTTTCACCATACCACCACTTTCTGGCTAGCTGGCATCACTTCATTGACCGCAGGGTGTATCTTCCTCATGTGGATCGGTGAGCAGATTGACGAATATGGCCTGGGTAACGGCGTGTCGTTGATCATTCTCGCCGGTATCGTCGCGCGCATGCCGCAGGCGATTATCATGTTGATCAGTGAGACAAATCTGACCCAGAATGCTGATCCGAATAAGCCGATCACGCCCGGCAAAATCCTATTTTTGATTGCCGCATTCGTCTTCGTGGTGGCTGGTTCGATTCTCATCACCAACGCCCAGCGGCGAATCCCTATTCAGCAGGCCAAGCATACGCGCGGCCGTCGTGTGTATGGTGGCCAGAAGCAATACCTGCCTCTCCGCGTTAATCACGGTGGCGTGATGCCGATCATCTTCGCCCAATCGCTCATGCTTTTCCCCGCCATGGGCCTAGGTTGGCTCAATGGACAGATTACCAATATTGGCAAGCAGGATAGCTGGTATGGGTATGTCTCCACCTTTTTCTTTACCGAGTTCCAGCGCACCGGATATATTTACATCATTACCGAAATCATCCTGATTTATTTCTTCGCCTACTTCTGGACCACCGTGCAGTTCCAGCCCAAGGACATGGCTGATCAATTGCGCGATTACGGTTCATTCATCCCCGGCCTCCGCCCCGGCAAGCGCACCAGTGATTATCTGGAAAAAGTCATGATGCGCATCACCTATGTGGGCGGAGCGGCTCTTGCAGTAATTGCAGTGCTTCCGCCGGCTGTCGCTGGAACCATGGGTATTCCCTGGCAAATTACCGCCTTCCTCGGCGGTACAGGTTTGCTGATCGTCGTTGCCGTCGCCCTGGACATGATCCAACGCGTCGAAGCCAACCTCCTCATGCGAAACTACAATGGCTTCCTGAGCAAAGGACGCATCAAGGGAGAACGGTACTAAAGAAAACGCTGAACTATGAACGCTGAACGCTGAAAAAAAAGAACACGGATTTCTTTCAGCGTTCAGCGTTCATAGTTCAGCGTTCATCGTTATGCCTATTATCATTAAAACCCGGCGTGAGATTGAGCTCATGCGTGCTGCGGGGCGATTGGGGCACGCCATTTTGCAGGAGATGAAAGCAGCGGTTCGCGCGGGGGTGACTACGGGTGAGCTGAACGAAATTGCCCGCGATGAATTGAACAAGCACGGGGCAATCGGACTTTC